>CAIUDG010000076.1 GCA_903897925.1 uncultured beta proteobacterium | reverse complement strand
CGTGCCAAGACCACGGTGCGCGAACTGCTGGCGCGCCACGATCCAGAGGGCCTGGGCGCCAGCGCGCGGATGTTCTGGAGCGTTGCTGACGCTGTCGGCAGTGCAGCCCGGCCGAGCGCACCGTGACGGAGTGAGGTTTTTTTTGCGCCGGTTTAGTGCTGGCCGCTGAGGCTCAGTGCCTGCGTCTGGCCAAGCGGGGTGTTGGTGTGCTGCGCCAGGCTTGTGCTGGTATGGCTGGACTGGGGCGTCCCGAAATGGGCCAGTCCCTGCACCAGAAGGTCTGCAGCATGGGCGGCGCTGTGCCGCCGGCAGGCGGTGGATGGCGTAGTCGGCCCTTGCGGTGCTTGTCGGCGCGCCACGCTGCGGTCGGCATGCCATGCGCGCCACACATAGTGCTTGGGGGCATCTGCCATATTGCAGGTGCCATCGGGGGTGGGGTGGCTGCCCGCCGCTGGGCGTGCCTGGCCGGTGCGTACCTCGCCATAAAAGTGCAGAACACCCCACAGGCCTTCGGTGCGGCTGCCATAGAAGCGCGCGGTATAGCCCTGCCACGGGTAATCCAGGCTGCGGCCGTGCTGCACTTGGGGCACGTGGGCCTGAACTTCGACATAGGAGCCGTTACTGAAGGTGTAGCGCCGGTGGTGCCCGTTTCCCTGGATGTCGGTCCCGTGCGCAAACAGCAGGGCCTGTGTGGCCCAGTCGCCGTAGTAATAGGCCTGTTGGTGGTTGTTGATGCTGGCCGGTAGGACGCCGGACTGCTCCAGCGCGCCCTGTGCTGCGGGCAGGGGGCGCTGGCACGGGGCGGTGCTGCTGGGTGGTGTGGCCGGCGTGACTGGTGTGGCTGGCATTGCATGGGGCCGCACCGCGTCCAGGATGCTGGCGTAGGTTTGGCCGCCCAGTTGGCGGCTCATGTGCGCATGGGAATTCAGGTAGTTCAGGGCATCTGTGCAGGGTTGGAAATTGCTTTTGGCGGCGGCCAGTTGCTGCAGCGTTTGCGCCATGGCCGCTGGGTCTGCGGCGTAGTTGGTCTGCTGCGTTGCGGCCAGTTCCCGAAGCGCTTCGTTTCGCCACGCGCTTACGCGCCAGACCAGCTCGGTCACGGACTCAATCATGGATTGCACCGCCAACACCGCGTAATGCGCCTGCTCCTGGAGCGTGGCATGGGAGCGGGGATGGTGGTAGACGCTTTGAAACACGGCAAGCAGCGCCTGCTTGCCCGCAAGGTCTTCCTGCAAGCGCTTGGCAGTGGCTGTTGCGGCGTCCAGGAATTCGCGCAGGCGTTCGCGCAAGCCTTGTACGCTGGGTGGTGTCGGGTCGGTCTGCAGCGGTGCGTCGTCGTACATCGTGCAGTCGTGTGCGTACCTTGTTGAAAAGCGATCTAGATTTCGGCTGTATTGCTCGAGCGACATGAAGCGCTGGCTATACGCGTTGGTTGGCGCGGAGAGGTCTTCGGCCGTGCAGTTGTCGGTTCGTGTGATGTCTGGCATGGGGATGCTCCTGAGCAGAGGGTGTTTGGGGGGTGCTTGGGGGGCGCCGGTTTAGCGCCGGCTTAACGCTGGCCGCTGAGGCCCAGTGCCTGCGTCTGGCCAAGCGGGGTGTTGGTGTGCTGCGCCAGGCTTGTGCTGGTATGGCCGGACTGGGGCGTCCCGAAATGGGCCAGTCCCTGCACCAGAAGGTTTGCAGCATGGGCGGCGCTGTGCCGCTGGCAGGTGGTGGATGGCGTAGTCGGCCCTTGCGGCGCGTGTCGGCGCGCCACGTTGCGGTCGGCATGCCATGCGCGCCACACATAGTGCTTTGGGGCATCTGCCATATTGCAGGTGCCAACGGGGGTGGGGTGGCTGCCCGCCGCTGGGCGTGCCTGGCCGGTGCGCACCTCGCCATAAAAGTGCAGAACACCCCACAGGCCTTCGGTGCGGCTGCCATAGAAGCGCGCGGTATAGCCCTGCCACGGGTAAT
>CAIUDG010000075.1 GCA_903897925.1 uncultured beta proteobacterium | reverse complement strand
GCATACGCCGTATTCAGCATGTGCCGATTGCGCATCCGCGCCAGCGTGGCAAGTCCGACTTTGTCGCCATCCGCGACGGACTGCATGCCGACTTCGTGCAGATCGAAGAGGGGCTGGAGCCAGTGACCCCGGTGCCCGAGCGTGTTCAGTGGGATGGCGCCGAGTGGGCCCGCCGTCTTGCGCTTTGAGGGGGCGTCTGTGGCGCTGCTGATGCAGCAACACAGGCACTGTCTGGTTCGCAGCACGCATAACTTTTTAGCATGGAGATGACAACAGTTGGCACGGAAAGCCAAGCGAAATCGTCCTGAGAGGGCTGGCATTTAATTTGCAAACAGGGGTTCCAAGCTTCTCAATTTCATTCTCTGGAGACCCCATGACACAAGCACTCGAAACCCTCTGGTATACCCGTTGCCCGGTTCCCACCGGGCTGGGCATTGCCTTGCAGAAAGGCTGGCTGGAGCAAACTTTCAAAGCCAAAAATACGACGATCCAGTCATTGCGTGAATCCACCGACAAGTCGGTGCGCGAATCACACTTTGACCATACGCTGCAAAACTCGGTACGCCATGGTGGCAACATTCCCGCCATCTGGGCGCGTTCGGTGGGGCGTGAGACGCGTGTGCTGGGCCTGTCCTGGGCGGACGAAACCCAGCGCATTCTGACGCTGCCGGAAAGCGGTATTCGCGGCGTGCGTGACCTGAAGGGGCGCCGTTTCGGATTGCCAAAATGGGTGAATGCGCAAATTGACTTCGCACGTGCGCAAGCCATTCGTGGACTGGAAAATGCGCTGCGGCTCGAAGGCCTGGAAGTCAACGATGTGCAACTGGTGGATTACGTGATTGAAGCCGGTCAGAGCGACACTGCAGCGGTATCAACTGCAGGCACCAATGTGTTTGGCGGAGTGCGCCGAGGCGGACAAAGTGCGGAGCTGGTTGCACTGCTGCGCGGAGAAGTCGATGCCATCTTCCTCAAGGGCGCGCATGCAGCACAGACGTCACACCAGTTTGGCTTGCATACGGTGATTGACACCGGCGCGCACCCCGATCCGCTGGTTCGTGCCAATAACGGCACGCCGCGCACGCTCACCGTCGACCTGAATTTGCTCAACAAATACTTTGACGCTGCAGTGGACATCGTGGACCAGGTATTGCAGGCCGAACAATGGGCCCATGCCAATCCGGACGAGACGCGCCGCTTTCTGGCACGCGAGTCCAACACCAGCGAATACTGGGTCACACAGGCCTACGGCAGCGATGCACATTTGCGCTTGCGCACCGACTTGAGCGACACCTCGATCGCCGGCTTGCAAGACTTTGCCAACTTTTTGTTCCGTTGGCAGTTCCTGCCCTATGCGGTGAATGTGAACGAATGGATTGACGCGCGCGCTTTCCATGCTGCTCAGGCGCTGATCCGCCGTGCAGCCTGACCCGCAAGGAAACGTTTACATGAAAATTCACACGCAAACCGGACGGGAGTCGCCTTGGCGCCTGTTGACTTGGCCCGTCGTGGCCGCTCTGCTCGCCTGGAGTTTTTGCAGCACGGCCTGGGCGCAGGCAGATAAAAACGTGTTACGCATTGCAGTCACCGCGTTCAGCGAAGGCGGCAAGGTTTCTATCAGTGGCGCCCCTTACCGTGTGCAACAAGAGGGCTGGCTGGAGCAGGAACTGGCCAAACGCGGTGTTGCGCTGGAATGGTTTCCGGTCACCGGTGACACCGGTGCCACCATGAACGAAGCTTTTGCCAGCGGCCGCATTCAGTTTGCCAGCTATGGCGATTTGCCCTCGGTGATTCTCAATGCCGGTGGCGTGCGGACCCAAGTGGTGGTGCCCGCTGGGCGCGGCACCGACATGTTTTTGATGGTGCCACCCAATTCCATGGCGCAGTCACTGGCCGACCTCAAGGGCAAGAAAATCAGCGTGCACCGAGGGCGCCCCTGGGAGCTGGGTTTGTTGCATCTGATCGAGGATAGCAAGCTCTCGCCGCGTGACTTCAAGCTGGTGAACATGGACATTAAGCCAGGCACGGCGGCCCTGGCGACGGGCGCGGTGGACGCTATCTTTCTGATCGGGGCCTATCCGCTCGAAGACAAAGGCATAGGCCGCATCATCTGGAGCAGCAAGGGCAAGCCCGACCGCAAGATGCGCGCCGAACTGTGGGCCAAAAAGGACTACATCCAAGCCAATCCGGAAGTTACCGATCTGGTGGTCACCGCCTGGATCAAAGCCCAGTACTGGGCGTCGCAGGACGGCAACCGCGACGCCGTAATCAAGGACGGAACCCGAAGCGGTGTACCTGAGAGCGTCGTTCGGCGCAGCTACGACGACCCGTCCCTGGCCTGGAGAGACCGTTGGAGTCCGGTCTATGACGCGGTGGTCTATAAGCACTACCGCAGCGTGCTGGAGTTTGCACGCAGTCAGAAACTGATCCAGAAAGACTTGAAAGCAGAGGATCTGCTGGAGCCCAAATACGCCAATGCCGCACTCAAGAAGCTGAGCCTGACCGACTACTGGAGCGCTACCAAATAAGTTGCCCAACGAAACCTATTACCAATCAGCAATTGCCAATTACCCACATCAAGGAATATTCATGACACAAGCCATTTCTAGCAATAACAGCAGTACATATCCACAGGTCGATGTCGTTGATACCGTCTGGTTCACCCGTTGCCCGGTGCCCACGGCCACCGGTCTGGCCTACAAGCTGGGCTGGCTGAGCGAGGACTTTGCACAAGACGCGATTCAGGTGCAAACCCTGCAGGAAGTGGGCGGCGAATTGGCGCGCCACCACTATGACCACGAACTCAAGACGCTGGTGCGCGAAGGCGGCAATCTGCTGGCCTTGCCCGCCAAGGCGCAAGGCGCGCCCACCAAGCTGGTGGGCTTGACCTGGATCGACGAATTGCAAGCCATCCTGGTGCGTCCGGGCTCTGATATTTCGCGACCGGAGCACCTAGTCGGAAAGCGCCTGGCGCTTCCGGCTTTTCGTGCGGAAGACATTGCCAACAACCGTCGCGGTCGCAGCATTGCGCGCGGCATGAGCCTGGCTGGTTACAAGGGAGCACTGGCCTCGGTCGGGCGCACGCTGGACGATGTGTATCTGGTGGAGCTGGGGGGCAAATCGGGTGCCGGGGGCAATGGCAATCTCGCTGCGGCCAGTGACAACCTGGGCACTAACCTGTGGGAAGGCCTGGCGCCGTTGATCCGTGGTGACGTGGATGCGGTGTATGTGAAGGGCGCATCCGCCGTGGATGCCGCGCGCAAGACTGGTGCCGTGGTTGGCATCAACCTCGACAAGCTGCCGGAAAAGCGCTTCCGTGTGAACAACGGTACACCGCGTCCTATCACCGTGCACGAAGACTTGATCGACAAGCACTTCGATCTGTTGGTGCGCTTTCTATATCAAACCTTGCGCGCCGCCGAGTGGGCAAAGACCCACAAGGATGACGTGCTGCAGATTCTGCAAGGAGAAACCCGTGCCGGCAGCGAGGGCGTGGCTGAGGCCTACCGCGATGGATTTCACCTGTCTCTGGCACCAGACCTGTCGAGTGAGCGTGTGGAACTGTTTCGGCAGCAGAAACACTTTCAGCTGGTGCATGGCTTCCTGGATCGTGACTTTGACTTCGACGCATGGATCGACCCACGCCCCTTGGCCGAAGCCAACCGCCGTTTGCAACAGAGCTATCGCGCTGCGGCGTAATTACTTTGATGTAGCGCAACGTTTTGTGAATTTACATACTCAGAATGCTTAGTTAACAGCGTGCGTCATCGTCGGTACATTGCAGTTCATACACTGCACAGGACACCATGATGACGCGCGTACTCACGCTACCGGATTCACAGATTCAGATTCTTTCCATACGGGCCAAGGCGCTTGTATTTGACGATCCTTCATCGCAGGCGCTACTAGAGCAGGCTGAACGCATCGCCGGCAGTGACGCCAATGTGCTCATCATTGGTGAGACCGGCACCGGTAAGGAATTGATTGCTCGCCATGTGCACAACCACAGCGGACGCGGCGGCCCCTTCGTTGCAGTGAACTGCGGAGCCTTCAGCGAAAACCTGGTGGAGGCCGAATTGTTCGGGCACGAAGCGGGGGCTTACACCGGCGCCGCTGGTTCGCGCATAGGCTGGTTTGAAGCAGCCAATAATGGAACCTTGTTTCTGGATGAGATTGGAGACCTGCCTGCCTCAGTGCAAGTCAAGCTGCTGCGGGTGTTGCAGGAGCGACAGGTGGTGCGTCTGGGTTCACGCAAACCGACCGATGTGAATGTGCGCTTGGTGGCCGCCACTAACGTGCGGCTTGAGCAGGCCGTGGCCGCGGGCCACTTCCGTGCGGACCTGTACTACCGGCTGAATGTGGCGGTATTGGAACTGCTGCCGCTGGCGCAGCGTCCCGGGGACATTCTGGCGCTGGCCGATCATTTTCTGAACGTCTATGGCAAACGCCTGGGGCTGCGCGGAGTGCACCTGAGTGAAGATGCTCGTCAGGCGCTGCTGAATTACAGCTGGCCAGGCAATATTCGCGAGCTGGAAAACGTGGTGCATTACGCGCTCATCGTCAACAGCGACGGTGTCATCACGGTCGCTGATTTGCGCTTGCGCGGTGTCTACACACCGCCGACCGCCCAGCAGCTCGCGGTCCCTGCAGCGCAAACGCCGGCACAGGCACCGACAGAAATACCCGTTGCAGTGCAGGAAACGCAACCGCAGCCAGCGCAAAATCCATTGGACACGCTGGCCGCCGTACTGCCGACACTGTTTGCCGATGGCGGTGAGGGCTTGTACGAGCGCATTGAGTCCTTGGTGATTCATTCGGCGTATGCGCATTGCCTGCGAAACCAGGTGCACACCGCAGCGCTGTTGGGCATTTCGCGCAACGTGTTGCGCACGCAGCTCAAGCGCTTTGGCTTGTTGACCGACGCCAAGTTCGACAGCGACTGTTTGATTCGCAGCAGTTCTGTTGAGTTTGTGCCATCAGAAGCCCGGGTTTGCTGAAAATCTGACGCTATTGCGTGGCATGCGCCTTGCAAAGTAGCTGTATCGAATTTTGTGAAGATCCAATCCATGACATCTGTCCAAGCCCTGAGTGCACTGCCCTTTACGCAGTCGCTGTCATCGCGCAAGGAGCATTTGCGCCTATTGCGTTCCGACTCCGCGCCCCTTGGCTTTGCACTGGCTGCTACGCCCGATGCGAAGCGGCCGCAGCGCAACGGGGTCGAGCTGGCGCTATGGGTGCTGCTGGTTGCTGGTATTCATGCGGCCGTAGTCACCAGTGCTTGGAACTATCAGGCGCAGCCACTGGCACGGCAAGTTCCCCAGGAGATCGAACTCCTGCGGCCTGCACCGGAGACGCCAGAGCCCCAACGAATTGAGCCGTCCAAGCCCGTGCAGTTACCCCCACATGCACTCCCGACCGCTCCGCTGGCGGCTTTACGCACTTCGGTGGCAGAGGCGCCGCAAGCCGACACCATGGCGGTTGCGGAGAACCTCACTGCGCCCAAAGCCAGCGGTCCGGTGGCTGCGCTGCCAACACCACCAGCGCCGCGCCAGGAAGAGCCGGTGACCGAGCCGACTGGCTATGCGGGGTACCTTAACAACCCGGCGCCCCAGTACCCCAAGTTGGCATTGCGCATGGGCATACATGGCCGCGTGGTGTTGCGTGTGCGTGTGCTCGCCAGCGGGCATGTCGGTGAGGTGGAGATCAAGCAAAGCAGCGGCACGGAACTGCTGGACGAAGCCGCATTGACGGCGGTTCGCGGTTGGACCTTTGCCCCCGCCAAGCGTGGTAATACGCCGATTGATGCCTGGAGCCAGGTTCCGATTGACTTCAAGCTGGCGCAGTAGGCGTCATCCACTGCGGTCGCATATTCATTTCCATTTCAATTTCCTATTCAAGCAAAGGCAGTTCCATGTCCATTTCCACTGAGCTTATTGTTCCGGCGACCCTCTGGACGCTGGTTGGCTTTTCGGTGACCACCTGGTCACTCATTATTTACAAGACGGTACAACACATCCGCCTTTCGCGCGACAACAAGCGGTTTTCGCAAGCCTTCTGGCATGCCCCCAATTTGCAGGCTGCGGTCGACTTGTCGCTGGAAGCGCATGGCCCCGCCGCACGCCTGAGCGCCGCCGGGTTGCAGGTGCTGCGCGACGACACCGCGGACGATGGTGCCGACCTGTCGCACACCGGCGAGCGCCAGGACCTGCTGGAGCGCGCACTGCGCCAGCAGATTCACAAAGAGCGGCGCAAGCTCGAGAGCGGTCTGGCCGTGCTGGCCAGCATTGGCAGCACCTCGCCATTCGTTGGTTTGTTCGGTACCGTGTGGGGCATCATGCACGCGTTGACCGACATCAGCAAAGCCGGTTCGGCCAGCCTGGAGGTAGTGGCCGGGCCGATTGGGGAGGCGCTGGTGGCCACTGGCATCGGCATTGCCGTTGCAGTGCCTGCGGTGCTGGCCTACAACGTGTTTTTGCGCCGATTGAAAATCACCAATGCGGACCTGGACGAACTCGGCGCCGATCTGATTTCACTGTCGCGCAAGAACCGTTTCCGCATTGCACGCAGCAAACCAGTGGCCGCAGTGTCTAGCGAGCGCCATGGCGCAGTCCATCACAGCGGCGGCAAGGAATTATTCTCCGCGGCCACCCAACCCGCCTGAAACTGGAGCAGACCATGGCTTTTTCTACGACGAGTGAAGACGGTGATGTGCTGTCTGAAATCAACATCACTCCGCTGGTGGACGTGATGCTGGTGCTGGTGGTGGCGCTGATTGTCACCGCGCCCCTGCTCAACAATGCCATCAAGCTCAATTTACCCAAGACCGTGGCGACCCAGCCGCCTGATGCGCGCAAACCGGTGAACGTGAGTGTTGATGCCAAGGGTCTGGTGTATGTGGACCGAGAGGAAATCGCGCTGCCCGCGCTGCAGACGAAGCTGCAACTGCTGCGCGCCGCACAACCCGATGTGAGCGTGCACCTGAGCTCCGATGAGGCCGCGAACTACGGCAGCGTGGCCCGGGTGATGGCACTGATTGAGCACGCCGGGATCACGCGCGTGGCGGTGTTGACCAGCCCGCAATAGCCATTGATCACGTAATAGTAGGCTTGTGCGTAATATGTACCGGTGCTATCGGTATAGTCGCTAG
>CAIUDG010000074.1 GCA_903897925.1 uncultured beta proteobacterium | reverse complement strand
GTGCAGATAGCGGTAGTTGTGCTGGGGTGCTAGCGCACCAGAAGCAGACCCCGGCGACTAGAGGCCGGAGAACGTACACCCACTTCGTCAGCCCCTGCCCACCCGCAGGCGCGCAACGCAACGAACGCCAACACAGCAGGAGGAAAAGACCAAAAGCAGGCACGCAACGCAGCGAACGCCAACAGTGCAGGAGGAAAAGGGAAAAAGCAGGCGCGCAACGCAGCGCGAACAAATACAGCAGGGAAAAGAGGACAAGAGCAGGCGAGCAAACGCACCGCGAACCGCCTCGGCAGGCGGTAAACCACAAAAGCAGGCGCGAGCAAGTCCATCAACAGCGATTTCTGTTGCGGGTAAGCACTAAGTAAGCGCCCGCTGAACCCCAACCGGTTTTGCTCCACAATCAGCCTCTCAGAAGGAATCCACCATGACAAACGTGCAAAAAACGGGACACTCCCGGCTGTCGACGGTATTACGCGTAACCAGCGGCAACTTCCTGGAAATGTTCGATTTCTTCCTCTACGGCTTCTACGCCACCTACATCGCCAAAACATTCTTCCCCAGCAACGACGAATACGCCTCCCTCATCCTCACCTTCGCCACCTTTGGCGCCGGCTTCCTCATGCGCCCCCTCGGCGCCGTCATCCTCGGCAGCTACATCGACCGGATCGGCCGCCGCAAAGGCCTCATCATCACCCTCGGCATCATGGCCATGGGGACCGTACTGATCGCCTTTGTACCCAGCTACGCCAGCATCGGCATCGCCGCACCCACACTGGTCCTCGTCGGACGCCTGCTGCAAGGCTTCTCCGCCGGCGTTGAACTCGGAGGCGTCTCGGTGTACCTGTCCGAAATGGCAACACCCGGACGCAAGGGCTTTTATGTGAGCTGGCAGTCCGCCAGCCAGCAGGTCGCAATCATGGCGTCGGCCATCATCGGCTACACCCTGAGCCAATCGCTGTCGCCGGCACAAATTGGCGACTGGGGCTGGCGTGTCCCCTTCTTCATTGGCTGCATGATTGTTCCGGTAATCTTTGTGATCCGGCGCTCACTGCAGGAAACCGACGAGTTTCTGGCGCGCCAGCACCATCCGAGCTTCCGGGAAATCCTGCAATCCATCGGCAGCAACTGGAGCATCGTGCTGGCCGGCATGCTGATGGTGGTGATGACCACCGTGTCGTTTTATCTCATCACCGTATACACCCCGACCTTCGGCAAAAGCGTCCTCAAGCTCAGCACCTCTGACAGCTTGCTGACCACCTTCTGCGTCGGCGTGTCCAATTTCATCTGGCTGCCGGTGATGGGGGCGCTGTCGGACCGCATTGGTCGCCCGAAAATTCTGATTGTGTTTACCGTGCTCTCGATGTTGACGGTCTATCCGCTGATGTCCTGGCTGGTTGCCAATATCACTTTCGGCAACTTGCTAATCACCGAACTGTGGCTGTCCTTTCTCTATGCCAGCTACAACGGCGCCGCCGTGGTAGCACTGACCGAAGTGATGCCGGTGCACGTGCGCACCGTCGGCTTCTCACTGGCCTATAGCCTGGCGACGGCCATCTTTGGTGGCTTCACGCCGATGGTGTCAACCTGGCTGATTGAAACCACCGGCGACAAGGCGGCACCCGGCTACTGGATGAGTTTTGCTGCGGCGTGCGGTTTGCTGTCGGTGTTCATGTTGTACGGGCGCAAGGGCTTGCGTGCCACCTTGCCGGGTACCGCTGCCGCGAAGTAATGGCCACCGGCATGCAGGACACCGCCGCCAGGGCGCAAGCCCGGGTCAAGCGCTACCTGCCTTGGGTGGTGGCAACCGCGCTGTTCATGGAACAGCTGGATTCCACCATTGTGAACACGGCTGTGCCGTCGATGGCCGCCAGTTTGAACGTCACACCGCTGAGCCTGAAAGGCGTGGTCGCCAGTTACATACTGAGCCTGGCGGTCGGCATTCCGGTGAGTGGCTGGATGGCTGACCGCTTTGGCACGCGCCGGGTGTTCGCCTGGGCGGTGGCCTTGTTCACGTTTTCTTCGGTGCTGTGCGGGTTGTCCGTCAATGTGCCCATGCTGGTCGGTGCGCGTATTTTGCAAGGCATTGGCGCGGCCATGATGATGCCGGTGGGGCGGCTCTGCATCATTCGCACCTTTCCCAAGTCGGAGTTGCTGGCGGCGATGAATTTTGTCGTCATACCGGCGCTGATCGCGCCGCTGCTGGGGCCGACGGTCGGTGGCTTGATCGTGCATTGGTTGTCCTGGCGCGATATCTTCTTCGTCAATGTGCCGGTGGGCATCGTTGCGCAATGGCTGATCCACCGCTATATGCCGGACTACTACGGCGATCGGCAAGGCGCTTTCGACACCGTGGGATTCCTGCTGTTTGGTAGCGGCACGGCACTTTTATCGTGGTTGCTGGAAGTGTTTGGCGAACACCGCATTGATGGTGTCTCGGCGGCGCTGTGGTTTGCGCTGGCCCTGGTCTTGCTGCTGGGCTATGGCTGGCATGCCGGACGCAGTGCCTATCCCTTGCTGCGTTTGTCGCTGTTCCGGGTGCGCACCTTTCGGATCTCGGTGCTGGGCGGTTTTGTCACGCGCTTGGGGCTGGGCGGCATGCCCTTTTTGTTGCCGCTGCTGTACCAGCTTGGCATGGGCAAGACGGCGTGGCAGTCTGGCCTGCTGATGATGCCGGCGGCGGCCGCTGCGATGTTCATGAAAATGGCCGCCACCAAAGTGCTGGCGCGCTTTGGTTACCGCAGCGTGCTGATCGTTAACACCTTGCTGATCGGCATCACCATCACCCTGTTTTCTTTTGTCGAAGCCGACACGCCGATCTGGCACATCGTCGGCCTGAGTCTGGCCCAGGGATTCTTCAACTCGCTGCAGTTCACCAGCATGAACTCAATGGCCTACTCCGACATTGACGCGCAGGATTCGAGCATGGCCAGCACCATCGGCAGTTCGATGCAGCAGTTGTCCATGAGCTTCGGCCTGGCCTGCGGTTCGCTGGTCACCGCCTGGTATCTGGGCGCGGTGGCGCAGACCGACCGGGCGGCGATCAGCAGCGCCTTGCACCATGCCTTTTTGACCATCGGCGCGATCACCCTGCTGTCGTCTTTGTCGTTCTGGGCCTTGCGCCCTGACGACGGCAGTGCCGTCAGCCACGCCTAGCGCGGGCGCCGCGCGCATAGTGAGACCCATAACAACGAGGAGCCAGTTATGCATACATCGATTCGTCGCCAGACCCTGGGCGATGTGCTGCGCCGCAGTGCCCAGCGTTTTCCGGCCAAGACCGCCATCATTTGCGGCGACACGCAGTGGACCTACGCGGCCTTCGACGCGCTGGTGTCACGCTGCGCAGCGGGCCTGGCGAAACTCGGCGTTCAGCAAGGTGAGCGGGTGGCTATTTTGGCGCGCAACTCGCACGGTTTTGCGGCAATACGCTTCGCGCTGGCGCGCCTGGGCGCGGTGCTGGTGCCGATCAACTTCATGCTCAAGGCCGACGAAGTAGCCTATATCCTGCGCCACGCCGAAGCCCGTTTTCTGGTAACCGACAGTGGCTTGGCCGAACTGGCCCGTGCTGCAGCAGCACTGCAAACCCAGGTCACCGCGTTCATCTGGATTCCGGCGGAAGATCCCAGCGTGCCGGCCGCTGGCATGCACCCTTTTGACGAGCTGCTGGCCTGCCAGGATGCGCCGCCGCAAAACCACGTCGACGGCGGCGACCTGCTGCAAATTGTTTACACCAGCGGCACCGAGTCCAGCCCGAAGGGGGCGATGCTGACCCACGACGCCGTGTTGTGGCAATACACCAGCTGCATTGCCGACGCCGAGATCCACAGCAATGATGTGACCCTGCATGCACTGCCGCTGTACCACTGCGCCCAGTTGGATGTGTTCCTGGGCCCCAACATCTATGTCGGCAGCACCAACGTGATCACCGCCAAACCGGTGCCGGACCATTTGCTCGCCTTGATCGAAGCCTGCAAAATCACCAGCTTCTTCGCCGCGCCCACGGTGTGGATTTCTATTTTGCGTTCGCCGGCACTGACACCGGACAAGATTGCCAGCCTGGCCAAAGGCTACTACGGTGCTTCCATCATGCCGGTCGAAGTGTTGCGCGAGCTGGCGTCACGTTTTACCAAAGTGCGGCTCTGGAACCTGTACGGACAAACCGAAATCGCGCCGCTGGCCACCATGCTCGGGCCGGAAGACCAGCTGCGCAAGCCGGGCTCCTGCGGCCGTCCGGTGCTGAATGTGGAGACCCGGGTGGTGAATGACGACATGCAGGATGTGGTGCCGGGTGAAATCGGTGAAATCGTGCACCGTTCACCGCACCTGATGCTGGGCTATTTCAAGGACGATGCGCGCACCCAGGCAGCATTCGAGGGCGACTGGTTTCACAGTGGCGACCTTGGCACCATCGATGCTGAAGGCTATATCAGCGTGGTCGACCGCAAGAAGGACATGATCAAGTCCGGTGGCGAGAACGTCGCCAGCCGGGAAGTCGAGGAGATGATTTATCGCCTGCCGCAGGTCAGCGAAGTGGCGGTGATCGGACTCGCCGATCCGCAGTGGGTCGAGGCGGTAACGGCCGTGGTCGTGCTCAAGCACGGCGCCGAACTCAGTGCCGACGCGGTGATTGAATTTTGTCGCCAGCACATGGCCAGCTTCAAGAGCCCAAAGCGCGTCATCTTTGCCGATGCACTGCCGAAGAACCCGAGTGGCAAGCTGCTCAAGCGCGAACTGCGCAAGCAGTTCAGCGCCGCGCCCTGATGCCGGCTTACTTTACGGCAAAGCAATAAAGCAGCCCATCGCCGCCTGTGGGGCGGATTTTTTCCTGGCTGCAGCCGAGCGTCGGATGGGTGGAATTCCAGGAGCTGGCCCAGGGCACATTGGCCGGTCCGAAGCGGTCATGGTGGCCGGTCATGGCAGCGCCTTCGGCGCTGGAATGGGTCCAGTTGCCGCAGGTCATGTCCGGGAACGGGGCGCCAGGAAAAGCGGTGCCATCGGGGCGTGAGCTGGTCAGCATGTCGTGCTTGTTGGGCGTGTCCGAGCGGCCATTTACCAGTTGTCCGTTTTCATCCAGGGCACTGAGCTTGGTGATGTTGTTGTTGCTGGAGTGCAAGTCTTCGACATTCTTGGCAATCACCACGCCCTTGGCGTTTTGCCATGGGCCGGTGCCAATGCGGTCCCGCGCATTGATGGCGCTGGCGTCGCTGAGGCTGGCGGCCTGGGTGCTTAGATAGGCGTGCCACTGGTGCTGGCCGGCACCGGCGGCGGTCGCCAGTTGCTGGCAATGCCGGTCGGCCCCTTCGAGGCCGCCGAGATCGCCGCCATGGCCGATGCCGACACTGGTGACGAAAAACGTCATCTGGGCCGGATTGTTTTGTGCCTGGGCCGTGCCCAGTGCCAGCAGCAGTGCCAGCGCCGCCATGCAGGGGACCGCGCCAGTGTGTACTTTTTTGTGCATTGTCAGCTCCTTGATTCGCAGCGCAGGGAGTGGCTGCAGGGGCTGACTATAGCCAGACCTGGCTGGCTTGTCGCGGCGGCAAACCCTGCGCTGCCAGGCGCCGGCCTAGCGCAGGCGGCTCCAGGTCATTTGCTTGACGGTGCGCGCCGTGTTGCTGGCGATGTCAGTGACGGTTGGTTGTTGGTTGGCGTTTTTCTGGTACATCTCCAGCTTGGCATTGGTGGTCGGCAAAAATACGGCAGTGCCCAGACCGTTCAGGTTGGCGCCAATCACGTTGCTGGCACCGTTGGCGCCAGAGAAGAAGGAGCTCGCCGGTGCGCCACCATTGTTGGTAACGGTCATGGTGTAGCCTTCCGAGGTGTCGAGCGGCCAGCCCGGGGTCAGGGTGTTGACCGTCAGCACGTTGTTGACGATTTGCGGGTCGAACACCACTTGTTCGCGAAAGCCCGCATTGCCTATGCCGGGCAGGTCAATCTTCCAGCCGTAATTGTTGTAGTTTTGGCAACCCTGGATGCCGCTGGCACCAATCCAGCACACCGGGTTTGCCGCCACGGTGCGGTATTTCACGCCATTGATGGTGGTGGTACCGGTGATGGTTTGCGTGACCAAGGTGCTATTGCTCGGCAGTGAGGTCTGCGAGGCATACTGGGTGCCGGACTTGCGGTTCCACTTGTCAAAGTTGGTGTCCATGATGCCGTACAGCGACTGCACGCCAGTGGCATAGTTGTTGCCAAAGGAATTCAGCAAGGGCCAGGCGCGCCCGGTGCCGAACTCGACCAATACCGCCTTGCCACTGCCCAGCGGCATGGTGGTGACCATCAGCTTGGTGGTGATGGGCTGGCCGTTCGGGGTGGAAAATATTTTCACCGGCGGAACGATCGGCCACACGCTTTCGTCATTGGCGGTGACATCGAAGCGCCAGATATTGCCCTGCACGTCGCCAGCGTAGACATAGTCAATCACCTGGTCGCCATCGAGGTCGACCGGGGTGATGTGCACGATGCCATTTTTTTGTCCGGCGATCGCCGGCGCGCGCGCGTCACTCCAGTAGTTGTCCCCGAGCAATAGGTTGTCGACGGAGTTGAGGGTGAATATGCCGGCTTTACCGGACTGGCTGTACAGGCCATTGCCGAAAAGAATATCCCATTTGCCGTTGTGCATGCGACGTATTACCGGAGTGCCATAAATGGCGCCCATGTTCTGGGCGCATGGGCCCGGATCGCCGTTTTGCAGCGGTGTATTGGTGCACAAGATGCTGGCGTTGTTGGTGGTGCCGGCGACACCGGCGTTGCCGGAGTTCAATTCCTGGCGCACATTCTGGCGCGTGGTGACGCCCGTGCGCGTGAAGTTGCTGGGGTCGGTGACGTTGATGGTGTAGAGCAGGCCCGCGGCGCTGCTGGCATCGTTGCTGACCGGGCCACTGGCATTGCCACCGGCACCGAGTCCGCCGACCAGCCAGGTCTGCCAGCTGCCATTCAGGTACAAATCGCCCACCCCCGGGGTGGCATCGACAAAGTAGTTGTGGTCGTAATTCTGGTTCGAATAATTCAGATCGGACCGTGTCGAAGCGATCGTCATGAGCGCGTTGGAAGGCGCAAAGGCCAGCATTTCGCGCCCGTCGTTGGGCGTGCCGCCGTTGCCCACGGTGACGCCATTGCTGTCTTGCGTGCCACCGCGAAAGGCATGCACAAAGCCGTCATTGGCACCGATGTAGACCATATTGGGTCGCGTCGCCGTGCTCTGCTTGTAGGTGGCGTAGCTGCTGGCCTCGGTACTCAGGCTGCTCTGGTTGAGCAGGTCGGTTTGCATGGTGTCGTAACTGCCGCTGGCGGGGCCGACGACCACCGGACTGGAGTTGACGATGTCACCCAGCTGGCTGGTGCGGGGACGGTAAAGGCCTGGAACCGAAGTGTCGGAACCTTCCAGGTTGGTGTTGCCAGCGAGGTAGCGCAGTACCTTGATTGGCGGGTATACGCTGTTGACGGTATTGATGAAGCTACTCTGGGTCGGCAAGACGTTGGTGCCATCGGTGAATAGATTGTTGATCTTGTCGATTGGCGGCGAATAGGACGCCATGGTGCGGTTCACCAGCCCTTGTGCGGCGGTCGGCTGCAGACTGTTGGGAACTGCGCTGCAGGGCGCCTTGGGGCCGCTGGGCACCTGCGTGGTGGGCGGCGTGCCGGGGCCGGACAGGGTGCAACCGGCTTCCCAGTTGGCGGTGTTCGAATAGGCTCCGGTAGTGCGGTCAATAGAGGTGGCAATCAGGGTGCCGAAGCAGGTGTTGAAATCGGCGTAGGCGTAGTAAATCTGATTGCCCAGCAGTGCCGGGCTGGTGACGTTATAGGTCAGTCCGGGCGTCTGGCAGAGTGAGCCCGAGAGTGAAAAGTTGTCCATCACCATCTGGTTTGCCGAGGTGATATAGAGCTGGTCGATGTTGTAATAACGCAGCGTCAGAAAGGTGGGGTCCAGGGTGGCGCTGAAAGTGGTGGAATACACGGTAGTGCCATTGCGCCGACCAGAAAAGTTGATCCAGCCGGGGCTCCAGGCGATGCCGATCGAGGCACCAAAAAAATTGAACTGGCTGCGGTCCGATTTGCTGATGGTCATGGGCGAGGAGTAGCCATTGAACAGCGTGTTCGGTGGCGAGGCGGTGCTGCGGCAGTAGCCGGAGCCGGAGTTGTAGACGCAGCCGTTGATGGCCCAGCCGTTGTCCCAGGTAAAGCCGTTGTAGTTTCCTGGCAGTCGAATGCAGGCCGCATTGTTAGGAAGAATCCAGCCGCCGCAGTCCGGCGTGCTGCCGCGTATATCGTCGAAGTTGATGACGGTGGCGGCCTGCGTGTTGCCACACAAAAAGCCCAAGATGAAGCCCAGAGCGTATAGATGGTTGCGCATGGTAGGTCCTGGTTGGAGTCGGAGCGTTCTGTGCATGGTCGGCGGTTTTGCCATGGTTTCGCAATCGCTTTTGCGCATGCCTGAACGCTGGTGTTTTTTCCGCCAAGCGCCCTGGCTGGGCGAAGGCTTGTGGATGGCTAGCGCAAGCGGATCCAGGTCGAGCGTTTCACCGTGCGCGATGTATTGCCGGCAATTTCGGTGACTGTGACGTGCTGTCGGCTGTCCTTTTGGTACATCTCCAGCTTGGCGTTGGTGGTCGGCAAAAACACGGCGGTGCCAGTGCCATTCAGGTTGGCGCCGATCACGTTGCTGGCACTGCTGGCGTCGGAGAAGAAGGAGTTCGCAGGTGCGCCACCATTGCTGGTGACGGTCATGGTGTAACCATCCGAGGTGTCGAGCGGCCAGCCAGGGGTCAGGGTGTTGACGACGAAGATGCCATCGACAATTTGTGGATCGAACACCACCTGTTCGCGAAAGCCCGCATTGCCCACGCCTGGCAAGTCGATTTTCCAGCCGTAATGGGTGTAACTGCTGCACCCATGAATGTTGGAAGCACCAATCCAGCACACCGGATGGGATGACACGGTGCGGTATTTCACGCCATGGATGGTGGTGGTACCGGTGATGGTTTGCGTGACCAGTCTGCTGTTGGCGGGCAGGCTGGTTTGCGATACATATTTGGTATCGGACTTGCGGTTCCATTCGTCAAAGTTGGTGTCCATGATGCCGTACAGCGACTGCACGCCGGTGGCGTAGTCGTTGCCAAAGGAATTCAGCAAGGGCCAGGCGCGCCCGGTGCCGAACTCCACCAGGACGGCAGTGCCGTTGCCAATCCGCACTGTGGAGACCATCAGTTTGGTGCTGATTGGCTGAGCATTCGGGGTGGAAAATATTTTCACCGGCGGGGTGCGGGCCCACACGTTTTCGTCAGTGGATGTGACGTCGTAGCGCCAGATATTTCCTTGTACATCGGCGGCATAAACATAGTCGATGACCTGGTCGCCATCGAAATCGACCGGGGTGACATGCACGATGCCATTTTTTCGTTCGACAAATGGCGCGGCGCGCGAGTTGAGCCAGAAGTTGTTGCCCTGGGTCAGGTCTTCGAGCTTGTTCAGGATAAAGATGCCGGCTTTGCCGGACTCGCTATAGAGGCCATTGCCGAAAAGAATATTCCAGTGGCCGTTGTGCATGCGACGTATGACCGGCGTGCCATAAATGGCGCCCATGTATTTGGCGCAGCTGCCGGGCGTGCCGTCGCCTTGTCGTGTGTTCTCGCACCGAATGCTGGCCTTGTTGGTGGTGCCGGCGACACCGGCATTGCCGGAGTTCAATTCCTGCAGGGCCACTTTGTGGTTTTTGACTTCGTCGCGTGTGAACTTGCTGGGATCGCTGATGTTGATGGTGTAGAGCAAACCGGCGGCGGTTTTGCTGTCTTCGCTGACCGGGCCGCTGGCATTGCCACCTGCGCCCAGCCCGCCTACCAGCCAGGTTTGCCATTGCCCGTTCAGATACAAATCGTTCACGCCGGGCGTGGCGTCGACAAAATAGTTGTGGTCGTAATACTGGCTGGAAAAGTTCAGTGCGCGGGTTGACGAGGCAATCGTCATCAGCGCGTTGGACGGTGCAAACGCCAACAACTCGCGGCCGTCGTTGGGCGTGCTGGTGCTGCCTATGGTGACGCCATTGCTGTCCTGAGAGCCGGCACGGAAGGCATGCACAAAGCCGTCGTTGGCGCCGATGTAGACCATGTTGGGCCGGTTCGCGGTAGTTTCTTTGTAGGTGGCGTAGCTGCTGGCTTCGCTTGCCAGGCTGGTCCGAGATAACAGGTCTGTCTGCATGGTGTCGTAATGGCCTTTGGCCGGACCGACGACCACCGGGCTGGAGTTGACGATGTCACCCAGCTGGCTGGTGCGGGGACGGTAAAGGCCTGGAGCCGAAGTGTCGGAACCTTCCAGGTTGGTGCTGCCGCCCAGATAGCGAAGCACCTTGGTTGGTGGGTACACGTTGTTGACGGAGCTGATGAAGTCACTTTGTGCCGGATAAGGGGCCGTGCCATCAATGAATAGGTTGTTGGTCTTGTCGGTGCCGGGCGTATAGGAGGCCATGATCCGGTTCTGCAAGCCCTGGGCGGTGCCCGGGCGCAGATCGTGCGGCACTACATTGCACGGCGTTCTTGGTCCGTTGGCCACTTGCGTGGTGGCCGGCGTGCCGGAACCGGAAAGGGTACAGCCGGCTTCCCAGTTGGCCGTGGAGTTATAGGCGCCAGTGCTGCGGTTGATGGAGAGGGCAAGCAGGGTGCCGAAGCAGGTGTTGAAATCGGCGTAGGCGTAGTAAATCTGGTTTCCCAGCAGTGCCGGGCTGGTGACGTTATAGGTCAGTTCGGGCGTCTGGCAGAGTGAGCCCGAGATGGAAAAGTCATCCATCACTATCTGGTTTGACGAAGTGATATAGAGCGAGTCGATGTTGTAGTAACGCAGCTTCAGAAAGGTCGGGTCCAGGCTTGCGTTGAAGGTGCTCGAATACACGAAAGTGCCATTGCGTGCGCCTTTAAACGTGACCCAGCCGGGACTCCAGGCAATGCCGACCGAGGCACCAAAAAAATTGAACTGGCTGCGATCGGCCTTCCGGATATACAGCGCTGATGCATAACCGTTGAACAGCGCATTCCTGGGGGATGCGGTGCTGCGGCAGTAGCCCGAAGCCCAGTCGTAGGAACAACCGTTGATGACGAAGCCGTTTTCCCAGGTGAAATCGTGATAGCTGCCTGGCAGCGCAACGTAGGAGCTGGTCTGGATGTCGTCAAAGTTGATGACGTTGGAGGCCTGGCTGGCGCCACATAGCAAGGCTATCAGCAGCGCAATGGCCGTTCGTAAGCATGGCATGGGAGTCCTTCGCGTGATGCTGTCGTCTCAATAAAGTGGAGCCTCTGCGCGCCGGTGTTGATTGCGGCTTCTGTTACCAACAGCTGTTGCTATTAAGTGGCTGGCGGTTGCCCAGCTGATTCGTTTTGTTGCCGGTCTGGTCAATCAGGTAGACCGCGCATTCCGTGTCCTGGGCCTGGCCGCCGAGCGGGGTTGCGCTGCCGGTATAGGTTTGGCCGGTGGGGTCGACGCTGATGCTGAGTTGGTAGTAGCTTGTGCCACCGCTGGAAACCACGTTCCAGGGCAGGTTGGGATAGCCCAGATCGGATGCGACCTGGCTGAATCGGTTGTTCATGGCAAAAAATGATTCCTGCCGTGACGCCAGTTCCAGCAGCGCGCCACGCGCGTCGATGCGCCGGCTGCGCATCACGTAGCGCTGGTAGGTGGGCAACGCCACGGCGCCCAATATGGCAATGATGGCGACCACGATCAGTAGTTCAATCAAAGTGAATCCGCCGGAGCGGCGGAGCTCGGACTTGCTGCTGCGAAATTTCTGAAACATGGTGCAATCTCCGGGAGAAATTTCCAATCGGGCGCGCTTCATGGGGACACCGAAACCATGGCCTGCAGCACACTCACCGTGCCGGAATTGCCGCCGTAGCCGACAGTGGACAGCTGGTACATCATGTTGCCGCTCGGGTCCGGTCCGACCTTGTAGATGTACAAGCTGGGTTGGCGCGCGTAATTCACGTCGGTCGGGCCGGTGTAGCCGGGGGTGAATACCACACCGCCGCCGGCGCGCACGGTCATGCCGACCGGGGTCAGGTTGAGTCCGGCGCTCCAGGGCAAGGTGGTGGGGTTCGCCAGGGCGTTGAGGCAGACCATGGGCTGGTTGCCGACGACGCTCAGGTCTACCATCTGGGTGCAGGTGGTTTCGGTCAGGCCGCGCTGCTGAAGCAACCACTCACCGTAGCGCAGCGCATATTCCGCTGCCTGCATCGCGCGTTGGTATTCCAGCGTGTTGCCGGCGATTTTTCCCTGCATACCGCTGCTGCCAAACATGGTCACGGCGAGTATCGACAGAATGATCAGGAACAGCAGTGCCGTGACCAGCGCAAAGCCGCGCTGCGTCAGCTGCACGGTTCGGCGCAGTGCGGCGAAGGCTCGGGTGGGCAGCGTGTAGGGGGGCGTCATTGTTTGTTCTGCAGACTGATGAATTGCAGCACCGGGTTGGGTAGCAGGACTGGGGGCTGCTTGCTGTTGTCCATATAAAACAGGCGAATCTTCACGGAGTGCACCCGGCCCCACAGGTTTTGCGCGCTTACCACGCTGGCTGGCAGATAGGCGTCGATCGGGCCGCGGTTGAGGCTGTCGGTGCCGTAGAAAATCTGCATTCTTCCAATGTTGCCGGCCAGCGTAACCGGCGCATTGTTGTCAATCGCGCAGGTCAATTCGTTGCTGGCGTTGATGGTGAAAATATTGGTCGACAAGGCATTGGCGCCGCTGGTGTTGGTGCCGCCATTGCAGTTCAGCAAACCGTCGTTGTTGGCGCTCTGGTAGCGCAGCACGATGGCGTCACTCTGGGCCCCGCTGCCGGTGCTGTCGCCGTAGCCGGACAGGGCTTGCCCGGCGACAAAACTGGTGCGCACTCCATTGGACCAGGTCCATGTGGCCGCCGGGAGCGCATTGGCGCTGGTGTCGGTTTTCGGGTTCACAAAGTAGCCGGCTTGTTCGATGGTGCTGGCCAGCATGCTCATGGCCACGCGCTGGCTGTCCTGCAACTGGGCCAGCCGGTCTTGGTTGATGTAGGCGTTGCGCATGCCGAGGTAGATGAACAGCAGTGCGGCGGCCATGAACATGGCCATCAGGATGGCCACCATCAACTCAATCAGGCTCAGTCCGGTCTGGCGCAGGGGCTGACGTGGGGCGCGCAAGCAGGGGCGGTTCATGGCTGGATGTACAGGGTGAATCGGCGCGCGCCGCCGGTTGCCGTGCTGTTATTTTGGGTGTTGCGTCCCATGGCGACGTAGCGTTCGGTCCAGGTGATATCGAGTTGGCAAGACAGTGGATTGCGCGGGTTGGTGGTGCAGGCCAGGTTGGCGGCATAGCTCGGCAGCAGCCGGTTCATGTTCGCGGCCCAGGACTGCAGGTCAAAGGCGGCCAGTTGCACCGGCGTGCACTGGCCGCTGCTGGGGTAGGTGGTGAAATCACAGGAACTGCCGGTCAGGCCGAGTTGATTGGAGTTGTCATTAATGGTTGTGCCGTTGATGCTGAAGCCGCTGGTGCTGGTGCCTATGACCCAGTAGCGGGTGTTGCTGTGCATGGCGGCGGCCAGGCTGCTGGCCTGCAATGCCACCAGCGAACGCACACTGGAGGTCTGGGTGCTGACCAGTGCCAGTGCCTGCATGCCGACCAGACCGAGCAGGCCAATGCTGGAAATCAGCAGGGCGATCAAAATCTCGGTCAGCGTGAAGCCGGCCTGACGCCAGGGGCGTGGCGTGCGAGGGAGGCGAGGAGGGCGTGCGCTCATCGGCAGGTCGTCGGGTTGCTGGTGGGGGTCTGGACTTGCATGCGACCAACCACATTGATGGACAGGCAGCGCGTCAGCTGGGAATTGATCGGCGTGGTTTTGGCCAGCATCAGAACGTTGGCGTTGAGTCCGGTGGCAAAGCCATTGCGGTTGAAGGCCATCGACGACGTCACCGGGTTGGACTGCAAGGTGTCGGTGTTGCTGAAGGCCTTGCGTATGCGCAATAGGGTGTCGCCGTTGTTGACGGTGCGGTTGCCGTTGGGGTCGGAAAATATGATCCAGCCGTTGCGCCAGTCACCGCTGCTGACATTGCAGCTGGCACCGTCGCTGGAGATGCAAATGCTGACAAACTGTCCGGTGCGCATGGCTTCGGCGCGTGCATATTGCAGGTCGTTCATCAGTGCGCTGATTTCGCTGCTGATGCGATTGCCCTGTATCAGGAACTGGAACGAGGGAATGGCCAGTTTGGTTAAAACGCCAACGATCACCAGCACCACCATCAACTCCACCGCTGACATGCCAGTGCTCCACACGCGCTGCGCTTTGGCGGTGCGTTGATCGTTCGGCCGGGGCGCGCAGCGCTGGCAAAGTGCGTTCATGGGGGTGGTGCGAACAGGGTTCATGCAGTGTTGACTGCAGACCTGGCATCAGCAAACCCAATTGCTGTTAAACAGAACAGTTAGCGTTTTCCCATTTGCGCGGCTCCGACAGAGGACGAAAATTTGCAGTGCGTTTAGCGTCCCCAGCATGTGCCGGCATCGGCGTTTGGTGCCTGGCGGATGGTGCTGCGCCGGTTGCTTTGGTCGAGTACCAGGTCACCACATTCGTCATTCGCCTGGTCGCTGTTCGGCATGCGGGTGGCGGTGATGCGGTAGCTGGCAACGCCAGCCTGGGTCGGGTCGGGTGACTCAATCTGCAGGGTGTAACGTTGCCCCGGAACCAATAGCAGGGCCGCAGGAATGCTGTTGGTTTCGGGATAGCGACCGTTGGCGCTGGCCGCGCGCTCCATCCACTGTGCGGCCCGGAGCATGGCGGCTTGCGCCTCGGTGCGCTTGGCGCGACGCAGGTGGCTGGAATAGTTCGGCAGCGCCAGCGCGACCAGGAGGGAAAGAATGCCCACCACGATGAGCATTTCAATCAGGGTGAAGCCACCATCCGGTGGTGCTTGGCGTGCTTGCGTTTTCATAAATAGCACTGCGTCGTTGTATTAGGGCAGCTGGTGCCAGCCAGCCCGGATGCCGAAATATTCGCCGCGCACCAGGTCGGTGGCCGCGCAGTTCTGACCGCGTTGGCATTGCGTTGGCAGCAGTTTCATTTCGCTGGCGGTGCGCACCAGGAGTGGACTGTTGGTGGCACTTTCCAGCATGGTGATGCTTTGCGGCCGCAGCAGCGTCGGCAGCGCACTGGCGCGCACATGGAACACGGGGGTGGCAGAGGGCGTGCCGCTGAACAGATTCAGCACCGAAAGAAACGTGCGCTCGGCCTGGCGTCTTGGCGGCGCACAAGGATCGCGGGAGTTGTTGCCGCCACTGGCCGGGATGCTGCTGTGAATCAGAATTTTTTCACCCGCAAAGGCGCGCGGCTGGTGCAGCACGCGCTGGCCGGAAAAGGGCAGGTTCATGTACCAGCCGCGCCGCGCCGGCACCGGTGGCACGGCCTTGGGCTGGCCGCGGTAATCGACCACAGCGCTGCTTGATGTGTAGTACTTGTGTGTGCCGTCATTCAGTGTTTTTACGTCCGTGCTTTGTTGCACCAGCGTGTCCGGGAGATGGCGGTCCTGCGGCCGGTTGATGGGTCTGCCGTCGCGCAGTTTCAGGCCATGGGCGCCGTGGCTGAAGTGGCTGTTGTCATGCAAGGCATACAGGGTGTCGGTGCCGTGGCTGTGGGTGTCGTCCTGGTTCAGGTCACGACCCGTGCCAAACACCAGCATGATGCCGCCCTGCGGGTGCTGGCGCCAGGCGGGCGCGGTGGTGATGGCTTGTCGCCGCGTGCCAAAGCGCTGGCTGGTGAAAAAAGGCGCGCCCTGAAAGGCGGTGCGCCATTGCGCCGAGTCGGTATTGCCGAGGTCAAATTTCCAGAGGTGGCCAAGCAGATCGCCGGCATAGACCACGTCGACCCGGCCGTCGCCATTCAGATCAATGGGCTGTGGTTGCGACAGACCGTTGTTGCCTTTGACGTTGCAGTGCTGCGTGTCGATGGGCTGGCTACAGGGCGACAACTTGATGCGCTCGCGGTTGCCATCCAGGTACTGGATCAGCAGTACCGGTGCTTCGTTGTCGCTGTTGTAGCCATTGCCCAGCAGCAGCGCCCAGCGCTGGTTGTTCAGTCGCACGATCTGGCGCGAAAGGTTGCTGGCGCTGTCGTCAAGCACTGGCGGCGCGAACAGGTGGCCCAGGTCCGGGTCCTGCAGGTCGGTGGTATCGAGCAGCACCAGTTGTTCTGCGTTGTTGTCGCGAAAGTCGGCGGGGTCGCTCACGTCGAGTACAAAATAGCCTTTGCCGCCGGCGCCCAGGCTACCCACCAGCAGCGTGCTCCAGCGCGCCGGTGCTTCGACCAGGGCGTCGCCGGTAAAAACGCTGCCGTCGACAAAATAGCGGTGGCTGTAGTTGCGCTCGCTCAGACTGCGCAGCGGGCCCTTGGCAATGCCGGCCGGGATGTAAGCCATCAGTTCCTGTCCCGCGTCAATGTCCTGTGTTGCGCTGCTGCTGGCGGCAAAGCCGTGCAACATGCCGTCATTGGCGCCGACGTAGACCATTGGCATTCTTGCGCCTTTGCCCGGCGCTGCGCTGGAGCGAAACGCGGTGTAGCCGGGGTCGCGGTGGCCGGCCTGGGGTTTTCCGGTGTACCAGATGGTGGCGTGCACCATATCGCCCAGGCGCGAGTTGCGGTCACGGAAGACGCCACCGGCGGCGACTTCCTGGCTTCGGTCGCCGCGCAGGTAATGCCAGCGATCGGGTCCCCGCGTGTCGGTGTTTCCGTGTTCGTTGGTGCTCAGCGCAGTGCGCTGCGCCAGCGGCAGTTTTTGGTAGTTGGACCAGGGCAGGCCTTTGCCGTCTTCCGCGGAAAAGATGAAGCGCTGCTGGATGTCCATGGCGTCCAGCTGCGCCGCCGCGTCCCAGTCAATGTGGGCCTGCACAGCGCCACTGTGCGAGTCCACCGGGCGTGCCAGCAGGTTGCCGGAAAAGCGTTCCGCGTCAAAGCTGGCTTGAAAGATTTGCTGCCCGTTGCGCAGGAAATGGGTGTTGGTGGCAGCGCTGACCAGCGGGGTTCCGGTGTCCACCAGGATGTCGCCCAGAATGTCACTAAAGGCCCGGGTCAGGGTTTCGGCACTGCGGGCCGGGAAATATTTGCCGCGGCCGTTGAGGGCCATGTGCCACAGCTCGGAGGGGCGCATGCTGGGTTGGGTCAGGACATCGCCCCAGTGGCGTTCGCCATTGGCCAGCAACGCAAAGTCGCCGCCAAACGTGTCATCTGTGGTGCTGTCCCACTGCGGCGGGGCGAGGCGGTTGCCGCCCCAGGTGGTGGCTTCGGCACCAAAGCCGATGGTGTACTGGGTCAGGTGCTGCCAGTTTGCCGGGTTGTTGCGCGGGTTCCAGAAAGGCGCCAGGCTGGCGCAACCCTGCCGGCTGCTCTGGCAGAGCAGCGTGGTGAAGGTTTCGCTGCGCGGCTGTCGGATCAGCGGACGAATGGCATTGGGCATGTTTTGTGTGCCATTGCTTCCGTCCTGCAAGTCCATGCCCCAGGACAGCAAGGCATAGTCGGACAGGGTATGGAAGCGCTTGCCGGTGTCGCGGTGGTGTTGGCGCAGCGTGTCCCGGTAGACCCGGGTTTGGTTGTCGCGGACGTTATAGCGATGGGCCCCACCGCCGATCGACTGTGTATCGCTGGCGCCAAAGTTGGGGGCGTCGAGCTGGGTGATGGCGGGTGAAGTGGTCCAGCCGCCATCGGTGAGGAAGATGTGGTAGCTGCGGCGACAGGGAATATAGGGAGTCTGTTGTGCCACGCCGGGTTGGTCGGCCCAGGGGCTGTGGATGCCCGCAGGGCTGCGCATGTAGTGGAAGGCGTTGTTCATCAGCAGGTGCGAGGGGGTGATGTTGAAGGGTTTTAGCCGCTCCACGAAATGATGGAAATTCTGGCGGTGCTGGCCGGTGAATGGCCTGATGGCGTTGACGGCACCGGGCGTGAGGTGTCGGGCGCCCTGGTCCGGCAGAGAGTTGCCGTTGTCATGCAGGGCCTGCCAGGCCAGCCGGATGCTGCCGTCGGCGAGCAGCCCCGGGTTGGGCGGCGTGCTGCTGGGGTTGCCAAAGGTGCTGAACAGGCTGTTGCGCAGCAGCGCGATGCGCGAGGGATTCGGGTTGTTCAGGTAATGCGGGCAGTTGATGGCGTTGCTGATGTGGTAGACCCTGGGCGATGTTTGGGTGTCCCAATCGGCGGCGGCACAGCCGCGCAGGTCCCAGTTCATGCTGCCGGAGTCGTCGACCGAAATGATGACGTTGGGTGCCGGTTCGCGCCAGGTGCTGGCAGCTGGCATTTGGGAAAACAAAATCGGTGTGGCCGTTGCGGCCAGGCTGGCGGGTGCCAGAACTATAAAGAGGCCAGTGGCGCGGAACGGGGGCATGGGGCTTCCTTTCAGGGCTAGGGGTTCTGACTGGCCGGGTAGGGCACGAAATAGGACTGCAGCACGACCTGGGTACCGGTCTTCAGACCCTGGGCCAGGGCCGTGATGCGGTACACCACCCGCATCGAAGGGTCGGGTTGCAGTGCGGCGTCTGGCGCCGGACCACTGCTTGCGCCCTCGGCATAGCGAAAGGCCTCGATCCAGTACCAGGCCTGGGCCTGACGGCACTGGCGAAGGCTGTCATAACGGGCCTGTAGCACCGGGTTGCCTTCCTGGTCTGGCAGCCTCGGAGGAGGCTGCTTGGCTTGTGTGAATTGGCCGTAACACGCGCCCAGCGGGCGCATGGCATCGAACTGCTGTGCCAGGTCGGCTGCCGGGCTGAGGCTGTCAGGAAAACAAATGCCCTCCAGGCATGGACCGGTGCTGGTGCTGGTGCTGCTTTGGCTGGCGGCGCGCACGATGTCGTAGACAGCGTCGAATTCGGCGTTGTCGCGCGGGAACCAGGGCTTGGTGCCGGTTTGTTCGCGGCAGCCAACAAAGACCCGGTTGCCGTCTCGCGTGCGGCACGGCTGGCCACTGGGAGACGCTGCGTTGTAGGGCGGCAGGCGACCGCGGATGTCGATTTCGGCGTCCCGCAGCATGGCCTCGGCGGCGGCAAATGTGCGCTGGTAGTCGCTGTTATTGCCCTGCTGGATTTCGTGAAACATCAGGGTGCGGAAAGTGCCCAGTACCAGCAGCAGGGTCAGCAGCAGAACCACGGTCACGCTGAGCAGGCTGATGCCCTGTTGCGACCTGTTCATGGCAGCGCATTGCGCACACTGAAGCTGCGCTGGTAAACCCGGCGCATGCGCCCGTCGTGGTCCAGCGGCTGTCCGTGGCAATCGATCAGTGGTGTCGCCGGCGCGGCGTGGCCGCGGCTTTCGCCGACCAGTTGCAGACAGACCGAGACGGACTGGATGCTGCTCCAGTCGCTCAGTTGATTGGCGTCGAAGAAGGCAAACCGCGTTGCCGCTCCGGTGCCGCTGCGGATGCCGTAGCGCAACTGAAAGTCTTCGACGCCGTCGGCCAGCGGTTGTGGCCTGGGGGCGCCGTTGCCCAGACATTGCAGCGAGGTGGCGTTGACACGGTATTGGCTATCAATCCGGTCGCTGCGCAGCCGGCCAGCCGGGAGCACACCGAGGCAGTCGCGCCGGTTGCGATTGTCTTCATTGCTGACGCGCAGGGTGTCGCTGCCGCCACCTGGATGGTCGACACCATGGACGGCATAGCGCCGCCCCTGGGACTGGGTGACCGCCGGGTCGTAGCCGCCATAGGCACTGCTGAAGAAGACCTGTCCGCTGTTGTTGGCGCTATCAAGCAGCTGGATGGCGCCCGCCTGTGCCACTTGTGTGCCGATGTTGTGCAACAGGTCTTCGGCCTTTTGCTGCAGGCGCACGCTGTCAAGCAGGGCGTATGTGCTGAGCTGGGTTGCCGCCAGGCTGCTGAGCGCTACCAGCAGCACCAGCAGGCCGAGCGCCAGCCCGACCATCATTTCGGTCAGCGACGCGCCGCGCAGGCGCTGTGGCTGGCGCCGCCAGGGAGGGCTAGATTTCGACATAGCTGAGCTGGCAGAGTGTGTTGGTGGGGCAGGCGTTGCCGCTGCTGGTGCCAGCCGGGCTGCTGGCGCTGGGCCAGGCCACGGCTTCCTGGTGGGCCCAGGCCACCTGTATGCCGATCTGGCGCGGGTTGTCGGGAAGGTGAAAGATGCGTGCATTGCCGTTGGGCAGGGTGTTGCGCACCTGCTGAACCCAGCGCTGGAGGTCGGCTTGGGCCAGCTGGGGGCCGCTGCAGGAGCGGCGCTCGCAGTCGCTGGCGGCTACGGTTTCATCCCATCGCAGGACGTAGGCACGTGCTTGCGCTGCGTCTTGATTCAGCAGCATGCGGTTGTGCAGATCGGCGATCAGGTGCAGCGCGTGGGCGCGGTGCATGGCGCTGCGGCCATGCACCTGCAGCTGCAACTGCAGCCGGGCCAGGGCCATGATGCCCAGGCTCAGCACCGTGAGCGCTACCAGTGCGTCGAGCAGGGTCCAGCCACGCTGCCGGAGAGGCTGGTGCGAAGCAGAGCGAAGAAAGCGGTGCATGGCTGGCGTTGCGGCGGCAAAGTGGCACGGAGGCATAACTATCCGGACTTGCGCGACCCGCTTCACGCCTTTCTGTCAACCCTGGACAGTTTTGCTCCTCAGAATGTCTAGTCGCATGGGGCTGGCATGGCCGGCAGCAGCACCGTGACCACCAGGCCGGCTTCGGCGTGGTTGTGCAGCCGAATTTCGCCGCCATGGGCTTGCACGATGTTGCGCGCAATGCCCAGCCCCAGGCCGGTGCCGGCCTGGTGGCTGGTTTTGCCGTGGTTCAGCCGCATGTGCGGCTCGAATGCGGCGGCCATGGAGGCGGCCGGAATGCCGGGGCCAAAATCACGGATTTCAACCTGTGCCAGCTGGCCCAGGCGACTGAGCCGGACTTGCACCCGCTGTCCGTACAGCACGGCGTTGTCGAGCAGGTTGCCAAAGGCGCGCTCCAGGGCCAGTGGCTTGCCCTGGACCTGAATCGCCAAGCTGCTGAAGCTGATGCTGGCATCCGGATAGATCGGTCGCTTCACCAGGCGCGCCAGCAAGGTATCCAGGCGCACGGCAATCAGGTTTTCATAGATGTCGGTGTCGCGCAGGCTTTGCAATGCCGACTGCACCATGGCGTCCAGGTCGTCCAGGTCTTCGTGGAACTCGGCACGCAGTGCGTCGTCATCGAGCAGTTCGGTGCGCAGCTTCAGGCGCATGATGGGCGTCTTCAGGCTGTGCGAGATGCCAATGAAGAGGCGCTCGCGATCGACCAGATAGCCCTGGATGCGGGCCAGCATTTCATTGAAGGCGTGTGCCGTGCGGCGCAGTTCGGCGGTGCCGGTTTCGGCGATCGGCTCGGGGGTGCTGGCGCTGCCGAAGGCTTTGGCGGCGCTGGCGATGCGGTCCAGCGGCCGGATCAGGCCGCGCAGCAGCAGCAAGGTCGGCAACAACACGATCAGCAGTGTCACCAGTTGCCAGGTGATCCGGCTGGAGCCAAATGGATCGGCGTGGCCCAGGAAATAGGCGTTGGCCATGGCCATGGCGCAGGCCAGGTACAGCCAGTGGCCACTTTCCAGTTCGTATTGGATGACCAGCATCGGTGCCGGGCTGGGGCGCGGCATCGGCGTGGCGGCATGCCCGGTCGGTGCCGATTCACCGGCTTGTGGTGCATCCTCGAACACGTGCAGCGTCTGCGGCAGGGCAAACGCCACCTGGGGCATCTGCGCTGCGTCGAGGTAGCTGCGCAGGTCCTGGCGCACCAGTTCGGCAACGGTGTCGGTCCAGGGCGTGTCGCGCACTGGCGTCAGCGGTACCAGCGCGCGGTTGAAGTGGATAAAAAAGTGGCTGCCGCCAATGGGCTGAAATTGCGCGATCAGGTGCTGTCGTTGGGCTGCCGGCATGCTGGAAAAATGGCGGATGGTGTCGGCCGCATTGCGCGCCAGCTGGCGGCTGGTCCAGAGCACTTCGCTGTGTTCGATGGCGCGTTGCTGGCGTGCCCACAGCGCCGAGCCAACCAGCTGGGCGCTGACCACGCCGAGCGCCATCACCAGGGTGATCCGTCCGAGCAGGCTGTCCGGCCAGACCCGCAGTCGCCAGCGCCCGGATTCAGCCATCGTTCACGGCACTGACGTCGCTGGACAGCACATAGCCGGCGCCGCGCACTGTCTTGATCAGATCGGGTTGTTTGCCGTCGTCCTGCAGACGCTGGCGCAGCCGGCTGATCTGCACATCCAGGGAGCGGTCCAGCGGACCGAGGTCACGTCCACGGGTTTGCTCCATCAGGCGGCCACGGTCCAGTGTGACGCCGGCGTGTTCGACAAACAGACGCAGCAAATTGAAGTCCATGCTGGTGAGGAGTACGCGCGCGCCGTGCCGGTCGTTCAGGCGCCGCTCGACCAGGTCCATGGTAAAGCCGGAAAACTTCAGGTAGCGCGGCATGCCGGCCGGCGTGCTGGCCTGCATGCGGCGCTGGATCGCTTTGATGCGCGCCAGCAGTTCGCGCGGGTTGTAGGGCTTGGCAATGTAGTCATCGGCGCCGAGTTCCAGGCCAACGATGCGGTCGGTGTCATCGGCACTGGCAGTCAGCATGATGATCGGGATGGCGCACTGTTGGCGGACTTCGCGGCACAGCGTGAAGCCATCGGTATCGGGCAGCATGACGTCCAGAATGACCAGGCACAGTGTGTCCCGGATGCGCTCGAACTCCGCCATAAAGCTGGCGCCGTCGTGCACGCTGCGCACGACGAACTGGTGCTTTTCCAGATAGGTTTTCAGCAGATTGCGGGTCTTTTGGTCATCGTCGACGATAAGTATGGTGCGGCTCATGGGGCGGTGCGCTCGGAATTCTGGGTTGGGCAAGGCGAATGGCTTTCGTTTCCTGTCGACTTGTAATGTTCTGTATGAATGCGCCAGAAGTGGCGCATTCGGTCTCGGGAGGGGCGTGTCCGGGTGCGTAAGGAAGCGTAATTTCCGGAGTTCTGGAAATTTGAAAATAACTAATTAAATCAATAGCTTGCGTTATCTGTGCGGTGTTTTGTGGGGGGCTTGAGTAGGGCTCCGGGACAGCATACTCTTGGCCTTGCCGCCAAAGGAGCAATGTATTGAAGCGCGCATTTCCATCCACCATCAGTGCAGGAGCCCGGATCCATGAGTCCTACCAACACCGCCAGGTCCCGTACGGTCGATATCCAGCATCTGACGCATGCCGGCAGTCTGGCCATGCGCCTGATTGGCCCGGCCAGTGACAGCGCGACGGTGTTGCTGCGCGGTGGCCAGTTGGTGTCCTGGGTCAACGCCCAGGGGCGTGAAATGCTGCATGCCGGGGCCTTGCCCTGGGGTTCGGCCTTGCGTTTGCGTTGCGGTGGTTTGTCGCTGCGGTTGCCGCACCAGGCGCAGGACGGTCCGCTGGCCTACCTGAGCGGCACGCAACACGCCGATTGGCGGGTGCACGATGCCTGGTTCCATCGGGGTGTGCCGCATTTGAGTTTGTGCTTGCACAGTCCGTCGGCGGGCAACGCATCCAGGCCCCATGAAGTGGCTTGTTATCTGGACATGGTGCTGCATTCACCGCAACTGCTGGTGGCGTTGAAAGTGGTCAACCTGGGCCAGCAAGCGCTGCAGTTCAGTGCCGCGATGCAGCCTTGCTTCCGGCAGGTTTCGGCAAGCGCCGGGCGCTGGACGGCGGCGCCGGGGGCGGTGTCCCTGCCCTGTGCGGATGGCCAGCTTGAACTCAGCGCCGGCGGCTTTGCCGACGTGGCCCTGTGGAGTCCGTGGCTGCAGCAGGACCGCGGTGCGCTGCGGGCCGGCGTCGCGCAAGGCGCGGGACTGGTGTGTTTTGATGCGGCGACCCGGTGCCAGAGCACCGCGCTGGCGCCGGGCTCGCAATGGCTCGGCACCCAGCGCATGCGCTGGAACGCGCAGCCGCCGCTTTAGGCGTTAGTGCGGGCTTGCGCTCAGCGGCGTGATGTCGTGCGCCAGGCCGCTGCCGTCGTGGTCGGCATCGGGGCGCTGGGCCGGGTCCACATGGGTCATCAGATCGAGCACCCGGTGGTGTTGCATGACGGCCTGGCGCGCCGCTACGGCGATGTTGTGGCCGGCTTCCACCGTGAGGCGTGCGTCGACCTCAATGTGCGCGTCGACCACGATCATGTCGCCCATTTTGCGGGTTCGCACGTCATGCACACCGGCGACGCCGGGTGTCGCCTGCAGGGTTTTCCGGATCGCCTGGACTTCTTGTTCATCGACGGCACGGTCCATCAGGTCGTGCAATGCGTCCCAGCCGAAATTCCAGCCCATTTTGCCGACCATGAAGCCGACAATCAGGGCCGCAATCGGGTCGAGCAGCGGATAGCCCAGCATGTTGCCGATCAGGCCCAGGCTGACCACCAGCGAAGACGCCGCATCCGAACGTGCATGCCAGGCATTTGCCACCAGCATGCTTGACTTGACCGATTTGGCAACGCGCAGCATGTAACGAAACAGCGATTCCTTCAGGGCAATGGCGGCCAGCGCCACCCAGAGGGCTGAAGCATGCACGCTGGCAATCGTGTTCGGTGACTCGACTTTTTGCACGGCGCTCCAGATCATGCCGAAACTGACCGCCAGCAGCAGCGCGCCGAGCAGCAGCGAGGCGGCGGTTTCAAAGCGGTGGTGGCCATAGGGATGGTCCTGGTCGGCGTCTTTTTTCGCGTGGTGGCTGGCAAACAGCACCACGAAGTCGGCCACCAGGTCGGACAAGGAGTGCACCCCGTCGGCCACCAGCGCCTGTGACCTGGCAATCAGGCCGACCACGACCTGGGTCATCGACAGCAGCAAATTCACCACCACACTGACCCAGGTGCTGCGCGCCGCGGCGGCGGCACGCTGGGCCGGGGTGTGGGTGGCGTGCTCGGAGTCGTCGTCGTGGACGCTGAAGTTCATGGCGCGAGGTGCTTGCCTAGGATGCCGGCGAGTTCAAACATGGTGACTTGGGGCTTGCCAAATACCGCCAGCAACTTGGCATCGGCGTTGATGGTGCGCTTGTCCTTGGCATCTTGCAGGCCGTTGGCCTTGATGTAGTCCCACATTTTTTTCACCACCTGCGGGCGTGCCACCGCCTCATTGCCAATCACCGCAGCGAGTGCCGCGCTGGGCTGCATGCCGGCAGCAGCCTTGCGCGGTGCCTTGGCTTTGGCGGGGGCTTTGCTGACGCTCTTGGCGGCCGTTTTGCTGGCGGCCTTTTTCTTTGCTGGTGCGGCGCCGGCGGCGGCCACTGCGCTCTTGGCCGGCGTTGCCCGCGGCGCCGTTTTGCGTGGCGGGAATTTGCTTGGGGCGAATTCGAAGTTCACCTTGCCGGCGTCGGCATCCCAGGCCAGCATGGCCTTGAAGGCACGGCGCGTGCGCATGGAGACAAATTTTTCCAGCATGTCGGTCTTGCCGGTGCTGAGCAATTTCTGCATCTGGCTGCGTTCGATCGGCTGCTGCAAAATGATTTGTCCGGTTTTGAAATCGCAGCTTGGGGTTGGCTGTGCGTGGGTTGGCACCGACTTGCTGCAGACGTAGTTCTTGCCGTGTTCAAACACGGCGCCACCGCATTTGGGGCAGGCGCCCAGCGATTCCTGGGCAGTGAAGTCCAGCAGTTCGCCGCTTTCTTCGCCAGCCTTGTCGTCGCCGAAGTCGAACTCGAGTTTGTAGTTCTTGGTTTCTTCGTCAAACTTGATCAGCATTTCCGCCGTGAACGGCCAGCCGGCCTTGGAGCGGAAGCCGTCCAGCGGGCCGATCTTGCGATCGCGCAGGAATTGTTCGACTTCGGCCAGCTCGAAGGTGCGTCCGGCGGGCGATTTGCCAAACGAGAAGCCACAGCCTTCGTCATTGCCGGATTTTCCGGTGCAGGTGTAGCGGCGGTAGTTTTCCTTCACCACGCCGCCACAGTTGGGGCAGGGGGATTGCAGGGTGGCGTAGTCACCGGGAATGGTGTCGCGGTCGTATTCCTTGGCCTTCTTCACCATGCGTTCGGTCATGGCCGCAATTTCGGCCATGAAGGTGGCGCGCGCCAGCTTGCCGTGTTCCATTTGCGCCAGCTTGTATTCCCATTCGCCGGTGAGTTCGGCCTTGGACAGTTCTTCCACGCCGAGGCCGCGCAGCAGGGTCATGAGCTGGAACGCCTTGGCGGTTGGAATCAGTTCGCGGCCTTCGCGCAGCATGTATTTTTCGGCAATCAGGCCTTCAATGATGGAGGACCGGGTGGCGGGAGTGCCGAGGCCTTTTTCCTGCATGGCTTCGCGCAGTTCGTCGTCTTCGACCGATTTGCCGGCGCTCTCCATGGCGCCGAGCAAGGTGGCTTCCGAATAGCGTGCCGGCGGTTTGGTGCGCAGGCCCTTGGGGTCGATCGGGTTGCCGATGACTTTTTCATCGGGCTGCACCGGCACCAGGTTCTGGCCCTTGTCGCCGTCCTTGGCGTCGGCAACTTCTTCGGCAGCTTCTTTGCCATAGATCGCCAGCCAGCCGGGCTTCACCAGAACTTTGCCTTCCGTCTTGAAGCAGTGCGTGGCGGCCGCCGCGCTGACCTTGGTGATGCGCGTGGTGACCTGGTATTCGGCGCTGGGATAAAACACCGCCAAGAAGCGGCGCACCACCAGGTCGTAGACTTTTTGTTCGGCTTCGGACAGGCCGCTGGGCGCCTGCAGTGTGGGAATGATGGCAAAGTGATCGCTGACCTTGGCGTTGTCAAACACCCGTTTGGTCGGCTTGATATAGCTGTTCTTCAGCGCCAGTGCGGCGTGTGGCGCCAGGTGGCGCATGCCGCTGTCGGCCAGCATTTCGAAGGTTTGCCTGACCACCGGCACATAGTCTTCTGGCAGATTGCGCGAGTCGGTACGCGGGTAGGTCAGGGCTTTGTGGCGTTCGTACAGCGACTGGGCGATCGACAGTGTGGTTTTGGCGCTGTAGCCAAACTTGCCGTTGGCCTCGCGCTGCAGCGAGGTCAGGTCAAACAGCAGCGGCGAGGCCTGCGTGGTGGGCTTGCTTTCTTCGGTGACGCTGGCGGCCTGGCCACACGAGGCCTCGGCAATGGCCTGGGCGGCGGCCTGGTTCCAGAGCCGGTCGGCCCGGAGTTCGGCGTCGTCCGGATTTTTCTTCCATTGGGGATCAAACCACTTGGCCGGATAGGTGCCGGCTTCGGCGTTGAAGACGGCGTGGATTTCCCAGTAGTCGCGGCTGATGAATTTGCGAATTTGCTCTTCGCGTTCCACCACCACCGACAGCGTAGGCGTCTGGACCCGGCCCACAGTGGTCAGGAAGAAGCCGCCGTCGCGTGAATTGAAGGCCGTCATGGCGCGGGTGCCGTTGATGCCGACCAGCCAGTCGGCTTCGGAGCGGCAGCGCGCGGCGTCGGCCAGCGACTGCATCTGCTTGTCGCTGCGCAGGTTGTCAAAGCCGTCGCGAATGGCTTGCGGCGTCATGCTTTGCAACCACAGGCGCGACACCGGCTTGCCCAGAGGCTTGGCGCCACCGGCATATTGCTCGATCAGACGGAAGATCAGTTCCCCTTCGCGTCCGGCGTCGCAGGCGTTGATGATTTTGTCGACGTCTTTGCGTTTGGCCAGGCGCACCACGGCGTTGAGCCGGGTTTTGGTTTTGTCGACCGGCTTCAGATCAAAGTGCGGCGGAATCACCGGCAGGTTGGCAAAACTCCATTTGCCACGTTTGACGTCATATTCTTCCGGGGCCTGGATTTCCACCAGGTGGCCGACCGCACTGGAAACAACGTAACTATCGTTTTCGAAATGCTCTTCATGTTTTTCGAATTTGCCGGCTATGGTGCTAAGCGCCCGCACAATGTCTTGGGCGACGGACGGCTTCTCGGCAATGACCAATGTTTTCATCTGACTACAATCCAGTTCTTCGTGCGCGCGCAGGCGCGCTCACATATACGCAGGCACGCACATGCGCGCCCATACGATTCACCATACCAAATTTTTTGCGACGTGGCCAAAATCCTTGAGAAATCTTCGGCAGTGCCTTCCCAACGCCGTATTCAAACGCGGCGCTCCGGCGTTCATGGCAAAGGCGTGTTTGCGCTGCAGGATCTGGCCGAAGGCGAAACCATTATTGAATATGTGGGTGAAATCATCAGCTGGGCCGAAGCCCAGCGCCGCCATCCGCACGATCCGCTGGACCCGAACCACACGTTTTACTTTCATATAGACGAAGACCATGTGATTGACGCGCTGTTCGGCGGCAACTCATCGCGCTGGATCAACCACTCTTGCGATGCCAATTGCGAGGCGGACGAGGTGGATGGCCGGGTATTCATCAAGGCCCGGCGCAATATCCGCGCTGGTGAAGAGCTGAACTACGACTATGGCTTGATCATTGACGAGCGCTATACGCCCAAACTCAAGGCCGAATATCCCTGCTGGTGCGGTAGCGGCAATTGCCGCGGCACCCTGCTGGCGCCCAAGCGCGGGCGGCGCAAGTAGGCGGCATGGTGGACGGGCGCATGCGCTGGCCGGCGGAAGCCATCTGGGAAGCGGTGCAGCCGGTGCTACCCGGCTTCACGGTGGAAATTCTGCCGCAGATTGACTCCACCAATTCCGAGTTGATGCGCCGCGCGCGCGCTGGTCAGCTCGACCCGGTGTTGCTGGTGGCGGAGCGCCAGCTGGCAGGCCGGGGGCGGCTGGGTCGCGACTGGCAAAGCGATGTGTCGGCAGAAAACCCGCAGACCGGCGCCAGCCTGACTTTTTCCCTGGGCCTGTCGCTGGAGCCGCGCGACTGGTCCGGCTTGTCGCTGGCGGTCGGGCTGGCGGTGGTGCAAAGCCTGCACCCGGAGTTGCGTCTGAAGTGGCCGAACGATGTCTGGCTGGGCCAGCGCAAGCTGGCCGGTATCCTGATTGAGACCACCAGCGTGGGGGCGCAGCGCTATGTCGTCATAGGCATTGGCATCAATATCCTGCCGCGCAGTGACCAGGGCTTGCGCACCCCCGCGGCGGCGCTGACCGAAGTGCTGCCGCAGCTGGACGCTGCGTCGGCCTTGCAATGCCTGGTACCGGTGCTGGTGCGCGCCGTGCAGCAATTTTCCCAGGACGGCTTTGCCCCCTTGCGCCAGGCATTCCATGCGCGTGACCTGCTGTATGGCCAGGAAGTGGTGTGCACCAGTGGCGTCAGCGGCATGGCGCGTGGCGTAGATGCCGAGGGGGCACTGCTGGTGCATACTGCCGAGGGTCTGAAAAAAATCAGCAGTGCCGAGGTCAGCGTGCGTCCGGCGCCGCCGGCTGGCACTGCCATGGAACAGGGGTCCTGAGACTATGCGTCTGCTTGCGCTGATTTTGCTGCTTGCCAATGTGCTGTACTTTGTCTGGGGCAACGGCCTGTTGCGCGCCATCGGGTTTGCGCCGACCCAGCAAAGCGAACCGCAGCGGCTGGAGCAGCAAATCAAGCCGCAGGCCTTGCGCCTGCTGACACCGCAGGAGTTTCACCGGGTCGAGCAGCAGGTCCAGGCCGATCTGGCGCCCAAAGAATGCCTGCTGGCCGGTCCGTTCGACGAAAACCAGATGATGGCCATCGGCAAAACGCTGGCCGGCGCCCTGCCAGGCGGCACTTGGCAGTGGGACGCGCAGCATACGCCGCCGCGTTGGATTGTTTACATGGGCAAATATCCAAACCCGGACGCCCTGCAGAAAAAGCGTTCCGAACTGGCCAGCCTGGGGCTGAAAAGCGAGTCCCTGAGCAACGCTGCGCTGGAGCCCGGTTTTTCCCTTGGCGGCTTTGACACCAAGGCCCTGGCCGATGCTGCCTTGCAGCGATTCAACGCGCGCGGCGTGCGCACCGCCCGCGTACTGCTGGAGCGCGAAGAGAGCAAGACGTTTCAGCTGCGGCTGCCGCAGGCCGATGACGCGCTCAAGGCCAAGCTTGCCGGCGTCAAGTCAGCGCTGGGTGCCAAACCATTGCACGGCTGCAGCTGATCGGCTCACAGCGAACTGCTGGCCTCGGCGGCAAAACGCACCGTAAAGCAGGCGCCGGGCGGGTTTTGTCCGGGGCGGCTGTCGTCCACGGTGACTTCGGCGCGGTGCTGGCGTGCAATTTCCAGCACGATCGGCAGCCCCAGGCCGGAACCGTCGGCCTCGTTGCCCAGAGCCCGGTAAAACGGTTGGAACACCAGTTCGCGCTCTGCCAGCGGAATGCCCGGCCCGGAATCCTCCACCTGCAGCACCAACACCTTGCTGAATGGGTCGATCAGCACGCGGGCGGTGATGACGCCAGGTTTGTCGGCGCGCGAAGGCGTGTAGTTGATGGCGTTATCGACCAGGTTGCGCACCATTTCCTTGAGCAGGGTCAGATTGCCCTGCACCATCACGCCCGGTGAGCTCGGTTCGGCGCCTTCGTAGCCGACGTCGATCGATTTGTCCATGGCGCGTGGCACACAGTCGCGGATCACGTCCATGGTCAGGCGTGCCACGTCGCAAGGCTGGTGCGCCAGCACGGCGCTGCTGCTCTCGGCGCGCGCCAGCGCCAGCAATTGGTTCACAGTGTGGGTGGCGCGGATGCTGGAGCGGCCGATCTGGCGCAGTGACTGCTTCAGGTCTTCGGCGCTGGCACCCTGGCGCTGGGCCAGATCGGCCTGCATGCGCAGGCCGGCCAATGGTGTCTTGAGCTGGTGCGCGGCGTCGGCCAGAAAGCGCTTCTGCGTTGAAATCGAATCTTTCAGGCGCAGCAGCAGGTCGTTCACGGAGGCCACCAGTGGCGCTACCTCCATGGGCACGGCTTCGACATCAAGCGGACTCAGGTCGTCCGGGTTGCGCGCCCGAATGCGCTCCTCGAGCCGGTTCAATGGCTTGATGGCCTGCACCAGCGCCAGCCAGACCAGCAGCACCGCCAGTGGCAGCACCACGAATTGCGGCAGCATCACGCCTTTGACAATTTCGGTGGCCAGCACCGAGCGCTTGTCCATGGTTTCTGCCACCTGCACCAGTGCCGGTTTGGCATCCGGGATATCCAGGCGGACCCACATATAGGCGATTTTGAATTCGCTGTTTTGGTATTCGGCGTCGCGGATACGGACTTCGCCGGTAGGAATTTTTTCTTCGTCGTTGGGCAGCGGCAGGTGTCTCTCGCCGCTGAGGAATTCGCCGTTCGGTCCGAGCACCTGGTAGAACACGGTATCGGTGTCATCGGCGCGCAGCAGTTCGCGGGCCGGCAGCGGCAGCACGAACTGTGCGTGGTTGTGTTTGACGGTAATGATCTGCGACAGCGCCGTGACGTTGTATTCCAGCGCCCGGTCGAACGGTTTGCCGGCGATGCCTTGTGCCACCAGCCAAGTCAGCACCAGACTGATCGGCCACAGCAGCAGCAGGGGCGTCAGCATCCAGTCCAGGATTTCCCCGAACAGCGACCGTTGCTCACGTTGGAATATTTTCATGCTGCAACCCGTGCAGCGGCGAAGCGTGGGGGCCGCATTTTTCCGCCGGGCCGCCCCCAGGAAAAATAGCCCCCTTGGGGGGCAGCGACCCGCGCAGCGGCGGAGCGTGGGGGCCACATACTATTCAGGGGATCTTCTCTAGGCAATAGCCCAACCCGCGCACCGTCGCAATGCGGATCGGACCCTTTTCGATTTTCTTGCGCAGGCGGTGGATATACACCTCGATGGCGTTGTTGCTGACTTCCTCGCCCCACTCGCACAAGCGCTCCACCAACTGGTCCTTGCTGACCAGGCGCCCGGCGCGTTGCAGCAGAACTTCCAGCAAACCCAGTTCGCGTGCCGACAACTCCACCATTCTGCCGTCGATGGTGGCCACCCGACCGGCCTGGTCGTAGGTCAGCGGACCATGCTTGATACTGCTGCTGGAGGCGCCCATGCCGCGTCGCACCAGGGCCCGGACCCGGGCTTCGAGTTCCTGCAGGCTGAACGGCTTGGCCATGTAGTCATCGGCGCCGTAATCCAGACCCTTGACGCGCTCTTCGACACTGTCGGCTGCGGTCAGGATCAGCACGGGCAGCGCGGAGCCGCGTCCGCGCAGTTTCTTGAGTACTTCCAGGCCATGCATTTTGGGCAAGCCGAGGTCCAGGATGAGCAGATCAAATTCGGTATTGGTCATCAGCGCCGCGTCTGCTTCGGTGCCGCTGGAGACATGATCGACCGCTGCGCCCGCGCTTCGCAGCGCGCGCAGCAAGCCGTCTGCCAGTACCTGATCGTCCTCCGCAATCAATATCCGCATTCCACTCTCCTTTTTTTGTTCGTCCATTCTAGGCTTACACGCTGCTGAATTTGTGCTGTTCCACTGCATGTTTTCCCTGGTCTGCGCGGTGTCGCGCGCCTCAGTGCGCGCAATAGGCTTCCAGTCCCAGGCTGATCACGGTGGCGACTTCACGGCTGGTGGCGGCACACAACTCGGCTTCGGCCTGCAGCACGGCTTCCTGGTAGGCCTGCAGCCAGGCCAGCCCGGTGCTGGTGAAGACGATGCGCCGTGCGCGCGCATCCGCCGGGTCGCTTTCGCGCCGCACCATGCCCCAGGCTTCACACTGGCTGACCAGCGCGCCCATCGCCTGTTTGCTCATGCCGGCCGCCTGCGCCAGGTCGGTCAGACGTGCGCCCTGGCGCGGCAGGTGGCGCGTGATGTGGATGTGGGCGGCCCCGACCTGTGCGCGTGCCGCCAGGTTGGACAGCCCGAGTGGTACTGCCGGGTGTTCCGCCATCAGCGCCAGCACGCGGCGCTCAAAGCGCAGCAAGGCGCTGCTCAGCCAGTGGCCCAGATGGGTGTTTTGCCAGTGCGCTGGCGATGCAGGGGCGGGGATTTCAGGCATGTGCAAATGGTAATGCAAACTGACTAAAAAATATGTTTACCGATTTCAAGAAGCCCGATTACACTACTGTTCATTCATCCAGACTGTGATTAAAAGCAGTTTTGATTTCACCCCCCAAGGCATTGATTTTGAAGGAGATTTTTATGGACGCACCGGTCAAAGGCATGGCAGCCAACAGCGAAAAAGCCAAGGCGCTGCAAGTCGCGCTGGCACAGATTGAAAAGCAATTCGGCAAAGGCACCATCATGCGTTTGGGCGAAGGCGAGGTCATTGAGGACATTCAGGTGGTCTCCACCGGTTCGCTGGGGCTGGACATTGCCTTGGGCGTTGGCGGTTTGCCACGCGGTCGGGTGGTGGAAATTTACGGACCGGAGTCCAGCGGCAAGACCACCTTGACGCTGCAGGTGATTGCCGAGATGCAAAAGCAGGGCGGCCAGTGCGCGTTTGTCGATGCCGAGCATGCACTGGACATCCAGTATGCGCAAAAGCTGGGCGTGAATCTGCAAGACCTGCTGATCAGCCAGCCAGACACCGGCGAGCAGGCGCTGGAAATTGTTGACAGCCTGGTGCGCTCGGGTGCGGTGGACCTGATTGTGGTGGACTCGGTGGCGGCACTTACGCCCAAAGCCGAGCTGGAAGGCGAAATGGGCGACAGCCTGCCCGGTCTGCAGGCCCGCCTGATGAGCCAGGCCTTGCGCAAGCTCACCGCGCACATCAAGAAAACCAATTGCATGGTGATTTTCATCAACCAGATCCGCATGAAGATCGGTGTCATGTTTGGCTCGCCGGAAACTACCACCGGTGGCAATGCGCTCAAGTTTTACGCTTCGGTGCGCTTGGACATTCGGCGCACCGGCACCATCAAGAAGGGCGACGACTCCATCGGCAATGAAACCAAGGTCAAGGTGGTGAAGAACAAGGTGGCGCCGCCGTTCAAGACCGCTGAATTCGACATTCTGTTCGGCGAAGGCATCAGCCGCCATGGCGAAATCATCGACATGGGCGTGAACGCCCACATCCTGGAAAAGTCCGGCGCCTGGTACGCCTACCAGGGCGAGAAAATCGGCCAGGGCCGCGACAACGCGCGTGAATTCCTGCGCGAGAACCCGGAGTTGTCGGTGGAAATCGAGAACAAGGTGCGTGCATCGCTGGGTATTCCCTTGCTGCCGGTGGCCGAAGCGGAAAAGACCAAGGGCAAGAAGGCAGACAAGGCTGAGAAGGCCGACAAGGCGGAATAAATCGCGTGGCCGGGCCGACGCTTTCTCTCACCGGGCGCGCCTTGCGCCTGTTGTCGGCGCGGGAGCATTCGCGCGCCGAGCTGGAGCGCAAGCTGGCACGCTTTGAAGAAGAGCCGGGCGCGCTGGCGCGGGTGCTGGACAGTTTGCAGGCCAAAGACTTCATCAATGAAGGCCGGGTGCTGGAGTCACTGCTGCACCGGCGTGCGCCCAAGCTCGGGCTGGGCCGGATGCGCCAGGAATTGCAGGCCAAAGGCCTGCCGCCGGAGGCGGTGGCCGGGGCGCTGGATCAGCTGCGCAGCAGCGAAGTCGAGCGCGCCCGCGCCGTCTGGCGCAAGAAGTTTGCGGCAGCGCCACAAGACGCCACTGCGCGCGCGCGCCAGATGCGCTTTCTGGCGGCCCGTGGCTTCTCCGGCGACACGATCCGCAAGGTGGTTGGCGGCAGCGACGAGGACTGAAGGCCGCGCGCCGCTGGCTGGTTCAGAGGCCCAGCATCAGTTGCAGGTTTTGCACAGCGGCGCCGCTGGCGCCCTTGCCCAGGTTGTCCAGGCGTGCCACCAGCACGGCGTGGGCAAAGCCATCGCTGGCGGCGTCGTTGGCAAATACGCGCAACTCCAGTTTGTTGGTATTGGCCAGGGCGGCGGCGTCCAGCTTCAGATCCGGCGTGACCGGCTCCACCGTGACCCAGCTGCTGTGCGCATAGTGGCTGGCCAGAGCGGCACGGAGTGCCTCGGCGCTGGGCTGTCCGGGCAGGGTGTCCAGGTGCAGCGGCAGTTGCACCAACATGCCTTGGGCAAAGTTGGCCACGGCCGGAATGAACAGCGGCCGCCGGCGCAGCCCGGTGTAGCGCATGATTTCCGGAATGTGTTTGTGCTTCAGGCCCAGGGCGTACAGCTCGAAGGGCGCCGCATGGCCTTGCTCATAGGCTTCCATCATGCTGCGCCCGCCCCCTGAATAACCACTGACGCTGGGCAGGCAGACGGCAAAGTCGGCCGGCACCAGACCGGCATCAACCAAGGGCCGCAGCAGCGCGATGGCGCCGGTGGCATAGCAACCCGGGTTGGCAACCCGGTCGGCGGCGATCACTGCGTCGCGCTGGCCGGCGGCGAGTTCGGGAAAACCGTAAACCCAGCCCGCGCTGGTACGGTGGGCGGTGGAGGCGTCAATGATTTTCGGGCGCTGACCGGCAGGCAGGCTGTCGATCATGGCCACCGATTCGACGGCCGCATCGTCATGCAGACACAGCACCACCAGATCGGCTTGTGCCATCAGCGCGCGTTTGGCTGCGGCGTCCTTGCGCAGCGCCGGATCGATGCGCAGCACCTCAATGCCTGCCATGTTTTGCAGGCGCTCACGAATTTGCAAACCGGTGGTCCCGGCTTCACCGTCTATAAAAATTTTTTTCATCTGGTTTGCGGCCTAAATGCCTGAAATTTCACTCGAAAACCCCCGTCTAGGGAATCTTATGTGCAGCTTGTGTAAGCCAGCAACAAGTTTTCTGCGCTGCACCATGATACAGTCCCGCCCTGATGTGCCCAGTGCCACCAGGTCTCAGGTTTTTCTGAAACGGGTGGTGAACATTGTCCAGCCCATAGAGAGATGTTATGAAGATTCACGAGTACCAAGGCAAGGAAATCTTGCGTCAATTTGGCGTGCCGGTGCCTCGCGGCATCCCCGCCTTTACCGTGCAGGAAGCTGTTGAAGCTGCACAAAAGCTGGGTGGCCCGATCTGGGTTGTCAAAGCACAAATCCACGCCGGTGGTCGCGGCAAGGGCGGCGGCGTGAAGGTGGCCAAGAGCATTGACGATGTCAAGCGCCTGGCCGGTGAAATCCTGGGCATGCAGCTCAAGACCCACCAGACTGGCCCCGAAGGCCAGAAGGTGCGTCGCCTCTACATCGAAGACGGCGCCGACATCCAAAAAGAATACTACGTGTCGGTGGTCACCGACCGTGCGACCCAGAAGATCGCCTTCATCGCGTCCTCCGAAGGCGGCAT
>CAIUDG010000073.1 GCA_903897925.1 uncultured beta proteobacterium | reverse complement strand
GCATCACCGCTGAGAGCGGCACCCTGCCCAACCATCTGGGCCCGCTGTTCAACGTGCGGCGCCATGTGCCCTGCACGGTGACGTGGCGCAACACGATTGCCGCAGCCAGCGACGTTCCGACTTTGTTGGCTTCGCCGCCGGTCAATGTGCCGCTGGATTTGGGCATGTGTGGCAATGTGCGAACCCAGTCGCCGGTGGGCCTGGTCACCCACTTGCATGGCGCACGGGTGCAAGCCGGGAGCGATGGCTGGCCCCTGCAACCGCTGAGCTTTGCCGGCAATCCCTACGGCTTCGCCCAGAGCCGGCAAAACGTCTACCCGAATGATCAGCGCAGCAGCATGCTGTGGTACCACGACCATGCCATGGACCGCACCGGGCGCCACGTGCACGCCGGACTGGCTGGTGTTTACTACATTCGCGATGCGGCGGATGACGCCTTATTGCAATTGCTGGGCGGCGCGTCGCAGGAGCTGCTCTGCGTGATCCAAGACCGGATACTGCGTGCCGACCAAACCAGTATTGACTATGCCGCCGGCATGCCGAACCAGGCCCCGCTGGCGCGACCGGAGTTCCTCGGTAGCAGCCTATTCATCAATGGCCATCCGGTGACGCCCCAGACCTTGCCGCGTGGGGTCTGGCGGCTGCGTATTCTCAACGGCTCGAATGCCCGAACCTATGCGTTGGCACTGTGCGATCCGGGTGCCATTGCGGCGCAATCGGGTCAGGTCTGGCAAAGCCAATGTTTGCGGCTGGTGGGCGCCGATGGAGGACTGATAGGTGCCTCGGTGCCCTTGGCGCCCAGCGACGTGCTGCTGCTGGCACCGGGGCAACGCCGCGATGTGCTGCTGGATTTAACGCAGCTTGCGCCGGCTGTAAGCGCCGTGAACCTCGTTAATTTGGCACTGAAACCTCTGCTGGCGGTGGACAGCCAAACGCCGGAGGCGATCTATTCGCGCTTTGAGGACACCGTGCTGAGTCCCAGCGCAAGCAGCTACCAAAGCGCCGATCAGCCACTCTACGACGCGGTGGCGCTGCCGCTCGGTTTGGTGCAGCCGCTGCGCTTGCAAAGCGCAGTGGGCAGTTTGCCGGTCCCCTCCGGCGCCAGTATCGACAGCGTGCTTGCCAGTGCCGCCAGTGATGACGATTTTGTCTGGGATGGCACGCAAATGGCCGCCCCGCCGGGCGCGCAGTTCGGGCCGAATCGGCTGGTGCTGCTGATGAGCAATACCGAAGGACTGGCACTGGGCGATGCGGTGAATGGCATCAGTGGCTGGAGCGATGTGCAAATATTCGAGATGCAGGCGGGCGGCAGCGATTGGCAAATTCCCTTTGCGGTGGATCTCAGCAGCAGCGCCAACCCAGGCGCCGGCGCACCCTCCGCCGGCACTGCCTATACGCTGGCGCGGCGCAGCTTCTTTGCGCAGGAACGCAATCCGGATGTCAGCGTGGCCAAGGCCTATCCGACGATCCATGCACCGACGATCCAGGCTGCTGCCGGCAGCTACGAGCGCTGGTATGTGGCGAATATCGGCAACGCCCAACCGCTTAGCACCAGCACTGGCGGTTTACCGGATATGCACCCGTTCCACGTGCACCTGGTGAACTTCATTGTGACGCGGCGCTGGCAGCTCGACGATGCCGCCGTCGGCAGTTTTGTGCCGGTGGCCAATTCAGCGCTCGCACTGGATAGCATTGCGCGCCAGGACACGGTATTGATTCCGTCCAATCAACTGGTGGAATTGCTGGTGCATTTTCCGCCTGGGTATAGCGGCGACTATGTTTACCACTGCCATATTCTGGAACATGAGGATATGTGCATGATGTCCCATTTTCACGTTGCCTGAGCTGCTGGATAGCGCCGCTACATGTATTCGGCGGGTCGGCCTGCCTGGGCATGGGTGCCGGCCTGCGCCAAGGTCAGGTAAAGCCCCGGTAAAGCTCCAGCAAAGCCAGCCGGTCGGCATTTACCAATGCTAACAATTGACGGCATGGTGCGCAGCATGGCTGTGTCGGCGGCCTGCAGCGGACGGCCGTTGCAGAAGCAGACCCTCTGTCGTTTAACCCAATTAAGGTGACTTATGAAAATTCGCAATTTGAGCGCAACCCTCCTGATCGGACTGGGTGCTATTTCTGCATTTGCCCAAACCACGGCAGATACCGTGCAGCGCGACGTGAACCAGCAAACCCGGATTGAAAACGGATTGAAAGACGGCAGCCTCAATACCAAGGAAGCCGGTCGCCTGGAAAAGGAACAAAGCCAGATCGACCATATGCAAGCCAAGGACCTGAAGGACGGAAAGCTCAGTCCTGCCGAGCGCGCCCAATTGCGCAAGGCCCAGGACAAGGCCAGCCGCGACATTCAGGCGGACCGGAGCAATGGCGTCAAGGGCAACCCGAATTCCGCTTCTTCGCAACGCATGCAAGCCGATGTGCAGCGCAATGTGAACCAGCAAACGCGAATGGAGCAGGGCGTCAAGTCGGGTGCGCTGACGAACCGGGAAACCGGCAAGCTCGAACGCGGCCAGGCCCGGGTTGATCGCAAGGAAGCCCGCGCGGCGCAAAACGGCCACGTTGGCAAAGGCGAACAAGCCGGTATTCAACGTGCCGAGAACCGCCAAAGTGCCCGCATTTTTGACAAAAAGCACAACGCCAACGTGAAGAAATAAAGCGCTTACTTTCAGCGGGACCCTGGTATGAAAAAAATTACGCTATTCGCCTTGCTGTTGGCACTGGGCGGCTGGGCCGCGGCCCAGCAGGGGCCCAAGGACCCGGCCAGTGCGCCGGCATCCGCCGCGCCGGACAATGCCAAACTGGCGGCCTTCAAGAAGAAGTTGAGCGATGGCATAGATACGCGCATCGGCCGGCTGGAAGAACTCGAAGAGTGCATCCAGGCCGCGCCCGATCTGGCCGCCATCAAAGCCTGCCGCGCCCAGCAAGCGGCAGATGCCGCACAAGACAGGAATTGACTCAGGCTGGATGGTTGGCGTGCCAGGGGTCTACATGGGCCAGCAAATTGACGACACGGTGGCGCTGCATCACGCGCTGGCGCGCGTCCACGGCAATGTTGTGTCCGGTTTCCACGCTGTGACTGGCGTCGACTTCGATATGCGCATCAACCACCAGCATGTCGCCCATCTTGCGGGTGCGTATGTCATGCACGCCCTGGACCCCGCTGGTTTCCATGAGTGTTTGCCGAATCGCCGCGACTTCGTCGTCGTCGGCGCCCTTGTCCATCAGGTCGTTCATGGAGTTCCAGGCGAATTCCCAGCCCATGCGCGTAATCATGAAGCCGACGATCACGGCGGCAATCGGGTCCAGCATCGGATAGCCGGCCAGGTTGCCCAGGATACCCAGCCCCACCACCAGAGACGAGGCCGCATCCGAGCGCGCGTGCCAGGCATTGGCTATCAGCAGGCTGGATTTGACCCGCTTGGCCACCGCCAGCATGTAGCGAAATAGCGATTCTTTGGCGATCAGCGCGGCCGCTGCAACCCACAGCGCCACCGATGCCACTTGCGGGATCAAGGCGGGATGCTGCAGTTTGATAAATGCCGACCAGATCATGCCGCCGCCGACCACCAGCAGCAGCATGCCCAGCACCAGTGAGGCAGCGTTTTCATAGCGCTGGTGCCCATAGGGGTGGTCATGGTCGGCGTCTTTTTTACTGTGGTGACTGGCAAACAGCACCACGAAGTCGGCGATCAGGTCGGACAGCGAATGGATGCCGTCGGCGATCAAGCCCTGGGAGCGTGAGAGCGTGCCAATCACTATTTGTGCAATCGACAGCGCGAGGTTGACGACAACGCTGACCCAGGTGCTGCGTGCGGTAGCGGCCGCGCGCGTGTTGGCCAGGAGCGGGTCGTTGTCATGGTGGTCGGGGGGCGTAGAAAAGTGCATAGCGCGGAGGGTATTTTGTAGATCCGACGATTTTCGCCGGGAGCATAGCAAAGTCGTGTGACAGCGGTGGCGCAGGCATTGCGCTGCTTAGTCTTCGGCACCGGTGGTCCAGAACGCCTGCAGCACGCCGTCCCACGCTTCAATCGTCAACGCCAGGCGGTCCAGTTCGTCGCCATCGACAGCCGTGGCATAGAGCGTTGCTTGAATTTCCAGGTCAGACGTGCCAAACCGGTGCTGCACCATGTCGCGGGCTGGGTATTTGATGGCTTCGAGTGCATCGGATAGCCGCTCGCGCATCTCGACCTGGACCGCGCCGCGGCAGATCACATAAAAGTGGTAAGTGGCCTCACTGGAGGACTCATTGATCGGGCTGCGATTGATGCGGTTTACCACGGGGCGCAGCAGTGTGTTGCTGGCCAGTACAAACAGCGCCACCACAATCGCCTCGCCTGCCAGGCTGGCCCCGGCCAGGGTACCCACGGCGGCGGAACCCCAGAGCGTAGCCGCGGTGTTGAGTCCGGTGATGTTGGCGCCTTCTTTCATGATTGCGCCAGCGCCCAGGAAGCCGATACCCGACACCACATAAGCGGCCACATGCACCATGCCCTCATGACCCTCCAGCCGATTGGCCAGAACGATAAACGCCGCCGCGCCCACGCTGACCAATGTGTTGGTGCGCAGTCCGGCGGTGCGCTGCCGGATTTGTCGTTCTATGCCAATACAACCGCCGAGCAGAAAGGCAATCAGCAAGTTGAATGCAACATTGAGTAAAACGACAGCGTCAAAGTTATGCAAGGCATCCATGGGTATCCAGATCAAAGGTGTTGGCACCAGCGTGGCGCTATTCGTTGCACCGCCACTAGGACGCTGGGCGGCAGAAAATGCGCCGGCTGCAAAGCGACCGCGGCGGTCCATTTTTCACCGCCCAGCATCCTAGCTATCAAATCGGGGATTGTGCTTGAAGAAGAATATAAATTTCGTAAATCGGCTTGACTGCTTGCAAACGCCTGTAGCACAATCGCGCCACCTTAACAACGGAGCAATCCATGGAATCTGGCCCTAGTACTTGTTCGCCCCAGGCGAACACCCCAGCGAACTAGGCGTCGTATTCCGCGCCGCCTCGCTGGTTTCAGCAGGCGGTGTGTTGCAGGTTTTTCCATCGGGTACCGGTTCTTGGTGCCCTGACACACCCCTCTTGTTTTTATTGCTTGCGCGCGAGTGATTCGTGCACTGGCAGCGCCTGTGCTGCCAGCGCACGCCATTTGCCGCACGCGCGTTGATTCGGGCCCCGCCAGGGGACCCGGTTTACGAGGTGTGATCATGAATGTTGCTATCTACTTTGTTTCTTCTGCAGTCGATCTGTCCCTGCATTTCAGCCGTGCCTGGGTGCAGCGCAAATGCGCAGCGCGGCAGGCAGCTGCGCATTGCGACCCCATTTCCGTGCCACCGCGCGGACCGCTGCTGTCCATGCTGACCAGCGCCTATTGAACCCGCTCCGCCCACAGACTATCGGGAGAACCACATGACCCAATTCAATACCAGCCCAGATACTGTCCGCGCCAACGCAGGCGGCAGTGCCGTACTCGACAGCGCCCACCTGGGTGATATTCGCGGTGCCTTCGGCACCATCAAACAGGGCGACCACGGCGCCCGCTCGAACTGGAAACACCGCCTGCAGACGCTGCTGGCCATTCTTGGCCCCGGTCTGATTGTGATGGTCGGCGACAACGACGCCGGCGCTTTCGGCACCTATACCCAGGCCGGACAAAACTATGGCACCTCGCTGCTCTGGACCTTGCTGCTGCTGGTGCCGGTGCTCTATGTGAACCAGGAAATGGTGCTGCGCCTGGGCGCTGTCACCGGCGTGGGCCATGCGCGCCTGATCTTTGAGCGTTTCGGAAAGTTCTGGGGCGCGTTCAGCGTGATTGACCTGTTCCTGCTCAACGCGCTGACCATCGTGACCGAATTTATCGGCATCAGTCTGGGGCTGGATTACCTTGGCGTTTCGCGCATCTGGGGCGTTGGCATTGCCGCACTGATCATTGTGGGCGCCGCCAGCACCGGTGATTTTCGGCGCTTTGAGCGTTTCTCCCTGTTCCTGGTGTTTGCCAGTTTGTTGCTGGTGCCCGTGGTGCTCATGGTGCACCCTGAACCCGGTCAGATGGTGCACGATTTCCTGGTGCCGCAAATGCCCAAGGACAGCAAGCTCAGCGACGTGATGCTGCTGATCATCGGCATTGTTGGTACCACCGTGGCACCCTGGCAACTCTTCTTCCAGCAGAGCTATGTAATTGACAAGCGCATCACGCCACGCTTTATTCGCTATCAGCAGGCCGATCTGTGGATCGGTATCGTGATGGTGGTAGTGGGCGGTGTGGCAATGATGGCGTTTGCGGCGCAAACCTTTGTCGGGCAAGCCGAGTTTGGCAACTTTACCGATGCACTGGGCATCGCCAACGGACTGGAAAAATACTATGGCCGGTTGCCGGGCGTGTTTTTTGCCATTGCCCTGATTGATGCCTCCATCATTGGCGCTTTGGCAGTGTCGCTATCCACCGCCTATGCCATTGGCGACGTATTTGCAGTGCGCCATTCGCTGCACCGCAAGCCCGGCGATGCCAAGGCGTTTTATGCTGTTTATGGCGGGCTGATTGTGGTCGCCGCCGCGCTGGTGCTGACGCCCGGAACGCCGCTCGGCCTGCTGACGAATCTGGTGCAAACCCTGGCCGGCGTGTTGCTGCCCAGTGCCACGGTATTTCTGTTGCTGCTGTGCAATGACAAGGCAGTGCTCGGACCATGGGCCAACTCGAAGAAGCTGAACTGGTTCACCGCCGCCATCATTGCCGTGCTGGTGCTGCTCTCGGTAATTTTGACGGCTGCCGTGCTGTTTCCCGACATCAGCGATGCCCACATGATCGGCATCATGGTTGGCGGCACCTTGCTCGGCGCGGTGCTGTCTTTTGCGGTGAAAGTGTATGAACAGCGCAAGGGACTGGTGCAGCTGCAGGAAGCCGCACCGCTTATGACGCAAGCGGAACGTGACAACTGGCGTATGCCGCCACTGGAAAGTCTGGCGCCGGCACGCCTGAGCCTGTCCAGCAAGGTGTGGATGCTGGTGTTGCGCGGTTATTTGGTGATTGCGGCAGGCCTGCTGATCGTCAAACTGGTGCTGCTGGCGGTGGCTGCTTAGCGCAGTTTTTGCAAAATTTATACAAGTCTCGGGCGCAATTTTACGAACTCTTGAGGTTCGAATTTGTAGCATTTCCATCAGGCCTGCAACGCGTGTGTTACGCGTTGCACGGGGGCCTAAAGGAGCCAATAGCATGCAATTCACAACCCGATTTTCCGGACTGAACCCGGTGCGGAATCTGGCGGTCAGCAAAAGCTGGTCGATCGGCTGGACCGTGGACGAAGCCAGGGTTGCGGCGCAGCGGCGTGGGACTCAGGCGCTGCCCAGTTGCAGCAGCGCTTGCAGGCCCATCAATGCGCCGACGACGGCCATCAGGCCGCTGGAGAAATAGGGCATCTTGCGCGCCAGATCGCCAAAGCGCCCGTGGCCCAAGCGCTTGCCGACATGCTGCGCACCCCAGGCCGCAATCACGCCCACGCTGACCAGCGATAGTGCCAGCCCGATGCTGAAACTCGCCACCATGGCAGCGCCCAGCGAAAAACGTTTCAAATGCAGGCAAATCATCAAAATAGTGACGGATGCCGGGCAGGGTACCAGTCCCCCGGTCAGACCGAACATGGCGATTTGCCCGGTAGTTACCTGTCTGCCGACAAATCGGCGCTTGATGTCCTCTGCATGCGCGCGTTCATGCGCGTCCTGGTAGCTGCCGTCACCACCGAGCAAATCGTCGCCAATGTCATGCGCATGTTGCGGGTGCGGGTGGTCGTGTGCATGGTGGGCGTGGCTATGCCCATGCCCATGCGCGTGTCCATGTTCATGCGCGGCTTCGCTGAAGCGTACTTCAAACCGGTGCAGGTGGTCGCCGTGTCCGATGCTGAGCACGGCCTCGAATTCGTGGGGTTCCGGCAACTCCTGCGGGGACTGTAAATAGAGTCCCTCGGGCTGCATGTCGAAGGATTGCCGGCTGCCGTCCGGACGAATGGTTTCTACGCGGGCGACGCTGTGTGCGTCCCATGCCTGGGCCGCCATGGCCAGGTTATAGGCATGCAGGCGAAAGCGCGGGGGCACACCGGTTTCGAATATTTCCAGCTCGACAATGCCGTGTCCGGTGTTGATGACCTGGCCGCCATGCGGTGCGTGCTGCTGCGTTTTGGCGGCCAGTTCGTCGCGGCGGGTGCGCAAAAACATCCACACCGAAACGCCTATCACGACGGCTGCGGATAGCAGCATGAAATAGGGTTCTGCCTGCTCGGCTATCAGCGCATTGCCAAACTGCAAGGCCGCCGCTGCCAGGGCCCAGACGATCAGTGAATGCGAGAAGGCCGCGCACAGTCCGAGCAGCGCGGCTTGGCCAACGCTGCCTTTGACGGCGATGATGAAGGACGCCATCATGGTTTTGGAGTGGCCGGGCTCCAGCCCATGCAGGGCGCCCAGCAAAATTGCGGTCGGGATGAATACCCAAAGGTTGCTGCTGCCGTGTTGGATAAGTTCTGCGAGTGGTGGCATGGAAGGGGTTTGGCGGTTTGTCTGGCAGGATTGCTGGGCGTATTGGAAACCCTGTATCAACTATAGAGTCAAGGGAATTCAATGCGGATGTTAGCGCCCAGGCGGCGCGCAGTATGCGGCGGCTAGAATAGCCCGGCCCACCTACCTACCTGCCTGCTTGCCTGCAATAGCAGTGCGCCGGGCATTCCTGAATTTGACAAAACCCTGGACCGCTGCAATTTCCTATCAGTGTGCGGTGATAGCGTTTTCGGCCCGGAGTATTCCATGTTGCAATCATTTTTCGTATCCACCAGCGTCGTTGCCCTGGCTGAAATCGGCGACAAGACGCAACTGCTGTCGCTGGTGCTGGCCGCGCGCTACCGCCAACCGTTACCGATCGTGCTGGGCGTGTTGCTGGCCACCTTGGCCAACCACGCTTGCGCCGGTGGCCTAGGCACCTTGCTCGCCGCAAGCCTTAGCCCCACCCTCATGAACTGGGCCATCGTGCTGTCATTTGTTTTGATGGCGGGCTGGATTCTGGTGCCAGACCATCTCGATGAAGCCGAAATTGTCATGCCCAAGAAAGCCATGGGTGTGTTTGGCACCACGCTGATGGCTTTCTTTGTGGCGGAAATGGGTGACAAGACGCAAGTGGTGACAGTGGCGCTGGCCGCGCAATACCGCGACTTTTTCAGTGTCGTCGCAGGTACCACGCTGGGCATGATGCTGGCCAATGTGCCGGTGATTTACCTCGGCAGCCGTTTTGCCAGCCAGCTGCATCCCAAGGCGGTACACATTGCGGCCTCGCTCATCTTTGTGGTGCTAGGCGGGCTGGCTTTGCGCAACGCACTGTTGCATACGCCGCTATTCGGCTAGCAAGGCTATTTTTGGTCAGGCGTGCCCGCTTTCAGTAGTTGCAGCAAATGGTTGTCCTGCCCATGCAGCCATTGGGATACTTCGCTGCGGGCAAGCGCTACATCGACACCACTGTCCACCAGTTGGCGCAGTAGGCGGTCAAAGTCGGCTCGGCTTTTGATGCCTGCGGCGGAGTTGTCGCGCCGGCTGTGAAATACATCCATCAATGTCGAGCCGCAGGGACAATTGCGAAACAACTCGATAATGGGCTGGCCATCATCATCAAATCCCTGTTTCAATCCGCTGGCCGCTGGTTTGATGCCTTGCGTTGCGCGCACAAAATCTTCCACCGTCTCGTAGCGCGCGCCGCAGTTATTGCAGCGCTTGGGGAAGGTGCCCTGGGCCAGTTCCTTGAGATTGGCATAGAGATCAATACTGGACATCTGCGTGCTTTGCCTTTGCCGAACGGCCTCCCGGTGGCTGGACTGCGCATTATTCCTGCGCTTGCCCGCGCAGGGTAAATAACTCCGAATAATGCCAGTTTGACCAGGATCAATAGTTGGTGGTGCCAGCCAGGGGGCTAAGCCTGCGAGCGATGCAACACCGTACTGCGACCCAATTCCGGCGCCTGAATACCGCCGCGGATAACAGCATTGCTAGCGGCACGGATAAAGGCCTGAAAATAGATGGCAGTGTGTTACCGTTTTGCCTAGCTCTGGTCTGCGCCAGTGGAGACCCCATGAATAAAGTAACCATTGGCCAACGCCTAGCGTTGGCCTTTGCCTTGGTGTTGTTGATTACCTCAGCGATTGCCGCGGTTAGTGTCTGGCGGCTCAGCAGCCTGCAAGGCACCAGTAAAAACATCGCCACCGTCGAATTACAGCGCAGCATGCTGGCACAACGCTGGGCGGCACAAATCAATACCAACTGGGTGCGCGCCCTGGCTTCGCTGAAAACCCAGGACGCCGGCTATTTTGATGCACTGCAGAAGGAGATGGGCGCTACTTCCAAGGCGATCAGCGAAGACCAGAAGCAACTCGAAGTTTTGCTGGTGGGCGATCAGGCGCGGCAATTGATGGCCGATGCGGCCACCGCTCGCAGCCACTACCTGGACGCCAGAGCCGCACTGATCCACCGACAAAAGGCCGGAGACGCTATTTCCGATGCCGTGGACCGCGACTTGCGACCACTTGCCAACAACTACCTGGCTGCGGTCAATGCGGTGGCCGAATACGCCCACCACATTTTGGCTCAGGTGCAGGCTGAGGCCGATGCGGCTGCGCGCGCCAGTGAATTCGCGATCACAGCGGCCGCCGTGGTATCCATTCTGCTGGGAATTGTGCTGGCGCTATCGGTGACCCGTTCCATCACAGTTCCGCTACGCCATGGCGTGCAGGCCGCCGAGCGCATCGCCCAAGGCGATCTGTCCACCCGGGTGCTGGTCGAGGGCCGCGATGAAACCGCCCAGATGTTGCAGGCGCTGGCCCATATGCGCAGCCATCTAGCGCGGGTGGTGGGCCAGGTGCGCGATGGCGCTGAAGGGGTTGCCAACGCCAGTGCCCAGATTTCGCTCGGCGACAATGACCTGTCAGCCCGTACCGAGAGCCAAGCCAGTTCCCTGGAGGAAACCGCGGCCAGCATGGAACAACTGAGTGTCGCGGTGAAGCACAACGCCGATAGCGCCGCGCAGGCGAATCAACTCGCGGCACAGGCCAGCACCGTGGCTTCACAAGGTGGCGTGGTGGTGGCCCAGGTGGTCGATACCATGCGTGGCATCAATGAATCTTCGCGCCGCATCAGCGACATCATCGGGGTAATTGATGGCATCGCATTTCAAACCAATATTCTGGCGTTGAATGCTGCGGTGGAAGCCGCGCGTGCTGGTGAGCAGGGCCGTGGTTTTGCCGTGGTGGCGACCGAAGTGCGCTCGCTGGCCGGCCGCAGTGCCGACGCCGCCCGGGAAATCAAGAGCCTCATCAATGCCAGCGTCACGCGCGTGGAGCAGGGCTCGGTGCTGGTCGACAAAGCGGGCAGCACCATGACCGAGGTGGTGCATGCTATTCGCCGGGTGACTGCCCTGATGGGCGAGATCAGCAGCGCCAGTCACGAGCAGGCCTCGGGTGTGGCGCAAGTCGGCGAGGCGGTGAAGCATATGGACCTGGTAACGCAGAAAAATGCGGCGCTGGTCGAACAAATTGCCGCCGCCGCCAGCAGTCTGCAAACCCAGTCGGAAGATCTGGTGCAGACGGTGGCGGTTTTTCAGCTCGACGGCGCAGACCGAATAGTCTGAATCGCGCTATAGGGCCATGGCAGGCCGGCGCCTTATTTATATTTGTCTTTGTCTTTGCCGCGTGGAATCACTGAGGTGACGGGTGGTGCGGGCCGGTCTGAGCCGGAGTTTTTGGGTGTTGAATTGTCCTTTTTCGGTTTCTTGGACATCTTCTCGCTGCGCTGGTCACCTTTAGCCATAGATCCTCCGGGGAACGGCTCAGGATAAGCCGTAGTGCCGCTATGGTACGGGATAAATGGAATGCCCCAACGCCGTGAAATAGGTTACTGAAGACAGTTTTTTGTCACGCCTGCGTTGTGCCGGTGTAGCGCTGGGAGCGTCTGCATGCGGGACAATGCGGGACAATGCGGGCATGCAAATACACGCCATGCAACTCCTGCGCCGAACCTTGTCCGCGCTGCTGCTGAGCGCCGGTCTGGCGCAGGCCCAGCCCACGCCGCAGACCACCATCGTGATACTGCGCCACGCGGAAAAACCGGAGGCCGGTTTGGGCCAGCTCAACTGCAAGGGTTTGAACCGTGCGCTGGCGCTGGCGCCGCTGCTGCTATCGCGCTACGGCAGGCCGAACGCTATTTATGCGCCGAATCCGGCCCAGCCAAAGAATGACAAAGGTATTTTGTATGCCTATATCCGTCCGCTGGCGACGATCGAGCCGACCGCGGTGCGGGCTGGATTGCCAGTGCAGATAGCGCATGGCATGGAAGATATCCAGCCACTCGCAGCGCAGTTGCTGGCGCAGCCGCCGGGCCTCTATTTCGTGGCCTGGGAGCACCACTGGGCGCAGACCCTGGCGCGCAGTCTGGTGGCAACTTTGGGGGGCAACAGCGCCGATGTACCGGTTTGGGACGATGCGGATTTCGACAGTCTGTATGTGCTGCGCCTGCGCCAGGACGCGCAAGGCCGGCGCAGCGTGGACTTCCGCCACGAACAGCAGAACCTGAATGCGCTGCCCGAAGAATGCAGCGCAGCGGACGCCGCGTAGCCGTCTATTCCTTGTCTTGCGCAGCAATCTGGCGCAGCGCCTTGTCGAAAACTTCGACCGGTTGTCCGCCGGAAATCAGGTGCCGGTCGTTGATGATGAAGGCCGGCACGGAACGCACCCCGGCGTTGCTGTAGAAGGCCTGTTGTTCCCGCACCGCCTGCGCATGGGCGCCGCTGCGCAGAATGGCGCGTGCCCGTTCCACGTCGAGCCCCGCAGTCTGCACAGCGTCCAGTAACACCTCGGCATCGTCCATCGCCAGGCTGTCACGGTGGCAGGCCTGCAGCAAGGCTACTTTCAGTGCGTGCTGCTGTTCCGGGTGGCTGGCGCCGGCCCAGTGCAATAGGCGGTGGGCGTCAAAAGTGTTGTAGATGCGGCCACGGCCGTCCGGATTGAATGCAAAACCGACGGCGGCGCCGCGTTGGCGGATGGTGTCGCGGATTTGCGCTTGCTGCTCTGGCGTGGAACCGTATTTTTCGCTCAGGTGCTCGCCAATATCCTGGCCGCCGGGCGGCATCTGTGGGTTCAGCTCAAACGGCTGGAATTGCAGGCTGGCAGTGATTTCGCCTTGTAGTTGGCGCAGCGCCGTGTCCAGGGCAAACAGGCCGACGGCACACCAGGGACAGGACACGTCGGAGACGATGTCGATTTTCAGGTGATGGGTCATGGATCAAAGTGCTGAAAAAATAAGCGCCATTGTCGAACAAATCTTGCTTGTCAGGGAGCCGGGCACGCTTGTGTCAACAAATCGGCAACTAGTCGTGCAGTTAGGGTAATAAGTCGGTAAAAACTGGTAACAATTGCGTGGCTATAACTAATTCAGGATTGCGCCATGGCATTTCTTCGTTTGTACCTCGGACTATGGGCCTGCGGCCTGGGCTTGCTGGTGCCGGGCTGGGCCGTGGCGCAAAGTCCGCAAGCCCGGGCCTCGGCCAATGTGGACTTGGTGGCGCGTCTGCAGGAAGTGACGGATAGCCCGCGCCTGACCGAGCAATCGCTCAAACTCGGGCGCTCGGTGGCTGCGGTGTGTGCCAATTGCCACGGCGAAGGCGGCAACAGTCTCAAACCCGATATTCCCAATCTGGCCGGCCAGAATCCCAGCTACCTGCTGGAGCAGATACGCAAGTTCAGCATCGGCATGCGGCGCAACGAATTTATGGAAGGCATGATCAAGGCGCTGACCGCCGATGAAAAAATCGGCATGGTGGTGTTCTATTCGAGTCAGAAGGTCAACGTCAATACCTCCAAGGCGGCGCCGGCACTGATGGCGGCTGGCAAGAAGATCTATACCGAGATTTGCTGGCGCTGCCATGCGCTGGACGGGCGCGGCAATGAAAAAATTGCCCGCATTGCCGGTCAGCAAGTGCCCTATCTGATGTCAACCATCAAGCGCTACCGCAGCGGTGCCGGTCGCATTGACCCCTTGATGATGGCCAACACCCGGACCTTGACGGATGCTGATGTGGAAGCGGTTGCCAACTATATTTCACGCATGGAATAGGCCGGGGCAGGGCGATGATTTCCGGCTTGCTGCAGATTCTGTTCTTTCAGGGCTTGGGCGAGCTCGGCTCCCGGCTGTTGCTGCCAACCCTGCCGGGGCCGGTCATAGGTCTGGTGCTGCTGCTGGCCTGGCTGGTGTTGCGTGGTTCTATACACCCCGCATTGGCCAGCGTGGCCGACAGTTTCAGCCAGTATCTGGGGCTGCTGTTTGTTCCGGCGGCTGTGGGCGTGGTGCTGTACCTGCCGGAGTTGCGCGCCAACGCCTTTGCCATCGGCAGTGCGCTGCTGGTGAGCGTGGTGTTGACGGTGGCCAGTACCGCGCTGGTACTCAAGCTATTGGGCGGAAAGACCCCTAGCGATGAATAAGCCGCAGTCGATGGTGGAAATCTGGGTCTATCTATCGGGCAGTCCGTTGCTGGCCTTGTTTATCACTTTGTGTGCTTACCAGATTGGTTTATCGGTCTATCAGCGCAGCCGGCAAAATCCGCTGGCCAATCCGGTGGCCATCGCCGTGCTGTTGGTGGCCTTGTTCATCTCGCTGATCGGCATGCCCTATGCCAGCTATTTTGCCGGCGCGCAGTTTGTGCACTTTCTGCTGGGTTCGGCGACGGTGGCGCTGGCGATTCCGATTTACCGTGGCATTGATGCCTTGCGCGCGCGTGCTTTGCCTTTGCTGCTGTCGCTGCTGGTCGGGGGCCTGGTTTCGATTGGCAGTGCCGTCAGTGTGGCGCGCTGGCTTGGGGCCGACGAAAAAATGGTGGGTGGCCTGTTTGGCAAATCGGTAACGGCGCCGATTGCCATGGGCATTGCCGAGCGCATTGGCGTGTCGCCGACCCTGACTGCCGTCTATGCCGTGATCACCGGCATTCTGGGCGCTGTGCTGACCCGCTATATTCTCAATTTTGTCGGCGTGCATGCGTGGTGGCAGCGCGGCTTCGCGATTGGTGTCGGTGCCCATGGCATAGGCACTTCGCGCGCCTTCAGTGTCAGCAAGGAAGCGGGCGCCTATTCCAGTCTGGCGATGGGTGCGCACGGTATTTTGGGTGCGCTGATGGTGCCTTATATTTACCACCATGTCTGGAACTGAAGCATGGCAAGCCCGGGCACCCGATAATGGCGGCTTGTGCCCCGACGTTCGCCCATCTTGACATTGTCCTTTCTTGCCACCTTGTTGCGTGCCACCGTGCTGTGGACGCTGTTGCTGGGCTCGGCCCTGGCCGCCACCCCGCTGGATTTGCCCAGTCTTGATGCGCTGGTCGACTATCGTCCAAAAATTCCCTTGCGCGTCTATACCGCAGACGGCGTGCAAATCGGCGAGTTTGGCCAGGAGCGGCGTGAATTCACTGCCATCAAGGATATTCCGCTGATCCAGAAGCAGGCCTTGCTGGCGATTGAAGATTCGCGCTTTTACGAGCATGGCGGGGTCGACTTCAAGGGCGTTGCACGAGCAGTCATTGCCGACCTCACCGGCGGCCTGAAGCAGGGCGCATCGACCATCACCATGCAAGTGGCACGCGATTTTTTCCTGACCAAGGAAAAAGTGTTTTCGCGCAAGCTCACCGAAGTGATGCTGGCCTACAAGATCGAGCGTACCCTGAGCAAGGACCAGATTCTCGAACTCTATATGAACCAGGTCTATCTGGGCCAGCGCGCCTATGGCTTCAGCGCTGCCGCGCGGGTGTATTTTGGCAAGTCACTGAAAGATGTGACGATTGCCCAGGCCGCCATGCTCGGCGGCCTGCCGCAGGCGCCGTCGACCGTCAATCCGGTGGTCAACCCGAAGCGCGCCAAGGCGCGCCAGTTGCTGGTGCTCAAGCGCATGCACGAGCTGGGCTATATCAACGATGTCCAGCTGAGGCAGGCCCAGGCCGAAGACCTGCACGTGCGCATGGACGGGCAGACCTTTAGCAACCACGCCCAATATGTGGCAGAGATGGTGCGCCAGACCATGGCGGCGCAGTTCAAGGAAGACACCTATACGCGCGGCATCATCGTCACTACAACGCTGATCAGCAGCGAGCAGGAAGCCGCCTATGACGCCGTGCGGCGCAATGTGCTGGCCTATGACCAGCGCCATGGCTATCGCGGCCCGGAGGCTTTTGTCGATTTGCCACGCAATCCCGAAGAGCGCCAGAAGCTGATCGAAACCACGCTGGCACAGCATCCGGCGAGCGATCGCATGCTGGCGGCTGTGGTCATTGCGGTCAACCCCCAGGGCGTGCACGCCACTCTGGCCAATGGTGACCCGGTGGATATACCGAGTGACGGCTTGCGGTGGGCCGCTGCGGCGCTGGCGCCCAAGGCCAGCGCGGGCCTGAAAATCCGGCCTGGCGCGGTGATCCGGGTACAACAGGAAGCCAAGGGCCACTGGAGCATTGCGCAGTTGCCCAATGTGGGTGCGGCATTTGTCGCGCTGAATAACCAGACCGGCGCCTACCGCGCCATGGTTGGTGGTTTTGATTTCAGTGCCAGCCAGTTCAACCACGCAACCCAGGCCTGGCGCCAGCCCGGCTCTGCGATGAAGCCGTTTATCTATTCAGCGGCGCTGGAAAAAGGCTATGCCCCGGGCACCCAGGTGAACGATGCGCCACTGACCCTGAGCAGTGCCGAAACCGGCGGGGCGGAATGGACACCGCAAAACGACGACAACGTCTACGAAGGCCCGATCAGCCTGCGCCGTGCCCTGGCGCAGTCCAAAAACGTCGCCGCGGTGCGCCTGTTGCGCGCCATCACACCGGCCTATGCGCACGATTTCCTGGGCCATTTTGGTCTTGATCTGAACCGCCAGCCGCTCAACTACACGCTGGCGCTGGGCACCGGTGCCGTGACGCCGCTGCAGATGGCGGCGGCCTATTCGGTATTTGCCAATGGCGGCTATCGCATCAATCCCTACCTGATTCAGAAGGTTGTTGACACGCGCGGCGCGGTGCTGTTTGAGGCCAAGCCGCCGCCGGTGGCGCAAGACAGCGACCGTGTGCTGGATGCCCGCAATGCCTTCGTGATGAGCAGCATGTTGCACGAGGTGACGGTGACCGGTACCGGTGCCGCGGCAACGCAACGCCTGGGCCGTTCCGACCTGGCGGGCAAAACCGGTACCAGCAGCGATGCCTTTGACGGCTGGTTTGCCGGCTACAGCGGCAGCAACACGGCAGTGGCCTGGATGGGCTATGACGAGCCGCAGTCGCTCGGTACGCGCGAATTTGGCGCCACGCTGGCCTTGCCGATCTGGATCGATTTCATGCACGTGGCACTGAACGGCAAGCCGGTCAGCACGCCGCTTGCGCCCACCGGTGTGGCGCAAGTGCAGGGCGATTGGGTCTATGACGAGTTTGTCGATACTGGCGTGCGCCGGCTCGATCTGGAGCCTGACCTGCTTGATCGCATCAAGGAAATATTCACTCCCTGAGCGTGCCGGCCGCTGCCTTGCCGTGGCCTAGCCGCAGCTAGTGGCTGGCCTGCTCAGCGGTCTGACGGCTATGCACATTGGACTGCACTTCGACCACATCGTAGTTGTGGGTTGACTTCAGGTAATCGGCCCAGCGGGTGGCCCACTGGTGGTACGGTTGCCAGGGCCCGGTTTCTACAACCCTGCGCCATTGCCCGTTCTGATAGCGCAGTGTCTTGGTGACTACGCGGTACATATGCTTGCAACTTCCAAACTGATAAATTCGTACCAAAATTGTACGGGGAAATAGTCCGTTTGGTGCGCCGTACAAGGTATAAAAATAGCGTCCGGGCGGGGTCTATTTCACGCTATTTTGCGGCCCTTGCCGAGGCTGGTTTTCCGGTGCTGCCGCTGGCCTGTCTGGCATTGCTGCCCCGGGGCACACTGACAGGCATTGCATATAGCTCCGGTAGCATGCCTGATAGCGTTCGAATTTTTGGTCTTTCAGGGTCGCGGAGGCGCGTTGTCGGTCGTCCAGCACCGAACGCAGATCACGTTTGCGATCGAGCATTTCGTTGTTGTCCGGCAGTGGCGGATAGCGTTCCGATATTTCGCGCGCATCGGCTTCGGTGCGGCATTGGTGCTGGTCGGATTCGCAGCCGGCTTGGCAGGCGGCGTGGTCCTGCGCGCTGGCGTTGCATTGGCTCAGTAGCAATAACAAGAGTCCGGCGAATAGCGGTTTCTGCATCATGGTGTGGCGCGCGCGGGCGCTGGTGAAGGGCTGAATAGCGGCCGATTTTAGGCGCCACTATGGCGCGCCGGCGGACTGGCATAGTTGGCTTGCCAGCTGACCGAGCGTTTTCAGCGCGGCTTCCACGCGGGCGTCACCCGGATGCCCCAGGTTCAGGCGCAGATGGTGGGTGAAGCGGCGGTCGGCCGAGAACAGCACCCCGGGCGCGGTGCTGATGGACAGGGCGCGTGCCTGCTGGTGCAGTTCCAGTGCATTCACGCCGGGCGGCAGTTCAAGCCAGACGAAATAGCCGCCTGCGGGTTGCGTCACACGGGTGCCGGCCGGAAAGTGGCGCGCAATGCTGCGCAGGGCGCTTTGTTGCTCGCCACGCAAGGCTTCGCGCAAGCGCCGCAGATGCTTGTCGTAACCACCTTGGGCCAGGTAGTCGGCCAGCGCCCGTTGCGTTGGAATGGCGCTGGCCAGCGAGCTCATCATTTTCAGCCGGGTGACAGCCGGGGCGAAGCGCCCGGCGGCGGCCCAGCCGACCCGGTAGCCGGGTGCCAGGCATTTGGAAAACGAGGAGCAATGCAGCACGTTGCCACTGTGGTCAAAGGCTTTGGCTGGAGGCGGGCGCTGGTTGTCGGCGTGCAGTTCGGCATACACATCGTCTTCGATCAAGGGTACGCCGTGGCGTTCCAGCAGTTCCACCAGCGCCTGGCGTTTGGCGCTCGGCATCAGCGCGCCCAGCGGATTCTGGAAACTGGGCATGAACCAGCAGGCTGCCACGCGTTGGCGCGCCAGCAATTCGCCCAGTGCCGCCAGATCGACACCTTCCTGCGGGTCGGTGCGGACTTCCACGGCACGCAGGTGCAGGCGCTCCAGGGCGTGCAGGGCGGCATAAAAGGTCGGCGATTCCACCACCACGATGTCCCCGGGCTGTGTGACCGCCTGCAGACACAGGTTGAGGGCTTCCATGGCGCCGTTGGTGATGACCAGTTCTTCGTCGTGCAGGGCCACGCCATGCAGCGCATAGCGGCGTCGCAAGGCCTGGCGCAAGCCCTCGTCACCGGCGGTCAGGGCGCCGGTAATCTGTGCCGGTTGCAGGCGCCGCATGGCGCGCGCGCCGCAGCGCGCCAGTTCGGCAAAGGGAAACAGGTGCGCTGCAGGAAAGGCCGAGCCCAGCGGCACCACCTCGCTGTCGCGGGTCGAGCCGAGCAGCGCGTAAACCAGTTCACTGATGGCGACCGGTGTGGCCTCCTGGCGGGCCAGCGCCGCCAGCGGCGCCGCGTGGCGCGCACATAAAAGCCGGAGCGGCTGCGCGCCTCCACCAGCCCGAGCGACTCCAGGTGCGCGTAGGCCTGGAATACGGTGGACGGACTGACGCCGCGCTGGCGGCAGGTGGCGCGTACCGATGGCAGGCGCTCGCCGGGGCGCAGCAGGCCGCTGCGGATTGCCTGGGCCAGGTCATCGGCCAGTTGCTGGTACAGCTTAGGGTGCGGTGTCGGCATCGGTGGCGAGGTCATCTGATACGGTAGTTTTTCAATATATCTGAATATTGCGCAGCAGATCACTTCGGATCACGATCGGGTCCTGTTTCCAGTTGCCCGATTCCACACCCATGCGCACCATTCCCATCCTGCCCGTCGAGGCCCTCTCCGAGTTTGAAAAAATCCAGGCCCGTTCCATCAGTGGCGTGTTCTCGCGCTGGCGCTGGGCCATGGTCTGGCTGACTCAGTTGGTGTTCTATGGCCTGCCGTGGTGGCAGCTGCAGGACCAGCAGGCGGTGCTGTTCGACCTTGCAGGCGGGCGGTTTTTTCTGTTTGGCGCGGTGCTCTATCCGCAGGACCTGGTCTATCTGAGCGGCTTGCTGATGATTTGCGCCCTGCTGCTGTTCATGGCTTCGGCGCTGGCCGGGCGCGTCTGGTGCGGCTTTGCCTGTCCGCAGACTGTCTATACCGAGTTGTTCCAGTGGCTGGAGCTGCGTACCGAGGGCGATCGCCAGGGACGCTTGCGGCTTGACCACAGCGCCTGGGGTCGGGAAAAGCTGCTGCGCCGGGGCAGCAAACACCTGCTCTGGGGGCTGCTCAGCCTGTGGACCGGCCTGACTTTCGTTGGCTATTTCACGCCGATCCGCGCGCTGCTCGCCAGTATGCCGCTGGAGCTCGGGTCCTGGGAAACGTTCTGGGTGCTGTTTTATGCCGGCGCCACCTACTGCAACGCCGGCTATCTGCGCGAGAGTGTGTGCCAACATATGTGTCCGTATGGGCGCTTCCAGGGCGCGCTGATGGATGCAGATACTCTGTATGTGGCCTACGACCGGCAGCGCGGCGAACCCCGGGCGGCGCGCCCGCGGGGCAGTGACCCGCAGTTGCGCGGCAGCGGCGCCTGCATTGACTGCACGCTGTGCGTGCAGGTCTGTCCGGTGGGAATCGATATTCGCCAGGGCTTGCAGGCCGCGTGCATCAGCTGTGGCCTGTGCATTGACGCCTGCAACCAGGTGATGGACAAGATGCGCGCGCCGCGCGGCTTGATCCGGTTGGCGTCCGAAGCCGCGTTGTCGGGTTTGCGGCCGCAGCCGCTGGGCTTGCGCGGGCACTTGCGGCGCCGCCGCGTCTGGGTCTATGGCGGCTTGCTGCTGCTGGCGCTGGGCCTGGTGGCGAACCGCTTTGCCGAGCGCCCCACGCTGCGCGTCAATGCCATGCGTGATCGGGGGGTGCTGGCCCGCGTAGTGGCCGGCGGTGCGGTGGAAAACGTTTACCGTCTGCAGGTGATGAATGCGCAGCTGCGCCGGCGCGACCTGCAGGTCACGGTCGCGGGGCTGGACGGTCTGCAACTGGTGCCGCCGCTGCGCCTGCAGCTGTTGCCGGCACAGGCGCAGATGCTGACCGTGACGCTGCGCCTGAGCCCGCAGCAGGCGCAGCGCCATGCCGGCCAGGTGCTGCCGATCCGCCTGGTGGTGGCCGGCGCCGGCGCCGCCGACCAAGAACGCGTGGACACTGCATCGACCTTTCTGGTGGACTGAGGCGCCAGGGGCCGGGGGCTGGTGAATAATCGCCAGCGATACAACTACCGGACACTGGAGCCACCATGAGCGACCCCCAATTTGACAACGGCCTGGCCATGCGCAAGCAGGTCATGGGTGAAGAATTCGTAGCCCGCGCCTATGCCGGCGTGACCGACTTCACGGCACCGCTGCAGCAGCACATCACGCGCAACGCCTGGGGCGATGTCTGGCAGCGCCCCGGCCTGGACCTGAAAACCCGCAGCCTGGTGACGGTGGCCATGCTGACGGCGTTGGGCAAGTCGCATGAGCTCAAGGGCCATGTGCGGGGCGCCCTGAACAATGGCGCCACGGTGGAGGAAATCCAGGAAGTGCTGCTGCACGCCACGATCTACTGTGGCGTACCGGCCGCCGTGGAAGCCTTTCGCAGCGCTGCCGAAGTGGTCTGACTAAGACGCGGCGGGCGTGGCGGGCGCGGTCCAGCCGCCACCCAGCACCCGGTACAGGGTCGCCAGGCTTTGCTGAACCTGGCTTTGGAGCTGGATCTCGGCCTGTTGCGCGGCGTACAGCGAGCGCTGCGCGTCGAGAACTTCCAGGCTGCTGGCGGCACCGTGTTCAAAGCGCAGATCGGTGAGCTGGGCAATCTGGCGCGCGGCGCGGGTTTGCGCCTGCTGCGCCTGCAGCTGCTCGGCCAGTGTGCTGCGTGCCGCCAGGGCATCGGCAACTTCACGGAAGGCGGACTGGATGGCTTTCTCGTACTGTGCCAGCGCCATGTCGCGGCCGACTTCGGCCACTTTCAGGCTGGCCTGGTTGCGGCCGGCGTCAAAAATCGGCAACAGCAGCTGCGGTGCCAGGGTCCAGGCAAAGGAGCCGTCCTGGAACAGGCCGCTGAGATCGGTGCTGGCGCTGCCGATACTGCCGGTCAGATTGATTTTGGGAAAGAAATTGGCGCGTGCGGCGCCAATGTTGGCGTTGGCGGCGATCAGTTGCTGCTCGGCCTGCAGTACGTCGGGGCGGCGCAGCAGCAGCTCCGAGCGCAGTGCGCCCGGCAGATCCGGCAGCGACGGCGTTGCGTCTTGCGCCAGCTGCGCTTTTTGTGCCGGGCTGAGGGCTTGACCGAGCAGCAGGGCCAGCGCGTTCTGGTCTTGTTGCAGCTGGCGGCTGGTTTGCGCCAGGCTGACGCGCGCGGCTTGTAGCAGGGCTTCGGCCTGGCTCAGGTCGAGCTGGGTGCTGGCACCCTGGGCAAAGCGCAGCTGCACCAGGCGCAGGCTGCTTTCGCGCGTCTGAACCGTGTCTTGCGCCAAGCGCAGCAGCTGGGTGTCGGCGTGCAGGCCGTAATAGGCGGTGGCCACGGCACCGATCAGGCTGATCTGGGCCGCCTTGCTGGCCTCGCGGGTGGACAGGTACTGGGCCAGTGCCGCATCGCTCAGGCTGCGCAGGCGGCCAAACAGGTCGATTTCATACGAGGTCATCAGGACCCCGGCGCTGTACACCGTGCTCAGTGGCACGCCGACCGTGACTTCGCGGGTAGCGCCCAGTCCGGCAGCCAGGCTGGGCCAGCGGTCGGCGTCCTTGATGTCGGCCTGGGCCCGGTACTGTTCGACATTGAGCAGCGCTACGCGCAGGTCGCGGTTGTTGTCGAGCGCGGTCTGTACCAGTTGCTGCAGTGCGGCGTCGCCAAAGAATGATTGCCAGGGCAGGTCGGCAACGGCGCTGTCCGCTGCCTGCACGACGCTGCCGGCATCGCTGAACTGGGCCGGCACTGGCGCTGCCGGGCGCTGGTAATCGGGCGCCATTGAGCTACAGGCACTCAGGCTGGCCAGCAGCAGGGTCAGGCCGGCGGCCTGCAGTGGGGGGAGGCGCTTCATTTCGAGCTTCCTTGTTCTGTTTCGCCTTCCGGGCGCTCATGGGCGTAGCGCCGGCGTTGGCGTTCGCTGCCCTTGAAAATGCGCCGCACGACGACAAAAAATACCGGCACAAACAACACCGCCAGCACCGTGGCCGAGACCATGCCGCCGAGCACGCCGGTGCCGATGGCGCGCTGGCTGGCCGAGCCGGCGCCACTGGCCAGGGCCAGCGGCAACACGCCCAGGATAAACGCCATCGAGGTCATCAGAATCGGCCGGAAGCGCAGGTGCACGGCGGTCAGCACCGCTTCGATCAGGCCCTGGCCCTTGGCATGCAGGTCTTTGGCGAACTCGATGATCAGCACCGCATTCTTGGCCGACAGGCCAATGATGGTGATCAGTCCGACCTTGAAGTACACATCGTTTTCCAGCCCGCGCAGCGACGCCGCCAGGGTCACGCCCAGCACCCCGAGCGGCACCACCAGAATCACCGCAAACGGGATCGACCAGCTTTCATAGAGAGCGGCCAGGCACAGGAACACCGCCAGCAGCGAGAACGCAAACAGCACCCCGGCGGTCGAGCCGGACAGTTTTTCCTCGTAGGATTGTCCGGTCCACTCGAAAGCAAATCCGGGTGGCAGCTGGTTGGCCAGGCTTTCCATTTCGGCAATGGCGGCACCGGTGCTGCTGCCGGGTGCCGGTTCGCCGGCGATACGCACGCTGGGGTAGCCGTTGTAGCGGATGGTCTGCATCGGGCCGGTGATCCATTCGGTGCTGGCAAAGGCCGAGAACGGCACCGACTGGCCGCTGGCGTTGAGCACGTTGATCCCGAGCAAGTCGTTGGGCTGCATCCGGCTGTTGGCGTCGGCTTGCACGATCACGCGTTGCAGGCGGCCGGCATTCGGGAAGTCGTTGACGTAGGCCGAGCCGAGCGCGGTGGAAATGGCGGCGTTGATGCTGGCAAAGTTGATGCCCAGCGCTGCCGCCTTGTCGCGGTCGATGTTGAGCTGCAGCTGGGCGGCGTCTTCCAGGCCGTCCGGGCGCACGGCGGTCAGCAGCTTGCTTTTGGCCGCCATACCGAGAATCTGGTTGCGTGCCGCGATCAGCGCGGCATGGCCGTTGCCGCCGCGGTCCTGCAGGCGCATGGCAAAGCCGTTGGCCCGGCCGAGTTCGGGAATCGGGGGCGGGCTGACCGGGAAGATGAAGGCGTCTTTGATGCCCATCAGGCCGCCAAAGGCGCGTTTCACCAGCGACTGCGCGGTGTGCTCGGTACCTTCGCGCTGGTCCCAGTTTTTCAGCGCTACGAAGCCCAGTCCGGCGTTCTGGCCGGAGCCGGCAAAGCTGAAGCCGAGCACGCTGACCATGTCCTGTACTTCGGGCTGGCTCAGCATGAATTGCTCCACCTTGGTCATCACATCACCGGTGCGGTTGACGGTGGCGCCGGGCGGCAGCTGCACATTGGCCAACACGATGCCCTGGTCTTCGTTGGGCAGGAACGAGGTTGGCAGGCGCATGAAGGTCCAGCCCACCGCCACAAGGATGGCGGCGTAAATCAGCAGAAAGCGGCCGCTGCGCTGCAAAATGCGCGCCACCAGGCTTTCGTAGCCGTGCGTAGTGCGGTCAAAGCCGCGGTTGAACCAGCCAAAGAAGCCGCCCATGCTGTGGTGGTGTCCGGCCGGAATCGGTTGCAGCAGACTGGCGCACAGGGCCGGCGTGAAGGACAGCGCCATGAAGGCCGAGCACAGGATCGAGGACACCATCACGGTGGCGAACTGGCGGTAGATATTGCCAACCGAGCCGCTGAAGAACATCAGCGGCAGGAACACCGATACCAGCACCACCGTGATGCCGATGATGGCGCCCTGGATCTGGTCCATGGCCTTGCGCGTGGCCATCAGTGGTGACAGGCCTTCGGTGCGCATGATGCGTTCGACGTTTTCCACCACCACGATGGCGTCGTCGACCACAATGCCAATCACCAGCACCATGCCGAACATGGTCAGCACGTTGATCGAGTAGCCCACCGCCATCAGCGTGGCAAAGGTACCCATCAGCGTGATGGGCACCACCAGCGTTGGGATCAGGGTGTAGCGGATGTTCTGCAGGAACAGGTACATCACCAGGAACACCAGAATCACCGCTTCAATCAGGGTTTCCAGCACCTGGCGGATCGAGATGTCGATGAATTTGGAGCTGTCGTAGGGGATGGTGGCCTTCACGCCGGGCGGGAAGTAGCGCGAAATTTCGTCGATGCGCTTGCGGATTGCCTTGGCGGTGGCCAGTGCATTGCCGGTAGGCGCCAGTTGCACGCCGATGCCGGCTGCCGGGCGGCCGTTCAGACGCGCCTGCGGCGAGTAGGACTGGGCGCCGACTTCGATGCGGGCCACGTCTTTCAGGCGCACGCGCGAGCCATCGGTGTTGGCGCGCACCACGATGTTGCCGAACTGTTCGATCGAGTTGAGCTGGCCCTTGACCACCACAGCGGCAAAAATCGACTGGCCGGGCAGGTTCGGCAGGTCGCCGATGGTGCCGGACGTGACCTGGGCATTTTGCGCCGCAATGGCGGCATTGACTTCGGCGCCGGAGAGTTTGTAGCCGGTCAGCTTGGCCGGGTCGATCCAGATGCGCATGGCGCGTTCGGTGCCGAACAGCTGGGCCTGGCCAACGCCAGGTACGCGCTGGATTTCGGGCAGCACATTGCGCGAAGCATAGTCACCCAGCGCCACCGGGTCGATGTCCGGGTTGTCCGACGACAGCATGGTGAAGAGCAGGAAGTTGGAACGCGACTTTTCCACACGCACGCCGTTTTGCGTTACCACCTGGGGCAGGCGCGGCGCGGCGCGGGTCAGGCGGTTCTGCACATCGACCTGGGCCAGGTCGGGGCTGGTGCCGGGGTCAAAGCTGAGCGTCAGCGAGCCGGTGCCGTCGGCCTGGGCCACGGCTTCCATATAGATAAGACCGGGCGAGCCATTCATTTCGCGTTCGATCACGCTGAGTACGCTGTTCTCCAGCGTTTCTGCAGTGGCGCCCGGATAGACCGCCGAGACCACAATGCTGGGCGGCGCCACCGACGGGTACTGGGCCACCGGCAGCTGCTTGATGGCGACTGCGCCCAGCACAATGATGAACAACGCAATCACCCACGCGAAGATGGGGCGGTCGATAAAAAACTTTGCCATGCCAGTCCCTTATGGTTTGGCCGGTGCCGGTGCCGGTGCCGATGCCGCAGGCGCTGCGGAAGCGGCCGAAGCGCTGGCGGCGGGCGTCGGGGCGGCGTGCCAAGGCACCGGTTTTACCGGCGCCTTGGCTGGAATCTTCTGGAAGCCTTCCACCACCACCTGTTCACCGTCCTTCAGGCCGTCGAGCACGACCCACTGGTTGTCCTTGGCGGCGCCGACCTTGACGTTGCGGCTGCTGACCATGCCGTCAGTGCCGACCACCTTGACGCTGTCGCCCTGCGCGGAGCGTTGCAGTGCCTGCTGCGGCAACAGGATGGCGCTGCTGGCGGCGGCCTGCTGCAGCTGCGCGCGCACATACATGCCGGGCAGCAAAATGCCCTTGGGGTTGGGCACTTCGGCGCGCAGGCTGATCTGGCCCGAGGTGGGGTCGACCGACAGGTCGCTGAACAGCAGTTTGCCGGGTAGCGGGTAGAGGCTGCCGTCGTCCAGCACGATGCGCACCTGGGCCGAATCGGCGCTGCCGGCGCTCTTGAGCTGGCCGCTGGCGATGGCCTTGCGCAGCGCCAGCACTTCGGTCACCGACTGGCTGACGTTGACATACATCGGGTTGGTTTGTTGCACCAGGGCCAGCGGCGTGACCTCGCTTTGACCGACCAGCGCGCCTTCGGTCACCAGGGCACGGCCAATGTGTCCGGCAATTGGCGCGGTGACGCTGGCGTAGGCCAGATTGATCTGGGCGCTTTGTATGGCCGCCTTGGCGGCGGCGACATCGGCCTGGGCCAGCTTTTGCTGGGCCACGGCGCTGACATAGTCTTGCTGGCTGATGGCGTGGGCTTCGACCAGCGGCTGGTCGCGCTGGGCCTGGGCCTGGGCCTGCATCAGGTTGGCTTCGGCGCGCGCCAGGCTGGCCTGGGCGCTGGCCAGGCTGGCCTGGTAGGGGGCATCATCGATCTGGAACAGCGCCTGGTTGGCCTGCACTTCGCTGCCTTCGCGGAACAGCTGGCGCTGCACAATGCCGGCGACCCGGGCCCGGACCTGGGCGGTGCGGTAGGCCTCGGTGCGGCCCGGCAGTTCGGTCAGCAGACCGACGGTGCCGCGCGCCACCGTCACCACGGCCACTTCGGGCGGCGGCGGTGTGCTGTCGGCGGCGGTTGGCGGTGGGGTGGGGGAGCAGGCACTCAGGGCCAGCAGCAGGGCGGAAAACAGGACACTGCGCTGGCGCGTCAGGCACGGCGCAGCGTGCACGGCATTGGAGAATGCAAACATTGGAAGGCCCTTGGGGTGCGTCGGCGGCGCGCGGGGCCGCCAGACAATAAAAGCAAAAGAACCGTTCGCAGGCGGGCTGGGAACGGCGTCGCCAGAGTATAGCGAAGCAGGCCCCGGCGTGCTGGCCAGGCGCCTGGCTGGTCACAGTCCTGAGTTTGAATTTGTCACTGACCCAGGTTCAAAAAGATACCGCTGCTGAAACTCCGAGGTGCCTGCAACTGGCAGTCGTTCTGCAAAACTTCCGCCCACGACGATTCGAGAGCGCGTGAAATACGGACCTGCTGCCCTGAGAAATTGGGGTCCTGCTGTTACCTCATTCTGCATCCGATGATCCTTGACTCTTGAGTTCGGCAAACTTCTGTGCCATCGTCGGATTGCCCCGCGTGAGCTTCTTGATCGTCACGTCTTGCGCCTTATCGTTGGCCAATCGTAGGTTCCTATCAGTTCCCAGCAACGCATCCTTGGTTTTCTGCAAATGGTCGATCGATTTGTCGATCTCATCAATCGCCTTTTTAAAACTGTTGGAGGCCAGATCGTAATTGCGCGCAAACGCCGTTTTGAATGTCTCCAGATTGGTTTCGAAATTCGTGATGTCGATGTTTTGTGCTTTGACCAGCGCAAGCTCTGACTTGTACTTGAGGGAATTCATCGCAGCATTTCGCAGCAATGTGATGAGTGGCAGAAAGAACTGTGGCCGCACCACATACATTTTGGGATAGCGATGAAAGACGTCAACAATTCCGGAGTTGTACAACTCGCTTTCTGGTTCCAGGAGCGTGACCAGAACAGCATATTCGCAGCCCTTTTCGTTACGGTCTTTATCGAGCTCTTTCAGAAAGTCCTCGTTTTTGTTCTTAGTTGCGGTGCGGTCACTTTCATTCTTCATCTCAAACATGATGGAGACGATCTCGGTGCCGGCAGCGTCTGAGTCACGAAAAATGTAGTCTCCCTTGCTACCCGTACGCGCGTCATTGTCCTTTTCAAAAAAGGCATGTGGAAACGCCATTGCCCGAATGCGGTTGAACTCGGTCTCGCAGTGCTGTTCCAGGGTTTCTCCAACCATCTTGGTCGACAGTCGGGCCTTTAGGTCTTTGAGCCTGTCGATGGCTTCGTCCCGATCCCTGATCTGCGTCTCGTATTTGTCCTTCAGCGATTTTTCAGCGAGTTGCTTTTCTAGCTCTGCGCGTTCCAGACCACTTTTCATCTCGTCGCGCTCTTTTTGAACTACACCGACCGCTTCGGTAATCGCCAGCTTTTGAGCAACCTCTTTGACATCCAAGGTGGCCTTCAGACTCTGGATTTCTGCGTCTTTTTTGGCGGCCGCAGCCTGCAGTTCGCTCAGGAGTTTTGCTTCGGCCAAATGGATTGCCGCCTGCTGTTCCCGTTTGGACTGTGCCAGTTCACTGGCAAGCGTGTCACGTTCTTTTTCAACTGCACTGAGGGCCTGGGCCACAGCAAGTTGACGCTGAACTTCGCCAGCATCGATTCGCGCTTTGAGTCCCTGAATTTCGGAGTCCTTGGCAGCAGCTGCCATTTGCAATTCGCTGCTGAGCTGGGATTTGGCCAGCGCTACCGCATTGCGCTTGTCTTGCTCGGCCAATTCCAGCCGTTCGTGCAGTTGCTGCTCAAACGCACTGTCTCGAACCTGCTTGAGAATGTCCGCGTAACCGGCCTCGTCTATCTTGAATGCTTTGTTGCAATGGGGACAAATTATCTCGTTCATCTTTGGGCTCCTCCCGTAATCGTTTAATTCTTCTCGTGCATCTTGGGTCTAGACCGTTTTATAGCAATAGCCACGGGTTATGACTTTCTTTGATCTGGCTTCAGCAATATCTGATTGAGTGCAATATTGATGTAGTAGTTGCTGCGGCCACCCTTGTGCTTGCTGACGAAGCCGCCCGCCACCAACTCTTCTAGATACTTGGTCGCGGTCATGCGCGATATTTGCAGGTCGCGCTGCACGAATTCGATCTTGGTATAGGGATGGGTGAACAGGTTGTTGATCAAGTCCTGGCTGTAGAACTTGTACCCGGCACGAATACGGTGCTTGTAATCAAACAGCGCCGCTTTGATGGCATTCACCGTGCTGATGGCTTGCTGCGCGGTGGTCTCTACCGCATCCAGCATGGAGAGCACCCAATCTTCTCAGGTATCGCAGCACCTCTTTGGCCGCGGGATTGGCGAAATCCTCTGGATTAACATCATCTTTGAAGAACTCGTCATGTGTCGTGACGATGTTTTCAATTTCAGAGCTGTCTTTGGCTTCTTGCAGCCCCAGTGTGTTGATCAGAATGCCCTGGTTCGGAATAGACGCTGCTATTCCCTTGAGTTCAGCAAGGCGCCGGCTACTAGCCGCCAGCTTTTTGAGAATGGCGGGGGTGTCAAAACGGGCAGGGTCTAGGCTTTCAAGGGGTTTCACGGTGGAGGCGCTGACATTTGCTGAGGTGACATGCTCAAATAATTGGAATTTCTTGGCATGTTAAACCTCGCATGCATAAAAATCGATGTTTTTTGAGCACGTCAGTGGCCGCATGCATAAAAAGCAAATAGTAAATTGCCGGATTCATCCCCAGTAACTGTGCGCTGATCTGTGGATAACTATTGAACAGTGGCTCCACAGGCGCATGCTTATTGGCTTTGCGTGTGATGCCTAAAGGGTAGGCAGTGCCTCGTAGCCAATGTGGTAAGCGTTCGGACACTAAGCTGCTGCGCCAGTTCTAGAATGAACTGCAACGGAGTGCACCATTGGTGGTGTTCCGCAAGTCCTGTGAAAAAACGATTTCCAACGCATCCTGCCAACCCTGAGCGCCTGTGCTGGGGATGTGACAAGTACTGCGCAGCGGACAACATGTTGTGTGGCAACGGGTCCGACCGCACACAGCACCCCTGTGAGCTGTGGGGTGACGATTGGCAGTCGTGGGGGAGTGATTTTCAGGAAAAGAACGTTGATGAAGCGGGCCGGCTGAGCAACGCTTCGGTCCGCGATGCAAATTAAGACCTTCACCAGTGGAAGAATATGGGCGGCACATTTTTATCCGGCTACCGGACAGCTGGAATTGCACTGGGACAGCAAGGTAGTACTTGCATACAAGCAAGTGCCCCAGAAGGTGTACTGTCGGCTGTGAGTAGCCCCCAATCCAGCGTGAGCGTCTAGTTCTCCCATATTGATTCCGCAATCCCGAATGGAGACTATGGCGTCCACCTATTTTTGGCGGACACCTATGCATCCCAATACGCTTATTCGTCGGACTCACTCTGCG
>CAIUDG010000072.1 GCA_903897925.1 uncultured beta proteobacterium | reverse complement strand
TCCTGGCAGTGGATTAATCTTGCTGGGTCCGAAGTACAGGCACCGCCAGCAAGAACTGGTTGGATTGGAAGTGCAGCCCTTTGGCCGCCGGTTAGCGCACGCCTGTCATTTCCACATCGACACGGCGGTCCGGCTGCAGGCAGGTCAGCAGGGCCTTGGTCGGCTTGTTGCCCACGCACTCACCAGGCTTGGTCATGGGGTTGCTTTCGCCCTTGCCGCTGGCGTTGATGGTGGCGCCCTGCAGTTGCGGCGTGGTGGCCAGGTAGGCCTTGACGGCTTCGGCGCGTTGCAGCGAGAGCTTGTCGTTGTAGGCGGCGCTGCCCAGGCGGTCGGCATTGCCTTCGACGCTGATGGCGTCAAACTTCACGCCCGCAGTGGCCTTGGCGAAGGTGTCCAGGGTAGTCTTTCCGTTAGGGCCGATCACGGCCCTGTCAAAGCCAAACATGGAGTCGGCCGAAAGCTGCACGCGCGTGGGTGGCGGGGGCGCCATGGGCTCGACCACAACCGGCGGTGCGGCTTTTGCCACTGGCATGGGTTCTGGCGCAGGTTGCACAACGGGAGCCACATACACCGCCCGTGTGGCAACCACCGGAGTGGCCGCCTTGCGTCCGATCGGGAAAACCAGTGAGAGGGAGAACACATTGATATCGCCCCGGTTATCAAACGCATCGTTGATCCGATAGCGCTCCGCCTCCGCGCGCAACTGCATGGAAGGGCTGACGTCGTACTGCAGACCGACGCCGACCTTAAGGTTGGTGTCGCGCTTGCTGGGGTTGCCATTGGCGGGCGTCAGAGTGCCGGTGCCGCTGAAGGAATCACGGGTGTTGGCGTATTGGGCGCCAATGCGGCCAAATGCCGAGAAGCGCTCACCCAGCGGCAGTGTGCCGATCAAGTCCAGGTTCAGTCCTTCAACCTCGTAAGTGCCATTCAGTGTGCCGGAGGGAGCTGCGGCGCTGTAGGTGAACTTGCCCAGATTGAAGTAGCCGGCTTCGAGCGCGAAGTTGCGGTTGAACTGATAGCCGCCAAAAATCTTGTAGGCCGTGTCCTGTTGCTCATTGCCCAGAATGATGGCGCCATTGCCAGCACCTAGCAGGCTGTTGGTGGTGTCGGACTCACTCAGTTGCGAATGCGACTGGCCAGCCGACAGGCCGAAATAGTAGTAGTTTGCTTCTTGTGCATGGGCCGAGCCGGCCATGGCGACGGCTAGGGTGGTGAGGCAGGCCAGGCGGGTCAGGTGATGGGTTTTCATGGTGGATTCAAAGTTGTAGAAGAATCGACTAAACCCATACATTGTTTGTGCCGCTACTGCTTTTGTATGTGCATCCACGCACATGCGAACGAATATTTTTAGGCGCCGACAGCAAGATGCTTTGGTTGTCATGGACCGTGAAATCCTGCACCCGACGGTGTTTGCGAATGGCTAACTGTGGATTGACAGTTGACTTGGGTATCACCCATGGATTCCTGTTCGTATGTGTGGCTGCGAAGGCGGCCGAACTGGCGGCAAACCGGCCACCCAATCCGTCGGGCCGGTCCATTGCGCGATGCACATGGCGGCTGTTCAATACCACGCTCTGAGAGCCGTTGACGCGAAAAAGGAGACCATCCACATCTGTGGCCAGGAGTCCATATTCCATTCCAAAGCGAACAATGCTCAACCCGTGAAAGGCCTTTGGTGCAGCCACGTAGAGTCTCAGACTTGAGGCACACAAGATCACCCGCATTTGATTCGCAGCCATCGCTTTGCTTTCTGTTGATTGGCGTTCATCGGTCGATGCCCGGACCTGTTGTTTTTTAGGATTTCGGTCTCAGGCCGTCTGTTCCATAGGACACAGACGGTGTAGGAACTGGTCCCCAAAATGGGTGACGACTGTTTTGGCCGAAGGATTGACGATGGAACTGATTGAAAAAAGCATGACTGCCCTGTTTGAACAGCTAGGCGAGATCAGCGATGACGCCGGCATTTCTCAATTCATTGAATTGCATGGACAACTGCCGGGCGGCACACTCCTACACGAGGCCACCTTCTGGTCGGCCTCCCAGGCTTTCTTTTTGCACGAGGCTATTTCATTGGACGCAGCCTGGGCCCCGGTAGTCGATGAGCTCAATGCCGATTTGCATTGGCGCCCTTCAGCCCCAAGTACCAACGCTCCAATTTGAAATCACGCAATCGGGCGTGTGGACTTCCTGGTCGTGCTATGGCAATTGACCAAACTAGGTGTGCGAACGCACCGACCATGCTGAGGATGCTCCCTAAGGTCATGGCTATCTCAACAAGGACTCTTGTGAACACGCCACACACCACCCTACAAACCCCCTTGGACGCAGCGCAAACCAAGCCCGCCCATCCCACCACTGTCCCGGGAACGTTGGGCCTGGGCCTGCTGATCGCCCTGGTGGTCGGCTCAATTTTGGGCAGCGGCATTTTTGGCCTGCCGCAAAACATGGCCAGCGGCGCCGGCGCCGGCGCCATCGTGATCGGCTGGACCATCAGCGGTCTGGGCATGCTGATGCTGGCCTTTGTCTACCAGATGCTGGCCAGCCGCAAGCCCGAGCTCAACAACGGCGTGTTCGCCTATGCGCGCGCGCTGTCCGGCGAATATGTCGGCTTCAACTCCGCCTGGGGTTACTGGGTCAGCGCGTGGATCGGCAATGTGGGTTATCTGGTGGCTGCATTTGGCGCGCTGGGCTATTTCTACCCAGCCTTTGGCGAGGGCAATACCGGGGCCGCCGTGGTTGGCGCTTCGCTGTTGCTGTGGCTGGTGCATGCCATGGTGTTGCGCGGCATCCAGGGCGCGGTGGTGCTGAATGCCGTAGTCACTGTGGCCAAGGTGCTGCCGCTGCTGTTCTTCATCGTGCTGGTGGCAGCAGCCTTCCAGATGGACAAGTTCACCTTCAACTTCTGGGGCGAGGCCAGCCTGGGCTCGGTGCTGGACCAGATCAAGAGCACCATGCTGGTGACCGTGTGGGTGTTCATTGGTATCGAGGGTGCCAGCGTCTATTCGGCGCGTGCCCAAAACCGCAGTGATGTGGGCCGCGCCACGCTGGCCGGTTTTCTGATTTGCCTGCTTTTGCTGATGGCGGTGTCCCTGCTGTCCATGGGCATACTGACGCAACCCGAGCTGGCTGCGCTGAAGAACCCCTCGATGGCACCGGTGCTGGAAAAAGTGGTGGGCCGCTGGGGCGCCCTGCTGGTCTACTTGGGGCTGATCGTGTCGGTTGGTGGCGGCTTTCTGGCCTGGACGCTGCTGGCGGCCGAATCACTGTTCACCCCGGCCAACGCCGGTGTCATGCCAGCCTGGCTGGGCCGCAAAAACAAGGCCGAGGTGCCGGCCAACGCGCTGTGGCTAAGCAACGGCATGGTTCAACTGTTCCTGTTGCTGACGCTGTTCTCCAAGGCCTCGTATCTGGCGCTGATCTCGCTGTCCACCGCCATGATTCTGGTGCCCTATTTGTTCAGCGCCGCCTATGCCCTGCGGGTGTCGTGGCAGGGCCGCACCGAGGCGGCTGCCGCGCCCAGGGACCTGCCGGTTGCCGCCCTGGCCACGCTGTACTGCCTGTGGCTTCTTTACGCCGCCGGGCCCAAATACCTGCTGCTCAGCGCCCTGCTCTATGCGCCCGGTGCCGCGCTGTATGTGGTTGCCAAACGCCAGCGCGCCGAACGCGCCTTTACGCCCGCCGAGTGGGGCATCCTGGCCGCCCTGTTGCTGCTGGCGCTGACTGCCACCACTCTGCTGGCCAGCGGCCAACTCACGCTTTAACCCGAAAGAAAAACCATGACACAAGGAACGCATTCCGAAGTGGGCCGCCTGCGCAAGCTGCTGGTCTGCCGCCCCGGCCTGGCGCAAAAGCGCCTGACCCCGGCCAACTGCCACGAGCTGCTGTTTGACGACGTGCTATGGGTGCAGCAGGCGCGCAATGACCACGACGCCTTCACCACGGCACTCAGTGAGCGCGGTGTCGAGGTGCTGGAACTGCATGACCTGCTGGCCACGACGCTGGCCGATCCGGTGGCGGCGCAGTGGATCTTGCAGCGTAAGCTGGGGCCGGATTTTGTGGACGCGGCGCTGGCCGACCAGCTGCAACACTGGTTTCGCACCCTGCCCCAGGCGCGTCTGGCAGAGATTCTGATTGGTGGCCTGGCGCGCGGCGAACTGCCGTTTGCGCCCGAGGGCCTGTTGGGCGCCTGCAGCGCGCCGCAGGACATGCTGCTGCCACCCCTGCCCAACACCCTGTTCACGCGCGACAGCAGTGCCTGGATTGGCGACGGCGTGGTGCTGTGCCCGATGTACTGGCCGGCGCGACGCCAGGAGACCTTGCTCACCGCCGCCGTGTACCGCTTCCACCCGGCCTTTGTCGGCAGCACCAAAGTGCTTTGGGGCGATGTGGATGAAACCTCCGGCCTGGCGTCGCTGGAGGGCGGCGATGTGATGCCGCTGGGCCAGGGCCTGGTGCTGATCGGCATGGGCGAGCGCACCTCGCCGCAGGCGGTGTGCCAGTTGGCAAAGAGTTTGTTCGCGCAGGGTGCGGCAACGCGGGTGCTGGCGGCGCAGATACCCAAGTCGCGTGGTGCCATGCACCTGGACACGGTGCTGACCTTTTGCGATGTGGACCTGGTGACCTATTTCCCCGAGATGGTGGATACCATCCGTGTGCACAGCATCCGTCCCGGCAGCCAGCCCGGCACGCTGGATGTGCGCAGCGAGCCCGCCCCCTTGCTGCAGGTGCTGGCCGAGGCCCTGAAACTGCCCAAGCTGCGCAGGGTGGCCACCGGCGGCGACGCCTACGAGAGCGAGCGCGAGCAGTGGGACGACGGCAACAACCTGCTCGCGCTCGCACCCGGCGTGGTCATGGCCTATGACCGCAACGTCTATACCAACACCGTGCTGCGCAAGGCCGGGGTGGAAGTCATCACCATGCCTAGCAGCGAGCTCGGGCGCGGGCGCGGCGGCAGCCACTGCATGTCCTGCCCCATTACGCGGGACGCGCTATGAGCTTCAACCTGCACAACCGCAGCCTGCTGGACCTGATTGAATTCACGCCGCGCGACATCCGCTACCTGTTGGATCTGGCGGCCGAACTCAAACGCGCCAAGGCGGCGGGCAACGAGTTGCAGCGTCTCAAGGGCAAGAACATTGCGCTGATCTTTGAGAAAGCCTCCACCCGCACCCGCTGCGCCTTTGAAGTGGCGGTGCACGACCAAGGCGGCCATGTCACCTACATCGACCCGGTCAGTTCGCAAATGGGCCACAAGGAATCGATCAAGGACACTGCGCGCGTGCTGGGGCGCTTTTTTGACGGCATTGAATACCGCGGCTTTCATCAGAGCATGGTGGAGGAACTGGCGCGCTCCTCCCACGTGCCGGTGTGGAACGGGCTGACGGATGAGGCACACCCGACCCAGGTGCTGGCCGACCTGCTGACAATGCAGGAGTTTGGCGAGAAGCCTCTGCACGAACTCTCCATCTGCTACCTGGGCGACGCCCGCTTCAACATGGGCTGCTCCCTGCTGATCGGTGCCACGCAAATGGGCATGGATGTGCGCATTTGCTCCCCGGTGGAACTGCAACCGCCGGCCGAACTGGTTGCGCGCATGCGGGAACTTGCCTCGTCAACCGGGGCGCGCATCACGCTGGAGGCCGCGCCTGCCAAGGCAGTGGCTGGTGCCGACTTTCTCTACACCGATGTCTGGGTATCCATGGGCGAAGCTGCAGAGGTGTGGGGGCAGCGTATTGAACAACTGCTGTCCTACCAGGTGAATACGGCGCTGATGCAGGCCACTTGCAAGCCGCGCAGCCGCTTCATGCATTGCCTGCCGGCCTTTCACAACCTGGAGACCGAGGTGGGGCGCGACATCCACGCGCGCTTTGGCCTCAGTGAGCTGGAAGTGACGGACGAAGTCTTCGAGTCCGACGCCTCAATCGTCTTCACCCAGGCCGAAAACCGCCTGCACACCATCAAGGCTGTTCTGGTGGCCACGCTGGGATGACGCGGCATGAAAATCCTGATCGCGTTGGGCGGCAACGCTCTGCTGCGCCGTGACCAAATCCTGAGCGCTGAGAACCAGCTCGCCAACATTAACCTGGCAGCACAACAACTTGCGCGCTTGGCCTTGGAGCACCAACTGGTGCTGACGCACGGTAACGGCCCGCAGGTGGGGCTGCTGGCACTTGAAGCGCAAGCCTATAAGGCGGTGCCACCCTATCCCCTGGATGTGCTGGGTGCCGAAACCCAAGGTATGGTGGGCTATTTGCTTGAACAAGCGCTGGGCAACCTGTTGCCCTCCAACCACAGCATAGCGACCTTGATTTC
>CAIUDG010000071.1 GCA_903897925.1 uncultured beta proteobacterium | reverse complement strand
TATATGCACCGCAACAACGCTGGCGTGCCTGAATTCGCTCCGGCACAAAGCCTGGGCAATGCATCCGGCCGCAGTGCCGCAGAGGCTCCGGCGCAGGCCGCAGCGCCGGTGGTTGCCGCCATTTATCAACTCGACGGTCTGGTGCGTCGGGCGACTTCGCTGCAACTCACTGCAGACGGTCGCGCCGCAGTGGCGCAGACGACGACAGCAGGGGCTACAGCATGATTGACGCCATTTACAACGCCGGTGCCGGTCTGATCGGCGAAGCCTGGTGGTCCACCTTGTTGTGGCCATTGGTCTGGACCCTGATCAAGATCGTTGTCGTGGTGCTGCCGCTGATGGGCGCCGTGGCTTACCTGACGCTGTGGGAACGCAAGTTCCTGGGCTGGATGCAAGTGCGTCTGGGCCCGAACCGGGTCGGTCCCTGGGGTCTGCTGCAGCCCATCGCTGATGCGCTGAAGCTGCTGACCAAGGAAATTCTGGTGCCGGCGCAGGCCAACAAGGCCTTGTTCTTCATCGGCCCCATTTTGACCATCATGCCGGCCATGGCGGCCTGGGCGGTGGTGCCATTCGGTCCCGATCTGGCGCTGGCCAATATCAATGCCGGTCTGCTGTTTGTGATGGCGATTGCCTCCATGGAAGTGTATGGCGTGGTGATCGCCGGCTGGGCGTCCAACTCCAAGTACGCCTTCCTGGGTGCCTTGCGCGCTTCGGCACAGATGGTCAGCTACGAAATTGCCATGGGCTTCTGCCTGGTGATCGTGCTGATGGTGTCCGGCAGCATGAACATGACCGACATCGTGCTGGGCCAGGCCAAGGGCCAGTTCGCCGAGCAGGGTCTGGGCTTTCTGTCCTGGAACTGGTTGCCACTGCTGCCGATCTTTGTGATCTATTTCATCTCCGGCCTGGCGGAAACCAATCGCCACCCGTTTGACGTGGTCGAAGGCGAAGCCGAAATTGTGGCCGGCCACATGGTCGAATACTCGGGCATGTCGTACGCCATGTTCTACCTGGCTGAATACGCCAATATGTGGCTGATCTCGATCCTCTGCTCGGTGTTGTTCCTGGGTGGCTGGCTGTCGCCGCTGTCGGCGCTGGACTTCATTCCCGGCTGGATCTGGCTTGGCATCAAGACCTGCGTCATTGTCAGCCTGTTTATCTGGGTCCGTGCCACGTTCCCACGTTACCGTTATGACCAGATCATGCGTTTGGGTTGGAAGGTGTTCATTCCCGTGACCCTGGTATGGCTGGTGGTGGTCGGCGTGTGGATGCAAACCTCCTTCAATATCTGGAAATGAAGGACCGAATGATGTCTTCTAATTCTGTTGCCCGCACCCCTTCCGCTTTTTCGCTCAAGGACTTCCTGCTCAGCTTCTTGCTGCTGGAGTTGTTCAAGGGCCTGGCCCTGACCGGACGCTATCTGTTTCGCCGCAAGGTGACAGTGCAGTTCCCCGAAGAAAAGACGCCGCTGTCGCCGCGTTTCCGTGGTTTGCACGCGCTGCGTCGTTATGACAACGGCGAAGAGCGCTGCATTGCCTGCAAACTGTGCGAAGCCGTGTGCCCGGCGATGGCCATCACCATCGAATCCGAGCAACGTGCCGACGGCTCGCGTCGCACCAGCCGTTACGACATTGATTTAACCAAGTGCATCTTCTGCGGATTCTGTGAAGAGAGCTGCCCGGTGGACTCGATTGTGGAAACCCACATCTTCGAATACCACGGCGAAAAGCGCGGCGATCTTTACTTCACCAAGGAAATGCTGCTGGCGGTGGGTGATCGCTACGAAAGTGTGATCGCTGCCAACAAGCAGGCCGATGCCAAGTACCGCTGATCAGGCGCAAGAAAGAAAAAAATCATGAGTGTCACGACCGGTCTGTTTTATCTTTTCTCTGCGGTGCTGCTGTTCGCGTCGTTCCGCGTGATTACGGCGCGCAACCCGGTGCATGCGGTGCTGTTCCTGGTGCTGGCCTTTTTTGAGGCGTCCATGATCTGGATGCTGCTGAAGGCCGAGTTCCTGTCGATTGCCCTGGTGCTGGTGTATGTGGGCGCAGTGATGGTGCTGTTCCTGTTCGTGGTGATGATGCTGGACATCAATATTGAGGCGGTGCGCCAGGGCTTCTGGAAGCACTTCCCGATGGCCGCCATCATCGGCGTGGTCATCGCGCTGGAAATGTACGGCGTGCTGATGGGTGGTTTCCGCCAGGTAGAGGTCGCCGTGCCCGCCGTCGCCGGTGCCGTGCAGCAGCCCAACACCCAGGAACTCGGTGCGCTGTTGTTCACGCACTATGTGTATCCGCTGGAAGTCGCCGCCGCCATTTTGCTGGTGGCCATGATCGCCGCCATTGCGCTGACCTTGCGCGCTCGCAAGGACAGCAAATTTGTCAGCGCTGGTGAGCAAGTCCGCGTCAAGTCGAAGGACCGTATGCGCATCGTCAAGATGGCCGCTACACAAGCCGCGGCCGAGCCAGCCAGCCAACCTGCAGGGGAAGTAAAAGCATGACACTCACTTTGGGCCATTTTCTGTCGCTGGGGGCAATGCTGTTTGCGTTGTCCGTAGTCGGCATCTTCCTGAACCGGAAAAACCTGATCGTGCTGCTGATGGCGATCGAGCTGATGCTGCTGGCGGTGAACACCAACTTTGTCGCGTTTTCGTATTACATGCACGACATGCAGGGTCAGATCTTCGTGTTCTTCATCCTGACTGTCGCGGCTGCCGAATCTGCCATTGGTCTGGCGATTCTGGTGCTGCTTTTCCGCAACCGGTCCAGCATCAGTGTGGACGATCTCAATACGCTCAAGGGTTAATCAAGATGAGTCAAACCCTTTCCGCCTCTACCCTGGTCTGGGTGCCCCTGGCACCCCTGGCTGGCTCCATCATTGCGGGTGTTCTGGGCACCAAGTTTGGTGGCAACCGCATCGGCCGCAACGCCAGCCACAGCATCACCATTTTGGGCGTGCTGGTGGCCTTCCTGCTGTCGGTCAGCACCTTGCTGAGCGTGCTGCAAGACGGCGCCCGTTTCAACGAAACGCTCTACACATGGATGCAGGTCGGCTCCATCAAGATGGAAATCGGCTTCCTGGTGGACGGCCTGACGGCGATGATGATGTGCGTGGTGACTTTTGTGTCGCTGATGGTGCACCTCTACACCATCGGCTACATGCATGAAGACGAGGGCTACAACCGCTTCTTCTCCTACATCTCCTTGTTCACCTTCTCCATGCTGATGCTGGTGATGAGCAACAATCTGCTGCAGCTGTTCTTCGGCTGGGAAGCGGTGGGCCTGGTGTCTTACCTGCTGATCGGTTTCTGGTTCAACAAGCCGACTGCCATTTTTGCCAACATGAAGGCCTTTTTGGTCAACCGCGTCGGTGACTTCGGTTTCATTCTCGGCATTGGCCTGATCGTGGCGTTTGCCGGTACGCTGAATTACGCGGAAGTATTCGCCAAGTCGGAAGCGCTGCACGCCATGGTGTTCCCCGGAACCCAGTGGGAGCTGCTCACTGTGACCTGCATTTGCCTGTTCATCGGTGCCATGGGCAAATCGGCCCAGTTCCCGCTGCACGTCTGGCTGCCAGACTCCATGGAAGGCCCGACGCCCATTTCCGCGCTGATCCACGCCGCCACCATGGTGACGGCCGGCATCTTCATGGTGAGCCGCATGTCGCCGCTGTTTGAGTTGAGCGACACGGCACTGAACTTTGTGCTGGTGATCGGCTCCATCACGGCCCTGTTCATGGGCTTCCTGGGCATCATTCAAAACGACATCAAACGCGTGGTGGCGTATTCCACGCTGTCTCAGCTCGGTTACATGACCGTGGCGCTGGGCGCTTCGGCCTACTCGGTGGCGGTGTTCCACTTGATGACGCATGCGTTCTTCAAGGCGCTGCTGTTCCTTGGCGCCGGTTCCGTCATCATGGGCGTGCACCACAACCAGGACATCCGCTGGATGGGCGGTCTGCGCAAGTACATGCCAATCACCTGGATCACTTCGCTGGTCGGTTCCCTGGCTTTGATTGGTACACCGTTCTTCGCTGGCTTCTACTCCAAGGACAGCATCATCGATGTGGTGTCGGAAAGCCACCTGCCGGCGGCCGGTTTCGCCTCCTTTGCCGTGCTGGCTGGCGTGTTTGTCACGGCCTTCTATTCGTTCCGCATGTACTTCCTGGTGTTCCATGGCAAAGAGCGCTTTGACCAGAACCCGGATGCGCACCACGACGATCACCATGCACATGACGACCATGGCCATGGCCACGGCCATGCCCTGGTACCGCACGAATCGCCCTGGGTGGTCTGGGTGCCGCTGGTGCTGCTGGCGATTCCGTCCGTCATCATTGGTTATCTGACCATCGAACCGATGCTGTTCGGTGACTTCTTCAAGGGCGCGATCTTTGTTGACCTGGAACGCCACGCCGGCATGGAAGAACTTGCCAAGGCCTTCCATGGCCCGACCGAAATGGCCCTGCATGCGCTGACCAGCCTGCCGCTGTGGCTGGCGATTGCCGGTGTCGCTTCGTCCTACTACATGTACATGATCAACCCGGCGCTGCCGGCGGCCATCAAGCGCAATGTGATGCCGATCTTCAACCTGTTGGAGAACAAGTACTACATGGACTGGATCAATGAAAACATCCTGGCCCGTGGTGCCCGTGCCCTGGGCACCGGACTGTGGAAGGGTGGCGATCAGGCCATCATTGACGGTGCCATCGTCAATGGGTCCTGGAAACTGGTGGCCTGGATTGCCGGCGGTGCCCGCAAGCTGCAGACCGGTTATCTCTATCACTATGCGTTGGTCATGATGATGGGCATATTTGTCCTCATGACTTACTTCGTTTGGCTCAAGTAGGAGTATCGGAACATGGGAATGCTGAGCCTGGCGATTTGGACGCCGATAGCTTTTGGTGTAATTCTGCTGGCCCTGGGCCGCGACGACCAAGCGGTTGCCGTGCGCCGGGTCGCCCTGGTCGGAGCGCTGGTCAGTTTTCTGATCACGCTGCCGCTGTACCTGCAATTCAATACCGCCTCGGCGGCGATGCAGTTTGTCGAAAACGCGCCCTGGATTGAGCGCTTCAATATCAGCTACCACCTCGGCCTGGACGGTATTTCGTTCTGGTTTGTGTTGCTGACCGCGTTTATCAACCTGGTGGTCGTAATTGCCGGCTGGGAAGTGATTACCACCCGCGTCAACCAGTACATGGGTGCGTTCCTGATTCTGAGCGGTCTGATGATCGGCGTGTTCTGCGCGCTGGACGGCATGTTGTTCTACGTGTTCTTTGAAGCCACGCTGATTCCGATGTACCTGATCATCGGTATCTGGGGCGGTCCGAACAAGATTTACGCGGCCTTCAAGTTCTTCCTGTACACGCTGGCCGGCTCTCTGCTGATGCTGGTGGCGCTGATTTATCTGTACATCCAGTCCGGTGGTAGTTTTGACCTGGCCACCTGGCACGCCATGCCGCTGGGCCAAACGGCACAGACGCTGCTGTTCTTTGCCTTCCTGGCGGCCTTTGCCGTGAAAGTGCCGATGTGGCCCGTGCACACCTGGTTGCCCGACGTGCACGTGGAAGCACCTACCGGTGGCTCCGCCGTGCTGGCCGCCATCATGCTGAAGCTGGGTGCCTACGGCTTCCTGCGCTTCTCGCTGCCGATTGCACCCGATGCCGCACACGAGTGGTCGGGTCTGATGATTGCCCTGTCGCTGATTGCCGTGGTTTACGTCGGTCTGGTGGCGATGGTGCAGCAGGACATGAAAAAACTGGTGGCCTACTCTTCGGTGGCGCACATGGGCTTTGTCACCCTGGGCTTCTTCATCTTCAACGACATCGGTGTCTCCGGGGGCTTGGTGCAGATGATTGCGCACGGTTTTGTCTCTGCCGCAATGTTCTTGTCCATTGGCGTGCTGTATGACCGCGTGCATTCGCGCCAGATCAGCGCCTACGGCGGCGTGGTCAACACCATGCCCAAGTTTGCTGCCTTTGCCCTGTTGTTCTCGATGGCCAATTGCGGTCTGCCGGGAACCGCTGGCTTCGTCGGTGAGTGGATGGTGATTCTGGGCGCCGTGAAATTCAACTTCTGGATTGGCTTTGCCGCTGCCAGTGCGCTGATCTTCGGTGCTGCCTACACCCTGTGGATGTTCAAGCGGGTCTACCTTGGTGCGGTTGGCAACGACCACGTGAAGCACCTGCTCGACATCAATGCGCGCGAGTTTTTCATGATGGCGATGCTGGCGGTGTCGGTGTTGGCCATGGGTATCTATCCGAAACCCTTCACGGACGTGATGGATGCCTCCGTAGCGCAATTGCTCAAGCATGTTGCGATATCCAAGTTGAATTGATCAAACTGAATTGCGAGATAAAAGATGATTGACAAACTCAGTTGGATCACAGCCTATCCCGAGCTGGTATTGCTTGTGATGGCATGTGTCATTGCACTCCTGGACCTCGGCGTCAAGACGCCGCTGCGCACCACCACTTACCTGCTGACCCTGATGACGCTCGGCGTGGTGGCCGTGCTGGAAGCGGGCTACGCATCGGGTGGCGCAACCTATTACGGTTTTGACAACATGGTGGTCAGTGACTCCATGGGCAACTGGCTGAAGTGCTTCGCTTCGCTGGCGGTGATGGTGACCCTGGTCTACGGACGCCCGTATGCCGGTCAGCGTGACATGCTGCGCGGCGGTGAACTCTTCACCCTGAGCATGTTCGGTCTGCTGGGCATGTTCGTAATGATTTCCGGCAACAACTTCCTGGTCATCTATCTGGGACTGGAACTGCTCACGCTGTCGAGCTACGCGCTGGTGGCACTGCGCCGCGACAACGGTGTCGCGACCGAAGCCGCCATCAAGTACTTTGTGCTCGGCGCCATGGCTTCCGGCTTTCTGCTGTATGGCATGTCGATGCTCTACGGTGCCACCGGCACCCTGGATATTGGCGGCGTATTCAAGGCGATTGCCAGCGGCCAGGTGCGTCACCAGGTGCTGATCTTCGGTTTGGTGTTTATTGTTGCCGGTCTGGCCTTCAAGCTGGGTGTGGTGCCCTTCCACATGTGGATTCCCGATGTCTACCAGGGCGCCCCCACCGCGATCACCCTGATGATTGGCGGCGCGCCCAAGCTGGCCGCTTTTGGTATGGCCATGCGCCTGCTGGTGGAAGGCATGCTGCCGCTGGCGATTGACTGGCAGCAGATGCTGGTGTTGCTGGCGATCGGTTCGCTGCTGATCGGTAATCTGGCCGCCATCATGCAAACCAATATGAAGCGCATGCTGGCTTTCTCGACCATTTCGCAGATGGGCTTCGTTCTCATCGGTCTGGTCGCTGGCGTCGTTAACGGCAGCCCGGCACCGGCGGCCAATGCCTACAGCTCGGCCATGTTCTATGTGATCTCCTACGTGCTGACCACACTGGGCACCTTCGGTGTCATTCTGCTGCTGTCGCGCGAAGGCTTCGAGAGCGAAGAAATCGCCGACTTTGCCGGCCTGAACCAGCGCAGCCCCTTGTATGCCGGCGTGATGGCGATCTGCATGTTCTCGCTTGCCGGTATTCCTCCGCTGGTTGGCTTCTATGCCAAGCTGTCGGTACTGCAGGCGCTGATTGCTGCGGGTGATGTGGCGTCGATTTCGCTGGCAGTGTTTGCCGTGCTGATGTCGCTGGTGGGTTCGTTCTACTACCTGCGCGTGATCAAGGTGATGTATTTTGACGCGCCCATCACGGCCAGCAATGTGGTTGCCGGCAACGATGTGCGCATCGTGTTGTGCCTGAATGGCGCACTGGTGATTTTGCTGGGCATCATGCCGGGCAGCCTGATGACCTTGTGTGCACGTTCGATTCAGCAGATGCTGGGCACCTGAGTTTCGGACCCCGCGCCGACCCGGGTCGGCGCGTTCAGAAGGCATAAAGGCATCGGCGTGTCCGGTGCCTTTGTATTTGTAGAACCGCCATTCGAACAGAGAGAGCCATAGCATGTCTGACCAATCCCATCTCATCGAGCAACGCGTCACCAGCCAGCAGGTGTTTCGCGGCCACTTTCTGCAAGCCATGAGCGACACCGTCAAGCTGCCCAACGGCCGCGAAACGGTGCGTGAATACGTGCTGCACCCGGGCGCGGTGATGGTGATTCCGCTGATTGGCGAAGGCGCTGATCTGCGCGTCGTGCTGGAGCGCCAGTTCCGCTATCCGGTGGGCGAGGTCATGATCGAGTTTCCTGCGGGCAAGCTCGACCCGCGCGAGCTGGCCAAGGACTGCGCCCGGCGCGAACTGCGCGAAGAAACCGGCTATACCGCCGGTGCCTGGGCGCGTGCCGGGCGTATGCACCCGGTGATCGCCTATTCCACCGAATTCATTGACATCTGGTTCGCCCGCGACCTTACGGCCGGCCCACGCAGTCTGGACGAAGGCGAGTTTCTGGACGTGTTCACGGCGACACCGCAAGAGTTGATGCAGATGTGTTGCCTGGGCGATATCACCGACGCCAAGACCCTGGCCGGCGCCCTTTGGCTGCAAAATGTGCTGTCAGGCGCATGGTCTCTGGATTGGGAAGTCGAGGCGGTATAAGCCCTGCTTCCAGAATACGGCCATGAAAGTCCTCGATTTGCAATGCGAACACGGCCATCCGTTTGAGGCCTGGTTTGCCTCAGAGCAGGCGTTTCAAGAGCAAAGCCAGAACGGCATGCTGCAATGCCCGATGTGTGGCAGCCCCAGCGTTGTGAAAAAATTGAGTGCGCCGCGCCTGAACTTGTCCGGCGCACGCCAGGACAGCGCGCCCGAACCATCGGATAGCAACGCGCAGGCCGCATCGCTGGCCAGTGCCTGGCTGGCCTTGTCGCAACGCCTGGTGGCCAACACCCAGGACGTGGGCGAGCGCTTTGCCGAGGAAGCGCGCAAGATGCATTACGGAGAAATTGAAGAACGCGCCATCCGCGGCAAAACCACCCTCAACGAAGCGCAGGCGCTACAGGATGAGGGCATTGCGGTGTTGCCGATTGCATTGCCCGAACACCTGAACAAGCCGCTGCACTGACAGTGCAGCGGCCTGTGCTTGCTGGGCGCTTCAGGGATACAGGCCGCGCAATTCGCGGGCATGCAGAATGCGCTGGCAGGCAACGATGAAGGTTGCGGTACGCAGACTGACCTTGTGTTGCTGCGCCACATTCCAGATGCCTTCAAAGGCTTCCTTCATGATGCGCACCAGCCGGGCATTAATTTCATCTTCGCTCCAGAAGAAGCTGGAAAAATCCTGCACCCATTCAAAGTAGCTCACGGTGACGCCACCGGCATTGGCGATCACGTCGGGCAACACCAGCACATTGCGCTCCTGCAAAATGTCGTCGGCCTGGGGCGTGGTCGGGCCATTGGCGCCTTCAATCACCATGCGGGCCTTGATGCGGCCGGCATTGGCAGCGGTAATCTGCTGCTCCAGCGCGGCCGGAATCAGGATGTCGCAATCGACGTCCCAGAAGCTGTCGTTGGCAATTGTCTCGGCGGGCTGAAAGCCCATGACGGTGCCTTCACGTGCGGCATGCGCCAGCAGGGCTGGCAGGTCCAGTCCGGCGGGCTGGTAAATGGTGCCGGCGTGGTCCTGCACTGCGACCACGCGGGCCCCGGCCTGGGCAAACAACTTGGCCGCGATGCTGCCGACATTGCCAAAGCCCTGCACTGCCACCCGTGCCTGGCCCAGGTCCATGCCGATGTGGCGCGCCGCTTCGCTGCCCACCGTGAACACGCCACGTCCGGTGGCTTCGCGCCGGCCCAGCGAGCCGCCGAGGTCAATCGGTTTGCCGGTGACCACGCCGGTGGCGGTGGCGCCCTGGTTCATGGAATAGGTGTCCATCATCCAGGCCATGATCTGCTCATTGGTGTTGACGTCGGGCGCCGGGATGTCTTTGGTGGGCCCGATGATGATGCCAATCTCGCTGGTGTAGCGCCGTGTCATGCGTTCCAGTTCACCGCGTGACAGGGTTTTTGGATCGACCCGGATTCCACCCTTGGCGCCGCCGTAGGGCACGTTGACCGCGGCATTCTTGACCGACATCCAGGCTGACAGTGCCATCACTTCCGACAGCGTCACGTCCTGGTGAAAGCGCACGCCGCCCTTGCCCGGGCCGCGCGAGGTGTTGTGCTGGACCCGGTAGCCCTCGAAGTGGGCGATGGTGCCATTGTCGAGTTCGATCGGCACATCGACGATCAATGCCCGTTTCGGGCGCTTCAGGGTTTCGGCCCAGCGCGCCAGATGGCCCAGGTAGGGAATGACGCGGTCGACTTGTTGCAGGTAAATGCCCCAGGGGCCCAGTTGATCGGCCTGCAGATAGGACGGCAGTGCGTGACCGGAGGGACCGCTGAGGGATGGGGTGGCAGACATTTTTTGCTCCTTGTGGTTATGGGATGCCGAACTCTAGGCGCGCGGCAAACCTCTGTCCAAGGCCAAGTTGGAAGCAAACTATGCGTAAAAGTTATAGGCCGACTAAAACGCTCAAGTGCTCAGATTGAGAATGCGGCCGATGGCTTCGCCCTGCGCGTTGATCACCGGCGGCGCATTGTTGGTGTTCAGGGCGTTGCCGGCGGCGGCGAATTTGCCGCTGCTGGACTGGTAGAGGCGCAGCAGAAAATCCTGGGTTTTGGCCGGCACCTGGGAGTTGCCGGTCTGGGACGGCGCGCGGTAGGTGGCCTGGTAGGCGGCGATGGCCTGGGCCTGCACGGCAGGTGCGGCAGGTGCGGCAGGTGCGACAGGTGGCGCTGCCGGCGTGGCGGTGTCGGGGCTGGATAAAGTTTCATTGGCGCCGGCTTCTTGCCGCGCGTAGGGGCGCGTTGGCATCAGGCGCCGCTGGTTCAGCAGCGCCTGCGCGCTCAGCGTGCTGCTGTTGGCCGCCGTGATAGCGAGGGATACGCGGGCCATGGTGTGTGCGCGTGGCGCTTCAGGCGCAGTGCTGCGTGCAGCGGGTGCGGGCCTTCAGTTGCAATGCAGCCACGGTGGCCTCCTGAGACACGGCGTCACAGCGACGCTTACGGGGGCAATTTTACGGCGCACCGCGGCCACGCCACAAGCGCGTCGCCGAATCACCCTGGCGCCGGTGTTCAGATGTTGAACTGCAGCGCCGCCAGGCCGGCATAGATGCCGCCCAGGGCCACCAGCTCGGCGTGGGTGCCTTGTTCCACCAGGCGGCCGTGGTCCAGCACCACAATGCGGTCGGCTTTTTGCACCGTGGCCAGGCGGTGCGCCACCACCAAGGTGGTGCGATCGCGCATGGCGCTCTCCAGGGCATCCTGCACCACCCGTTCGCTTTCGGCATCGAGGGCACTGGTGGCTTCGTCGAGCAGCAGCAGCGGCGGGTTTTTCAGCATCGCGCGGGCAATTGCAATGCGCTGGCGCTGGCCACCGGAGAGGCGCACTCCACGCTCGCCCAGAAAGGTGTCATAGCCCTCGGGCAGGGCGCGGATGAAGCCGTCGGCAAAAGCCGCCTGCGCGGCTGCCGTGACTTCGGCGTCGCTGGCTTCGGGTTTGCCGTAACGGATGTTTTCACGCGCCGAGGTGGAAAAGATCACGGCGTCCTGCGGCACGATGCCAATGCGCTGGCGCAAGGCCTGCAGCGACATCTGCCGGGTGTCAACGCCGTCCAGCAAAATCTGGCCGGCCTGGGCGTCGTAAAAGCGCAGCAGCAACTGGAACACGGTACTCTTGCCAGCGCCACTGGGGCCGACAATGGCCACCGTCTGGCCGGGCTCGATGTGCAGTGAAAAATCTTTCAGCGCGGCCTGCGCCGGACGCGACGGGTAATGGAACAGCAGGTCCTGGAATTGCACCGCACTGCCGCTACCCGGCGCCGCCACCTGGCGTGGCGTGGCTGGCGAGGCTACTGGTGACTGGCTGCTGAGCAGTTCCATCAGGCGTTCGGTGGCGCCGGCAGCGCGCAGCAGGTCACCATAGACTTCGCTCAGCACCGCAAAGGCGCCGGCCAGGATCACCACGTAGACCACGGTCTGGCCCAATTCGCCGGCACTGAGGCGACCGGCCAGCACCGCCTGGGTGCCCTGGTACAGGCCCCAGAGCAGGGCCGCCGAGGTGGCGATGATGATGAAGGCCACCAGCACCGAACGTGCCTTGCTGCGCCGCACGGCAGTGTCAAAGGCCTGGTTGGTGGCGCGACTGAAGCGGTCTGACTCGCGCGCTTCGGCGGTGTAGCTCTGTACCACTGGAATTGCGTTCAAGACCTCGGCGGCGATTGCGCTGGCATCGGCCACGCGGTCCTGGCTGGCGCGCGACAGCTTGCGCACCCGGCGTCCAAACAGCACCGCCGGCATGACAATGAGCACCAGCACCAGGGCGACTTCTGCCATCACCAGCGGATTGCTCCAGACCAGGATGCCGAGCGCGCCCAGGCCCATGACGGCATTGCGCAGGCCCATACTGAGCGATGAGCCGACCACGGTTTGCACCAGCGTGGTGTCGGCTGACAGGCGCGACAGCACTTCACCGGTCTGCGTGGTTTCAAAAAATTCCGGACTTTGCTGCAGCACATGCTGGTAGACCGCATTGCGCAGGTCTGCGGTAACGCGTTCACCGAGCCAGCTGACCATGTAAAAGCGCGCCGCCGAGCTCAGGCCGAGCGCCACCGCAACGCCAAACAGCAATTCGAAGTGCTCGCGCAGCGCCATCATCTGTTCTCCGCGATCAGACTTCAGCAGCCCGGCGTCGATCAGGCTGCGCAAGGCCAGCGGGAATGCCAGTGTTGCCATGGCGGCAAGCACCAGAAACAACAGCGCCAGGGCGATGCGGCCACGGTAGGGGCGCAGAAAGGGCAACAGGCCGGAAAGGGAGCGGGGATTCTTGGCTTTGGTACGTTCAGTGGTCATGGCAGGCTAGATGGTGAGCTGCGATGGTATTGCAAGCGCGCGTGCAGCGCTGCGCCGTGGCTCAAAGTCGCAGCGCAGTGGCATAGCCGGTGAGTTCCAGATAGCCGCGCCCGACGAGCGCGCCACGCGCATCGCGCACCTGGCACAGGCCCTCCCAGTAGACCGCGCCAGTGCTTTGGCGGCTGTCGATTTCCTGCGCGTCGATGGCCGCCTCAACCTGGTAGACGCCGCCCGGGCAGCGTATTTGCCAGGCCACCGGGTAGCGCGCCTGGCTGAGCGGGCTGCGCCAGTAGCGCAAGGCCTGGAAGCTGACTTCGCCGGGGGCGAAATTGCGCAGCTGCTGGCCCTGGCGCAGGGAACCGCCATGCCAGCTTGGCTGGTCCTGCGCGTCGCGCAGGCGAAATGCGGTCAGGGCGCTGCCGTCGAACAGATTGATGCCGACCCAGTCCCAGCCGACGTTGCCGCTTTGTAGCAGTTCGTCGCTCCATTCATGGTCCAGCCAGGCGCGGCTGGCGGCGGCGGCGTCGATGCGCCGCCCGGCCAGCTGCAGCGCGCCGCGCACCTGCAGCTGCGGCTGGCTGTAGTAGTAGCTCCATTGCTGCGGCTGCGGGCCTTTGCGCGACAGCCCTTGCTCGCCTTGCAGCAGCAGCGGCTGGGTCGGGTGCAGCTGCAGCGCCATGCTGAATTCGCTGCTCTGAGCTTGCGCCTGCAGCGCGGCGCCGTCGCGCTGCAGGGACCAGCCGGCCAGCACCACGCCGGTATCGCTGCTGCTGGCGGCAGCCAGGTCAGCGGCATTCTGGCCCGGCGCGGCACCGGACCAGCGCGCCATCTGCTGGGCGTGCCACAGGCGTTGCTGCGTTACGTCGGTGATGGCGGCATCGGCAAACAGCAGCTGGCGCGCCGCCAATGGCGATTGCAGGCGCTGTGCGGCGTCGACCCGGCGCCGGAAAAAGGTCAGCTGAAATCCGTACAGTGCGGCGTCGGCAGCGGCCTGGACCCAGCCGGTGAGGTACCACCATTCGGTGCGGTAGCCGGTATGGGCGCCGGCGTCGCGTGGAAATTGCAAGGCGGTGCCTGGCGTGTTGGCGCCCGCCGGCAGGCTCAGCGCCAGGCCGGCTTGCAGCAGCCAGCGCCGACGCAGCCGGCCAGCTGGGCTTGGGGTGGTAGGGGGCATGGGTGGCATAAGGGGGCTAGGCTTAACAGTCCTCACGCACCGCCCGCAGCACCTCGGAGCCGGCGGCCGAACGGCCAGCCAGCCAGGCCGTCAGGGTGCCGGCGGCGATCACCGCCAGACCGAGCCCGAACAGGCGCAGCCAGGGAATGCTCAGGTCCATGCTCCAGTGAAAGCTTTGCGGATTCACTACCCGCACCAGCACTTCGGACACCAGCAGGCCCAGCGCTATGCCGGCCAGGCTGCCCAGGCTGGTCCAGACCAGTGCTTCGGCCGCCAGTAGTTGCAAAATCTGGCGCCTGCGCAGGCCCAGGTGCACCAGCAAGCCAAACTCTTTGCGTCGCGCCAGCACCTGCGCGCTGAAGCTTGCGGCGACGCCAAACAGGCCGATACCAATTGCCACCGTCTGCAGCCAGTAGGTGACGGCAAAGCTGCGGTCAAAGATCTGCAGCGTGCGCTGGCGGATTTCGGCGCTGCTGGAAAATTCCAGCAAATCGGCGGCACTGCTGTCGGGCGTGGCAGTGCTGCGCTGGGCCTGTTGGCGCAGCGCTTGTTCGACCTGGGCCGGGTCGGCATCGGGCCGCAGCCAGAGCGCCAGGTCGGTGCTGTGCGGCGCACCGCGCAGCCGGGTGTAGTCGGCCAGATCGATGGCAATGCTGCCGAACTGGCGCGCGTAGTCGCGCCAGACGCCGGCAACGAAAAAACACGGCGCCGGCGCCCCGGGCGCGCCAGGAAAGGCGCCTTGCAATGGTGCGAAGGCGCTACCGGCGCGCGCGCCATACAGGTCGAGGAGCGCCTCGCTGACATAAATTCCGATGCAGGCGGACGGCACCGGCAGTGCCGGCTGCAGCAGCGGCAGGTTGAGCGTGCCCAGCGGGCCGTCGTGCAAGGGCCGCACCAGCAGCGTCAGGGCCGGCAGTGCGGGCTGCAGGCTGAAGGTCTCGCTGTGTTGGGCGCGCAGCCGCTCGACGCCAGGGACGCTGGCGGCGGCCTGGACAAAGGCATCGTCCAGGTAGGCACTGCTGTTGCTGCCGCCGGTGCTGCTGCGCAGGTACAGCGGGGCCGGCAACATGCTGTCTAGCCATTGCGTCACGGAATCGCGGAAACTGCTGACCATCACTGTCAGGGCCACCGCCAGACTGAGCGCCGCAACAATGCCACTGACCGCCATGGCGGCGCTGCCACGCACCCGGCGCGCGCGTTCCACCGCCAGCAAAGCCAGCGGCCGGTGCTGGACCCAGGGCGCGATGCGGTTCAAGGCAAGCCCGATCAGTCCGGGCAGGCTGATAATGCCGCCCAGCAACAGCAGGCCAATGCTGAAGTAGGCCGCCAGGGCGATGCCGCCGACCGGCGGCAAACCGGTCAGCCCGGCGCCGACCAGCAGCAGTGCCGGGCCGAGCCAGTGGGTGCTATTTGCGGGCGCGGCGCTGTCCAGGCCCTTCAGGGTTTGCGCTGGCGCCAGTTGCTGGGCCAGGCGCGCCGGCCACCAGGCACCGGCCCAGGCGGCGCCCAGACCGAGGCTGGCGAAGGCCAGGGCGGCGCCCACATGCCACTGCAAAGCCGGCGTCTGGCTGGAGAAATAGCCGCCCCCAAGGTCGCCGCCAAGCCAGCGCAAAGCCAGCGCCGCCAGCGCGCTGCCCAGGGCAATGCCCAGCACACTGCCCAGCGCGCCCAGCAGCGTGGCTTCCAGCAACACCAGCCGCAGGCGCTGGCCGCTGGTCAGGCCCAGCACCGCCAGCAAGGCAAACTGGCGCGCGCGTCGGGTAATGCTCAGGGACAGCACGGAAAACACCAGAAAGGCCCCGGTGAACAGGGCCATCAGCGCCAGCACCGTCAGGTTGACGCGGTAGGCGCGCGACATCTGTTCGCTGCGTTGGGTCGCCGCCTCGGGAGCCGCCAGCAGCAGGTCGGCGCTCCAGTCCGCACGCGCTTGCATCGATTGGATGAAGGCGCCGCGTTCGACGCCAGGCCGCAGGCGCAGCTGGATCCGCGTCAGCTGTTGCGGTGTGGCAAACAGTTCCTGCGCCGCGGCAATGTCCATCACCGCCAGCGGCGCACCGCTGGCACTGACGCTGCCAGCAATCTGCAACGTGGCCAGCCGCTGGCCCAGTTGCAACTGCAGCGGGCCGCTGCCCAGTGCGGCACGAGCGCTGGGGTTGAGGAAGACCTGGTCCGGCCCGAGCAGGTCCAGGCGGCCGCCGGGGCTGTGCACCTGTGGTTGCAAGTCGGGTGCCAGCTGGGCCACGCGCAGGCTGTCGACGCCGAGCACCCGCAATGCAACGCCCTGCACGCTGCCGTTGCGCCGCAGCAGGGCGCTGCTGCTGCGCTCGAGCAGCGGCAGCGCCAGTGCCACGTTCGGGTGGTGCAGCAGTTGTGCGTACCAGGTCAGCGGGATGGCAGCGTTACCGCGCATGCTTTGCAGTTCCAGGTCGGCCTGGCCGGTGCTTGAACGCAAGGCCTGCGAAAAAGCGTCCAGCGCACTGGCGTTGATCAGGTGCACCGAAAACGCCAGCGCCACGCCAAGCATCACGGACAGAATGGCGGCGGCGTTGCGCCAGGGATTCTGGCGCAGTTCCTGCAGGGAATAGGTGCTGAGCAGGGCCCAGAGCGGAGAGCGCATGCCCCGATTGTGCGGGCAGGGCCCCGGTTCGTGCTGCTGACCGGTTTAACGGCGCTGGCGCGCGGCGCGGAACAGGAGCGGCGGTATGTGTCCGTTGAACAGCGGGGTGATGCGGTCCAGTGCGCGGGATGCCGCGGCTTCGTTGCTGTGCTGGGACAGCATTTGCATCACGTCACTGCGCAGATACCACAGGGACTGGATGTCTTTGGCGTAGAGCACCTTGCCCCAGACGGCCGGGCGTGTGCTGCTGCCGTTCAGGCAGTGCGACATGCAGGTGAGCATTGCTTCGCGGATGTCTTCGAGCGCCTGGCTGGCGGTGGACAGGCTGTCGGGCTCGCGCAGCAGGCCCCACAGGCTGGATGAGAGACGTGACATTTTCCAACCCATGGTGACAAGTACTCCTCGAATTGCGACACCGCGCTAGTGGGCCATGGTCGTGTGGTATTTGCGTTGCAACTTTGTCAGGAATGGCAGTTGCTGTGCGCAGCTGGCGCTTGCAGGCCCTGGGGCGTCAGGCGCAGCACGCGGTCCACCTGTGCCGTGGCGGTGCTGGAGTGCGTCACCAGCACCAGGGCACTGCCATGGCTGCGGCATTGGGACACCAGGGTTTGCAGCACGCGCTGGGCGGTGTCGGGGTCAAGGTTGCCGGTGGGTTCGTCGGCCAGCAGCAATTGCGGCTGGTGTACCAGTGCGCGGGCGATGGCGACCCGTTGCAGCTGGCCGCCACTGAGCTGGTGCGGCAGGCGAAGCCCGAGCGCGCCGAGGTCCATGGCGTCCAGCATCTGTTGCACGCGGCGCGCGTCGGGCCGGCCTAGCAGCAGCAGCGGCAGGCCGACGTTTTGCGCCACGTCCAGGTGCGGCAGCACGTGAAAGGCCTGAAAGACAAAGCCCAGGTGGGCGCGGCGCAGCTGGGCCCGGGCGTCCGGGTCCAGGCTGGCCAGGTCTTGTCCGGCGATGTGCAGCCGGCCCTGGTCCCAGGTGTCGAGTCCGGCCATGCAGTTGAGCAGTGTTGATTTGCCAACGCCGGATTCGCCGACGATGGCGACCAGCTCGCCCGGGCTGACCTGCAGACTGACATCGCGAAACACTGGCGTGTCGGCGTAATGCTTGGCCAGTTGCTGCAGGTCGACGGCGAGCGGCGTGTTGCGGGACATGGTCTCAGGGGTTCCCGTTACTGGAGCGTTCCAGCGCCTGTGCCACGCACTGCAGCACCTGGTCCAGGGCACCAGGCTGGTCGCAGGCAATGGCCAGGCGCTCGGGCATGGAGCGCAGCCAGGTGATCTGGCGTTTGGCCAGCTGGCGCGTGGCAATGATGCCGCGTTCACGCCATTGCAGCAGCGCCGCCGGGCTGCCGTCGTCCAGCGCCTCCCAGGCCTGGCGGTAGCCAACGCAACGCATGGAGGGCAGGTTCGGGTGCAGATCGCCGCGTCCGCGCAGGGTCCTGACTTCGTCCAGAAAACCGGCTTCCAGCATGCTGTCAAAGCGCAGGGCAATGCGTTCATGCAGCCAGCTGCGCTGTTCGGGTTCCAGCGAAATCAGTACGCGCTGTGTGGTGCTGGTATCGCTGGTGTGGCTGGCAGTGGCGCCTGCAGATGGCTGGCGGTGAAAGCTCGACAGTGGCCGCCCGGTCAGGCGGTAGACCTCCAGCGCGCGCTGGATGCGCTGGCTGTCGGCCGGTGCCAGGCGTTGTGCCGTGACCGGATCAACGGCGGCCAGGGCGGCGTGCAGCGCCGGCCAGCCGCACGCGGCGGCTTCCTGTTCGAGTTGCTGGCGCAGGGCTGGATCGGCTGGCGGCATGTCGTCCAGGCCATCGGCCAGGGCTTTGAAATACAGCATGGTGCCGCCGACCAGCAGCGGCAACCGGCCACGCACGCTGATGGCGCGGATCAGGGCGCTGGCGTCGCGCACGAATTCGGCCGCACTGTAGGCTTGCAGCGGGTCGCGGATATCGATCAGGTGGTGCGGCACCAGCGCCTGTTCGGCCAGGCTCGGCTTCGCACTGCCAATGTCCATGCCGCGGTACACCAGGGCCGAATCGACGCTGATGATTTCCACCGGATAGCGTGCCGCGATGGCCAGCGCCGCCGCTGTTTTGCCGCTGGCCGTTGGGCCGGCCAGGGCGATGTGCAAGGGCAGTGTGGGTTCAGCCATGGCCATAGCGGCGCACCAGGGTCCAGGCACTCAGTGCCACCAGGGTGCCCCAGAAACACAGTCCGTAGGCCAGCGGGAACACGGTGCCGTCCATGTGCCGGCCCAGCCACTGGCCCATGGCAAATGCCGCCAGCATCATCATGAAGCCGTTCAGCGCCGACGCGGTGCCGGCGACTTGCGGGAACGGCCCGACGGCGCCGCTCTGGCCGCAGGGCTGGTGAATGCCGTGGCCCAGAATAAACGCGCCCATGGGCAACATCACGGCCCAGCCGCTGTGCCAGTTGCTCAGCGCCAGCAGCGCCATGCCGCAACCGCCGCCGAGTGACAGCAGTGCGGCCAGCATGACGCTGCGCGGCACACCCCAGCGCTTGATCATGCGCCGGCACAGAAAGGTGCCGATCAGGTAAATCAGTGAGTTGGTGAACATGAACAGCCCGTACTGCGTGGTGCTGTAGCCGAGCAGTTGGATGAAGACAAACGATGACGAGGCCAGAAAGGTGAACAGGCCGCCGTAGCTGGCGGTGGACAGCGCCGAATAGGCCAGAAAGGTGGGGTTGCGCAGAATCATCCACCAGTTGGCCAGCAGGCGCGCTGGCTGCAGGGCGTGTGGATTGTGGTGCGGAATGCTTTCCTGAAAGCTCCAGGACAGCAGCGCCAGGGTCAGCGTGCCAAACACGGCCAGCACCAGCAGCGCCGCATGCCAGTTGAACCAGGCCGTGACCAGTCCGCCCAGCGGTGCCGCCACGCAGGCAATCAGTCCGAGGCCGCTCAGGCCTTGCGACATCACGTTGGCGCCACGCGCCGGGGCATACAGGTCGCGCACGATGGCCCGCGCGCACATTACGCCCGCACCCATGGCGGCGCCCTGGACGGTGCGCCACAGAATCAGCTGGTCCATGGTCTGCGACAGGGCACTGCCAACCGCTGCCAGGGCGTAGGCCAGCAGCCCGATCAGCAAAATCGGGCGCCGGCCAAAGCGGTCTGACAGCGGCCCCCAGACCAGCTGGGACAGGCCGAAGGCGAGCAGCAGCGCGGTCAGGGTCAGCTGGGCCTGCGCCATGCTGGCGCCGAGGTCTTGCACCAGGCCCGGCAGGGCTGGCAGATAGAGGTCGGTGGTCATGGGCTGCAAGCCCAATAACAGGGTCAGGGTCAGCACGATCAGGCGGCTGGACATGGCGGAAGCGGATGTGTGCATGGGGGTGAGCGTAGCTTATGCGTGTGCCGCATGCTGCGCAGCAATGCGGCGCAGCATCAGCACCAGGCCGACGGCGGCGATGGTCAGGCCGACATTCAGTGCCATCCAGAAGCCTTGGGCCGCCAGTGGCGTGGCCGGTGCCAACGGCAGCCAGGCGGGCGCACGGCCCCAGAGAAAACCCAGCGGCAGCGAGAAGCCCCAGAACGCCGTCAGGTGCAGCAGCATCGGCGCGCGGGTGATTTTGTAGCCGCGGATGGCACAGCTGGTGACGACCTGGGTGCAATCGGAAAACTGGAACAGGGCGGCCAGTACCAGCAGCTGCGCCGCCAGGGCGGCCACCTGCGGGTCATTGGTGTAGGCCTGGGCGATCTGGTGCCGACCCAGGTACATGGACAGCGCCGCCACACTGGCAATCACCAGCGTCATGCCGACGCCAACCCAGGCCCGAAAGCGTGCGCCATGGCTGTCCTGGGCGCCCAGACTTTGGCCGACCCGGGTCAGCAGGGCAAGGCCCAGGCTGAGCGGCACCATGAAAGTAAAGGAGGTGAAGTTGAGCGCGATTGCATGTGCCGCCACCTGGGTGCTGCCGAATTTGGCAATCAGCAGCGCAATCAGGCTGAAGGCACTGGTTTCGGCGAAATAGGTGACGCCGATCGGCAGGCCGAGTCGAAACAGGTGACGCAGGGTGGGACCATGCGGTGATTCGAAACGGCCCAGCGGCCAGGTGCTGCGGTAGGCCGGGCTGCGCCGCATCCACCAGAGCAGGGCCAGCAATTGAAACCAGATGCAGAGCAGGGTCGACCAGGCGCAGCCGACACCGCCCAGCGCTGGCAGCCCCAGGTGGCCAAATACCAGCAGCCAGTTCAGCAGCAGGTTGAGCGCGCAGGCCAGCAGAGCCACCACCATCATCGGTTTGGTCTGGTTGATGCTGGTGCTGTAACCGTAGAGCACGCGGTAGGCGGCAAAGGCCGGCAGGGCGCCACTGGTGACATGAACAAACTGGGTCGCCACCGCACGCACCCGGGGTTCCAGGTCCATCAGCGCAAAGACGGTTGCCGCCAGGTTGGCAATCAGGCAGGCCAGCAGCCCGACCAGCAGCGCTTTCCACAGCGCCTGGCGCACCAGCTGTGGCACCTCGGCATGGCGCTGCGCGCCGATGTGGTGGGCCACCAGTGGATTGACCGACAGCAGCAGCCCCATCAGGGTCAGAATGATCATGTTCCATATCGATACGCCAAGCGACACCCCGGCCAGGTCTTGCGCCGAGGCATGGCCGGCCATGGTGACGTCGGTGACGGACATGCCGATGGTGGCGAGTTGGCCGATCAGGATCGGCCAGGCCAGCAGCCACAGGGCGCGGATTTCGTGAAACAGGGGGGTGGAGTTGGGCGGCATGGGTCGGACGATTCTAGGGTCGGGGTAAACCCTCGCTTTGTGCGCAGTTTTAATTTTTTGCGCTCGACGCTGAAATTTCTTCAGGCCAAACTGCCAAATTTTCTCTGGCGCTGCTGGAAAGCACCAAGACATAAATTGATGAATTCGTATAGATTACGAGGCAACTTGGAGCGGCTGCTTCAGGCGCGTATTTGTTTACCCTCATTACAGTCTTGGAGACAACATGCCCAATCGTTTTGCAAAACTCGCTTCCCAGGTCGCATTGGCCGCTGCGGTGCTCAGCCTTTCCGGTCTGGCACAAGCGGCAGACCCAATCAAGATCGGTGTCAGTGGCCCCTTCACTGGCGGATCTTCTTCCATGGGCGTGAGCATGCGCGACGGCGTCAAGCTGGCGGTGGAAGAAATCAACAAGGCCGGCGGCGTGCTGGGCCGGCCACTGCAGATGGTGGAACGCGATGACGAGGCCAAGAACGAGCGTGGCGTGCAGATCGCCCAGGAACTGATCAACAAGGAAAAGGTCACCGCCACCGTTGGCTTTATCAATACCGGCGTGGCGCTGGCCTCGCAGCGTTTCTACCAGGAAGCCAAGATTCCGGTGATGAATAACGTGGCCACCGGCTCGCTGATCACGCACCAATTCGATGACCAGCCGGAAAATTATATTTTCCGCAACGCCGCGCACGATAGCATTCAGGCGCCAATGATTGTGGAAGAGGCTGTCACACGCCGTGGCTTCAAGAAAGTGGCAATTCTGTCGGACTCCACCAACTACGGCCAGCTCGGCCGTGCCGACCTGGAAAAGGCACTGGCGCTCAAGGGCGTGAAAGCGGTGGCAATTGAAAAGTTCAACATCAAAGATGTGGACATGACGGCACAGCTGCTCAAGGCCAAGGAAGCCGGTGCCGACGTGGTGCTGACCTACGGCATCGGACCGGAACTGGCACAAATCACCAACGGCATGACCAAGCTCGGCTGGAAGGTGCCCATGGTTGGCAGCTGGACGCTGTCCATGGCCAATTACATCGACAACGCCGGCCCCGGCGGCGAAGGTGCGCGCATGCCGCAAACCTTCATCCAGGAGCCGACCACGCCCAAGCGCAATGCCTTCATCACCAGCTATCTGCGCACCTTCAACCCGAAGAATTCACGCATCGATTCGCCAGTGTCCGCAGCCCAGGGCTACGACTCGATCTACCTGCTGGCGGCTGCCATCAAACAAGCCAACAGCACCGACGGTCCGAAGATCAAGGCCGCGCTGGAAGACCTGAAGACGCCGGTTGACGGCGTGGTGACGACCTATATCAAACCGTTTACGGCAAAGGACCACGAGGCCATTACAGCCAACATTCCGGTGTTCGGTGAAGTCAAAGGCCAGCGCGTGGTGTACGCCTACCCGGCAGACCAGAAGAAGGCGTCCGAAGTGCGCATGAAAGATGTCAACGCCAGTGGCGCACTGACGGGCAAGAAGTAAGCGTTTTGGCGCACGATCTTCGGATCAGGCATCGCACCGGTCAACACGGCCGCTGCGGTGCTTTTTTTGGCCTTGACGGCCTGGTATTGCTTGATTTTTATATGTGAGTCTGCACCATGGAAATTCTTCTTCAACTGGTCTACAGCGGTATTGCGCTGGGCATGATCTATGCGGTCATTGCCTTTGGCTACCAGCTGACCTTTCAGACCTCAGACACCCTGAACTTTGGCCAAGGTGATGCGCTGATGCTGGGCGCCATGGTGGGATTGACGCTGGTGAATATGGGCGTCAATTTCTGGCTCATGCTGCCAATGGTGGTGGCCTTTGGCCTGCTGCAGGGGGCGGTGGTGGAGCGCATCGGCGTGGCCCCGGCGATCAAGATCAAGAGCGAATTCGGCTGGATCATGTCAACCATAGCGCTGGGCATCATTTTCAAAAACGTGGCGGAAAACATCTGGGGCCGCGATGACCTGCGCTTCCCATCGCCGCTGCCTGAGGCGCCGCTGAAATTTCTCGGCGCCAATGTGCTGCCGATGGAAATTTTGGTGGTCGCCGGTGCCATTGTGATGATGTTGGCAGTGGAGTTTTTCAACCGCAAAACGATTTACGGCAAGGCAGTGGTGGCGACCTTCAACGACCGCGATGCGGCCAAGCTGATGGGCATCAACACCGGCCTGGTGATCACCTTTTCCTATGCCCTGTCGAGCGCCACGGCGGCCTTTGCCGGTGCGCTGATTGCGCCGTTGACGCTGACCGGTGCCACCATGGGTGCGGTGCTGGGCCTGAAGGCCTTTGCCGTGGCCATCATCGGGGGCCTGACCAGTGGCATGGGCATTATTGTCGGCGGCATTATTTTGGGCGTCGCCGAAACCACCACCGGTTTTTATCTCTCCACCGGCTACAAGGATGTGCCTGGCCTGGTGTTGTTGTTGCTGGTGCTGGCGCTCAAGCCCTCCGGTCTGTTCGGCAAAACTGCCATCAAGAAAGTCTGAAGCCATGAGCCGTTTGTCTTTGCTAACGGGTGTGGTCGGAACGGCAGTGTTGGCCAGCGTGCCCCTGTTTACCGGCAACCCTTATTACATCCACATGGTCGGCACGATCATGATTTACGCCATTTTGCTGTTCGGTCTGGACATCGTGGTCGGCTACACCGGCCAGGTGTCGCTTGGCCACGCTGGTCTGTTCGGGGTCGGGTCCTACACCGCCGGGGTGCTGTTCCTCAAGCTCGGCCTGCCGCTGTGGTTGATCATTCCGGCCAGCATTGGCGTGACCGCAGCGTTTGGTGCCCTGCTGGCGCTGCCGGCCTTGCGCGTTACCGGCCCGTACCTGGCGATGGTGACGCTGGCGTTTGGCACCATCATCCAGATCCTGATCAACGAGATGGACTTCCTCACCGAAGGCCCGCTCGGCATCAAGGTGCCCAAGCCCTCGATTGCCGGGGTGCAACTCGATGAGCATGGCTTTTACTGGTTGGTGCTGGCGCTGATGGTGCTGTCGCTGGTAGTGGTGGACCGGATATTGAAGTCGCAGCTGGGGCGTGCCTTCGAAGCCCTGCGCGGCAGCCCGGTGGCCTCCGACTGTATGGGCGTATCGGTCTATATGTACAAGGTATTCGCCTTTGTCGTGAGTGCCGGATTTGCCGGTCTGGCCGGATGCTTGTATGCCTATTCCGAGCAATACATTTCGCCCAACACCTACAACTTTGAACTCACTGTGCTGTTCCTGCTAGCCGTCATCATGGGCGGGCGCAAGAGCCGTGCCGGGTCCCTGCTGGGCGCGGCCATTATTGTGATTCTGCCCAAGCTGCTGGACGATCTGGAGATGTTTCGTATGGTCTCCAGCGGGCTGGCGCTGCTGATGGCGCTGGGCGCAGGGATTGCCGTGTGGCGCCAGAAAACCACGGTGCGGGAGATGGCGCTGCCGGTGGTCGGCACGCTGGCACTGGCGCTGTTTTCCTATTGGCTGGAGTCCATCACCGACTGGCGGCTGAGTATTTTCGGGCTGATGATTTTGTTCGTGGTGTATTACCTGCAGGACGGCATTGTCGGCTTTGTGCGCAGTTTGTGGTTGCGCAAGGCAACGCGCCACAGCGGCCAGTCCTACGCCGACGTTGATGCCGGCCAGGACGCCATCATGGTGGCGGCCAATACCGGCCAGGTGGGAGAAGGCCAGGACCTGCTGATTGCCAAGGGCGTGCTGATGCAGTTTGGTGGCCTGAAAGCCATCAACCAGGTGGACCTGCGCGTCAAGCGCGGCACCATCCACGGCCTGATCGGACCGAATGGCTCGGGCAAGAGCACCATGATGAATGTGCTGACCGGCATCTATGTGCCGACTGGCGGCAGCATTGAGTTTGCCGGCCGCTCGGTGGTCGGTCGCACCTCCTCCGACATCGCCCTGTCGGGGATTGCGCGCACCTTCCAGAACGTGCAGCTGTTCGGAGAAATGACGGCATTGCAAAATGTGCAGGTCGGTCTGCACCACAGTTTTGCCAGCAACATTCTTGACGTGGCCGTGCACAGTCCGCGTTACCGGCGTGAAGAGGCGGCTTCGGTGGCGCGCGGGCTGGGTCTGATCCAGTTTGTTGGGCTGGCCGATCTGGCCAACGAAGAAGCCCGCAACCTGCCCTATGGCAAGCAGCGCCTGCTGGAAATCGCCCGTGCGTTGGCGCTGGACCCGCAGCTGCTGTTGCTGGACGAGCCGGCCGCCGGCCTGACGGCGCCCGACATCAAAGAGCTGGTGACCATCATTCGCAAGATCCGCGACCACGGCATCACCGTGATCCTGATTGAACACCACATGGACGTGGTGATGGGCATTTGCGATGCCGTATCGGTGCTCGACTTCGGCCAGAAGATTGCCGATGGCAAGCCGGCCGAGGTCCAGGCCGATCCCAAAGTGATTGAAGCCTATCTGGGTGGCAGCGCGGCCTAGGCCACAACAAGGACACAGGATTCACTATGTTGAGTATCAAAAATCTGGAAGCCGGGTATGGCAAGGTGCAGGTGTTGCATGGCATATCGATCGACGTGCCGCAAGGCAAGGTGGTGACTCTGATCGGCTCCAATGGTGCCGGCAAGACCACCACCATGCGTGCCATCTCCGGCATGATCAAACCCACGGCGGGCAGCATCACCTTGCATGACAAGCGCGTCGATGGGCTGGAGTCCTACACCATCGCCAAGCTCGGGCTGGCGCATTCCCCCGAAGGGCGGCGTGTATTTGCCACCATGACGGTGACCGACAACCTGATTCTGGGCGCCTTTGCGCGCCTTACCGGCAGTCGCCCCAAGGGCGATGTGGCGGGTGACCTGGAGCGCGCTTTGGAACTGTTTCCGCGCCTGAAAGAGCGGCGCAACCAGCTTGCCGGCACGCTGTCGGGGGGCGAGCAGCAGATGCTGGCGATGGCCCGGGCGGTGATGCTGAACCCGGAAATTGTGCTGCTCGACGAGCCGTCGATGGGACTGGCGCCGATTCTGGTGGAAGAAGTGTTCCGCATCATCAGTGATCTGAAGTCACGTGGCGTCACCATGCTGCTGGTGGAGCAGTTTGCGGCGGCAGCGCTGAAAGTGGCTGACTACGGCTATGTGCTGGAGAACGGTCGTATATCGGTGCACGGCGAAGCCAGCCAACTGCGTGACGACCCGGCGGTGAAGGCGGCGTATCTGGGCGGGGGGCATTAGTCTGGCGCTGAAAACGCGCAGTTTCTGCCGCCCCGCGCAGGCTTAGTGCGCCATCGCAATCAGCGCCTGATGGTCGCCCTGGGCGTGGTACTGCCAGCGTGTGTGGCTGGCTGCCGGTGCGCCGAAGCCGGCCATGGCCTGTACCAAGGTGTCGATATCGCTCATGCTCAGGGTGTCGTCGTTGACAAAGCGGATCTGCTCTATCTGGTGTTCGCTGCCCAGGAACCAGTTTGACAGGTCGACATAGTCAGCGCTGCCCAGTATGGCGACACGCAGGTTCTGGCCGGAGCGGCTGAGCCACAGATCGTGCTTGTCAATGGACTTGCCGAGTTTCAAGGTATCGACGTTGCCGGGGCTGCTGTCGTGGTCAATGATGGTGTCCTGCCCATAGCCCCGGCCGAAGTAATAGGTGTCATTGTTCTTGCCGCCTATGAGCGTGTCCTTGCCGGCACCGCCGTCCAGGTGGTCAACGCCGTCGCTGCCCTGCATTTGGTCGTCGCCGTCGGTGCCGCTGTAGCTGGCCAGTGGCAGGCTGTGGATGGTGGCTGGGTCCCACTGGGTTTTGTCGGCGAAGACTATGCTTTCGATCTGGTAATAGCTGCTGACGTACCAGTTCTTGACGGTGATTTGGTCGCTGTCGCTGATGTGCAACAGCAGGTTGTTGTCTTCGCCCAGGTTGAAGGAATAGGTGTCGCTGGAGTTGGGGTCGGTGAGCTCGTCATCCTCCGTGCCGCCTTCGAAGCTGCCGCGCTCTGAGATGTGGTCATTGCCGGCACCGTCGTTGAAGAGATTGTCGCCCTCGATATCGATCAGGGTGTCATCGCCATCGAGTTCGTCGTCGTCGGTTTCGCCGTCCAGTGCGTCGTTGCCGGCACAACATACGAGTGTGTCATTGCCGTCGTCAGTGTAAATGGTGTCATGGCCCTCATCGCCATCCAGATAGTCATGGCCGTCGAGGCTGCTCAGGGTGTCATCACCGGCCGGCGCCTCGATGTTGTCGATGCCGTCCCAGCCCTGGAGGTCGTCATTGCCTTCAGTGCCGAGGAATGTGTCCGCGGACAGGTCATGCATTGCGGGAAGGTCCAAGGGGGTGTCCTCGGCGAACTTCAGTTGTTCGATGTAGTGGTTGTCGTGGACGTACCAGTTCTTGACGGTGATCTGGTCGGTGTCGCTGATGCGAAACAGCAGGTTGTTGCCTTCGCGGTGCAACGTGATGGCAGAGGGTGCGATGCCGGGGCCGAAGCGGATGCAGTCCTTTAGCCAGACGTAGCCGTAGTCGAGGATGGTGTCCTTGCCGTCGCCCAGATTGAAGACGTAGGTGTCGCTGGAGTTGGAGTCGGTAGCGGTGAGTTCGTCATCCCCGCTGCCTCCTTCGAAGTGACCGCGCCCGGAGATGCGGTCATTGCCGGCGCCGCCCTTGAGGATGTTGTTGCCCTGGGTATCGGTCAGGGTGTCGTCGCCGTCGCCGCCATCGAGTTCGTCGTCACCGACCTGGCCGTCGAGGGCGTCGTTACCTGCGCCGCCGATGACCTTGTCGTTGCCGTCACCGGCGTAAATGGTGTCATGGCCCTCACCGCCATCCAGATGGTCGCTGCCGCCGAGGCCGTGCAGGGTGTCGTCACCGGC
>CAIUDG010000070.1 GCA_903897925.1 uncultured beta proteobacterium | reverse complement strand
GACGATGGCGCTGAAACTGATCTCGACTTGGGCCATTACGAGCGTTTCATCGAAACGCGCATGCGCAAATCCAACAACTTCACCACCGGCCAGATCTACAAGAGTGTGCTGGACAAGGAGCGCCGTGGCGACTACCTTGGCAAGACGGTACAGGTGATTCCGCATGTGACCAACGAAATCCAGGAATTCGTCAAGCGCGGTGCGCGCTTTGGCGAACCCGACGCGGTGGACGTGGCAATTGTCGAAATCGGCGGCACCGTGGGTGACATCGAGTCGCTGCCGTTCCTGGAAGCTGTACGCCAGATGAGCCTCAAGCTCGGCCCCAACAACAGCGCCTTCGTGCACCTGAGCTATGTGCCCTGGATTGCCGCTGCCGGCGAACTCAAAACCAAGCCGACCCAGCATACCGCCAAGCAGCTGCGCGAAATCGGCATCCAGGCCGACGCCCTGATCTGCCGCGCCGACCGTCCTATTCCCGAAGAAGAACGGCAAAAGATTTCGCTGTTCTCCAACGTGCCGGAATGGGGCGTGATCTCGATGTGGGACGTGGACACCATCTACAAAGTGCCGCGCGTACTGCACGAACAAGGCCTGGACGGCCTGATCTGCGACAAGCTGCGCCTGAATACGCCGCCGGCCAACCTCAAGCGCTGGGACGACCTGGTGTATGAAACCGAACACCCGCAAGGCGAAGTCACCATCGCCATGGTCGGCAAGTATGTCGATCTGTCGGACAGCTACAAGTCGCTCAACGAAGCACTGCGCCACGCCGGCATGAAAAACCACGCCAAGGTGCGCATCGAATACATCGACTCGGAAACCATCACCTCCGACAGCGTCAGCCAGCTGGCCCGCTTTGACGCCATCCTGGTGCCTGGCGGCTTTGGCAAGCGCGGCATCGAAGGCAAGATTTGCGCGGCCCGCTACGCCCGTGAAAACAAGCTGCCCTACCTGGGCATCTGCCTGGGCATGCAGGTCGCCACCATCGAATTCGCACGCCACGTGGCCGGTCTGAAAGACGCCAACAGCACCGAGTTTGACAGCCTCACCCAGCACCCGGTGATCGCCCTGATTACCGAGTGGAAGGACGCGGACGGCACCATCAAGACGCGCAACAAAGACTCCGACCTGGGCGGCACCATGCGCCTGGGCGCACAAAGCTCCGACGTCGCCGAGAACACCCTGGCGCGCAAAATCTACGGCCCGGTCGTCACCGAGCGCCACCGCCACCGCTACGAAGCCAACGTCAACTTCCTGGACCAGCTGCGCAGCGCCGGCCTGGTGATTTCGGCGCTGACCCAGCGCGAACAACTCACCGAAATCATCGAATTGCCGCAAACGGTACACCCCTGGTATGTGGGCGTACAGTTCCACCCGGAATTCAAGTCCACGCCATGGGACGGCCACCCGCTGTTCAACGCCTTTATCCGCGCTGCGCTGGACCAGCATGCCGCCGGCAAAAGCCTGAAAGTGGCCGCCTGATATGAAACTCTGTGGATTTGAAGTCGGCCTGCAGCATCCGATCTTCCTGATCGCCGGTCCCTGCGTGATCGAGTCGGAACAATTGCAGATGGACACCGCCGGCACGCTGAAGGAAATCACCGCGGCATTAGGTATTCCCTTCATCTTCAAAAGCAGTTTCGACAAGGCCAACCGCTCCAGCGGCACCACTTTCCGCGGCCCCGGCATGGAACGGGGCCTGGAAATTCTGGCCAAGGTCAAGCGCGAACTCGGTTTACCGATCCTCACCGATGTGCACAGCCCGGAGCAACTGCCCCAGGTCTGCGCCGTGGTCGATGTGCTGCAAACCCCGGCCTTCCTCTGCCGCCAGACCGACTTCATCCACGCCGTGGCCCAGACCGGCAAGCCGGTCAACATCAAGAAGGGCCAGTTCCTGGCACCTTCGGACATGAAAAATGTCATCGACAAGGCCCGTGCAGCGGCCCTGGCCGCCGGCCTGGAAACCGACAACTTCATGGCCTGCGAACGCGGCGCCAGCTTTGGCTACAACAACCTGGTGAGCGACATGCGCGCGCTGGCAATCATGCGCGACACCGGCGCCCCGGTGGTGTTTGATGCCACCCATTCGGTGCAACTGCCCGGCGGCCTCGGTGGCAGCAGCGGCGGTCAGCGCGAAATGGTGCCGGTGCTGGCGCGTGCGGCAGTCGCCGCCGGTGTCGCTGGCCTGTTCATGGAAACCCATCCGGACCCGAGCAAGGCCCTGAGCGACGGCCCCAACGCCGTCCCCCTGCGCCATATGAAGGCGCTGCTGGAAACCCTGCTGGAACTGGACCGTGTGACCAAGAAGACCCCCTTTCTGGAGAACTATTTCGACTGAGTGAAAACCATTTCCCAAAGTCAAAATGGATGAAAGTTTTCGTTATTTATTTTTTTATTAGAGAGAAAAGTGATGAGCGCAATTGTTGATATCGTCGGCCGCGAAATTCTGGATTCGCGTGGCAACCCCACCGTCGAATGTGATGTGTTGCTGGAATCCGGCACCATGGGCCGCGCCGCCGTGCCGAGCGGCGCCTCCACCGGTTCGCGCGAAGCCATTGAGCTGCGTGACGGTGACAAGAAGCGCTATCTGGGCAAGGGCGTGCTCAAGGCGGTGGAACACATCAACACCGAAATCTCCGAAGCCGTGCTCGGCCTGGATGCCTGCGAACAGGCCTTCCTGGACAAGACCCTGATTGACCTGGACGGCACCGACAACAAGTCGCGCCTGGGCGCCAATGCCATGCTGGCCGTTTCCATGGCCGTGGCCCGCGCCGCCGCCGAAGAAGCCGGCCTGCCGCTGTACCGTTATTTTGGCGGCATGTCGGCCGTGCAAATGCCGGTGCCGATGATGAACGTGGTCAATGGTGGCGCGCACGCCAACAACAACCTCGATCTGCAAGAGCTGATGATTATTCCGGTCGGCGCACCAAGCTTCCGCGAAGCGCTGCGTTACGGCGCCGAAGTGTTCCATGCCCTGAAGAAAATCCTGCACGACAAGGGCATGAGCGTGGCGGTCGGTGACGAAGGCGGTTTTGCGCCCAACGTGCCCAGCCATGAAGCGGCGATCCAGATGATTCTGGAAGCCATCGACCAGGCTGGCTATGTGGCCGGTGAACAAATCGCCCTGGGCCTGGACTGCGCCGCCTCCGAGTTCTACAAAGACGGCAAGTACCACCTGGCCGGCGAAGGCCTGACGCTGGACGCGCAAGAGTGGACCAACATCCTGGCCACCTGGGTCGACAAGTACCCCATCATCAGCATCGAAGACGGCATGGCCGAAGGCGACTGGGACGGCTGGAAACTGCTCACCGAGCGCCTCGGCAAAAAGGTGCAGATCGTCGGTGACGACCTGTTCGTGACCAACACCAAGATCCTCAAGGAAGGCATCGACAAGGGCATTGCCAATTCGATCCTGATCAAGATCAACCAGATCGGCACCCTGAGCGAAACCTTTGCCGCCATTGAAATGGCCAAGCGCGCCGGTTACACCGCCGTGATCAGCCACCGTTCCGGTGAAACCGAAGACTCCACCATTGCCGACATCGCGGTGGGCACCAATGCCGGCCAGATCAAGACCGGCTCCATCAGCCGTTCCGATCGCATGGCCAAGTACAACCAGCTGCTGCGCATTGAAGAAGACTTGGGCGAAGTGGCGGTCTACCCGGGCCGTGCGGCGTTCTACAACCTGCGCTAAGTCCGCCCTGACCTGCCCTGATCACTGAACCACGCCATGCGCCTGCGTTTTGTCCCGCTCGTGTTGATCGCCCTGCTGCTGGTGCTGCATGGGCAGCTGTGGTTCGGTCGGGGCAGCATGCGCAATGTGGCCAAGCTGCAGGATTCGCTCACGCGGCAAAAGCAGGAAAACGCCCAGGCGGCATTGGAAAATGACCGCCTGAGCGAAGAAATTCGCGACCTGCGCGAAGGCCTGGAAATCGTCGAGGAAAAAGCCCGCAGCGAGTTGGGCATGGTGAAAAACAACGAAATCTACGTGCAAATCGCGCACTAGCCTGGCACCGCACAGGACCAGACAGCACCATGCGCGTTGCCATTCTGGGTGCCAGCGCCAGCACCCGCCAGACCCAGGCGGCGGCCTTGCAGCAGTTGCTGCCTGAGATTCACATCAACGCCAACTGCGCCCTGATGCGGCAGGCCGAAGCGCACGCTGCCGACAGCGCACCGTGGCCGGCACACAGCGCAACCAAGCACCGGCAAGATTTTGCGCTGAGCCTGCTGCTCCCCCCAGAAAGTGCGCACCCCAGCAACGCTGAACTGCGCCTGCGCGAATGGCTGCTACAGCATGCCCTGCCCTTTGCCTGCGTGTTCGGCAGCGCTGCGCAACAAAGCGCCAACGCCCGCGCCGCCATCGCGCACCAGATAGCCGCCCGGTCGGCAGCGCCCGAACACGGCAGCGACTGGCACTGGAATTGCGAAAACTGTTCCGACGCAGCTTGCGAACGGCGCCTGTTCAGCACCTTGCTACAGCGTGCAGCCGACCACTAAGGCGCTCTGATTTCAGTGCGCCACACCACCGACGCTGCCGCGCTGTAGCGGATCGACGAACAGGGCGGCCGAATCGACCGGGTCAAAGCGGTATTGCAGGCCACAAAATTCGCAAGCGACTTCGATCTCACCGCGTTCGGCCAAAATCTCCGCCACCTCGTCCTGGCCCAGGCCGACAATCATCTTGCCAACCCGTTCGCGGCTGCAGTTGCACTGAAAGCGCGGTCCATCGGCACCCATCAGAGGCACAAAACGGGTCAGTGGCTCTTCCCAGAACAGGCGCCGCAACAAAGTATCCACGTCCAGCGTCAGCAACTCCTCACGCTTGAGCGAAGACGCCAGCATGGCAATGCGGTTGTAATCTTCATTGCGACCGATCTGCGCTTCGGACTCACGCGACACCATGCTGCCAGCCAGATTGCCGGCGCCCGCCAGCGGCAGGCGCTGAATCAGCAAACCGGCGGCGACGTGTTCATTCGCTGCCAGCACCAGTGTGGTATCAAGCTGCTCGCTTTGCAGCATGTAGTGCTGCAACACATCGCTGAAGCGGTCCAGTGCATGCCCGTTGGCATCGGTCAGCGGCACCACGCCCTGGTAGGGCTGCTGGCCGGGAAACTTGGTGCGTGGATCGAGCGTGATGGCACAGCGGCCCTGGCCATGCAGATTGACCATGGAACTCAGGCTGGCCCCGTCCGGCACCGCCGCCCGCGTGGTGGCGGTAGCGCGCAGGGCCAGATCGGCCTGCACTTCGGCCACCGCCAGCGTCACCGAGCCGGCACCAAAGACCTGCAGCACCAGGGTGCCATCGAACTTGATATTGGCCTGCATCAGCGTCGCCGCCGCAGTCATTTCGCCAAGCATGTCGCGCACCGCCGGCGGGTAGGCGCCGGTCTCGCTGTTGCTGGCACGGCGGCGCAGGATTTCGGTCCAGGCCTGGGTCAGCCGGACCACGACACCACGCACCGGCAAACCATCAAACAAAAACTTGTGCAATTCAGACAAGCGCTACTCCCTCAGGCAATTTTGTGCAGACCGGTACGGAACCGCTGCGCGTTTTCAATGTAATGCTCGGCACTGCGAATCAGGCCCTGTTGCTGCTCCGGCGTCAGCGCCCGCACCACCCTGGCCGGGCTGCCCAGAATCATGGAGCCATCGGGAAACTCCTTGCCCTCGGTCACCAGCGCTCCGGCGCCGACAATGCAACCGCGCCCGATTTTGGCGCCATTGAGCACCACCGCGCCGATGCCAATCAGCGACCCGTCGCCAATCGTGCAGCCATGCAGCATCACTTTGTGGCCGACCGTGACCTGGGCGCCCACTGTCAATGGCATGCCGGCGTCGGCATGCAGCACGCTGCCGTCCTGGATATTGCTGCCGGCACCGATACGGATGGTGTCGGTGTCGCCACGCAGCACCACGCCGAACCAGATGCTGACCTCATTGGCCAGTTCCACATCACCCATCACCTGGGCGCTGTCGGCGACCCAGGCACTCTCAGCCACACGTGGACACACCTGGTCCAGTTCGTAGATCGCCATTGCGCCTCCTGCAGGTAAATTTTTCAAACAAGCTGGAATTGTAGAGACGGAACCTCACCCGCATCCCCGATACCGGAAAAAGCCGCCCCGGCCTCTGCTACGCTTTGCATCCTCCTTGCATGGCATGCACTCCAATGACAACGCTCCGCATCGCCGCGATCCGGCCCCTGCTCGAAACCAGCCCCAGCGAAAAGGCCCGCCTGACGCTGGCACTCGACACCCGCCTGCCCTGCGGCGCCGACGCGCCCATCGCAATGCCGCCCGGCGTGCCCGGGCGGCCGCTGCGGCCGCGGCACGTCAAGGCCACCGAACTGCAACAACGCTCGCTGCGCAGCGCCGAGGGACGCGCGGCGCTGATCCACTCGATCGTGCACATCGAACTCAACGCCATCGACCTGGCTCTGGACGCAGTGGCCCGCTTTGCCGGCATGCCGGAGCCGTTCTACCAGGACTGGGGCCGGATTGCCAAGGAAGAGGCGCAGCACTTCACGCTGCTACGCAACCATCTGTGCAGCTATGGCTATGACTATGGCGACTTCGACGCACACAAGGGCCTGTGGGACATGGCCGAACGCACCAGCGACAACCTGCTGGCACGCATGGCGCTGGTCCCCAGAACCCTCGAAGCCCGGGGTCTGGACGCCTCGCCACAAGTCAAAAAGAAACTGATTGGCGCCGGCGATGCCAAAGCCGGACCGATTCTGGACCTGATACTGCGCGAAGAAATCGGCCATGTCGCAGTCGGTAACTACTGGTACCGCTGGCTCTGCGCGCAACAAGCGCGCGACCCGATCGCCACCTATGCGGCGCTGGTACAGCACTATGCGCCGCCCAAATTGCGCCGCCCGTTCAACCTGGAAGCACGCCGACTGGCCGGTTTTGATGAACAGGAATTGCAGGCCCTGGAAATACAGTCGAGCTGAATAGTCTTTGCATAGAAAACCCGCGCGTGCGCCCGAATAGGCAATGGAATAGGCGCTCGAATAGGCTCAGGCTAGGTCTAGAATGGCGGCAATTCCCTTGCTAGAAGACTATGCCCGAACTCCAAGATTCCGCGCCTGCCAGCAGTGCCCATCCCAGTGCCAACCGGGCTATCGCGCGACAGGCGATTCTGGATTCGGGTCAAACCGTTTTTGGCTACGAGCTGTTTGACCGCAGCATGCAAGCCGGCGAACAAAGCGCCTCCAAAGACGCGCAACTGCTGTTCAATGCCCTGTCGCTGGCAGAAAACGACGCCCTCGCCAGCAAGAAAACCATTTTCGTCAAATGCACCCACGACAGCCTGGCCAGCGGCCACCTGGACCTGGTCGCACCCGAGCGCGTGGTACTTGAAATTGCGCCCTTGCCGCTGTCCCAGGTGGACCAGGTACACAACCGCCTGCCCGCCTTGCAGGAAGCCAAGCGGCGCGGCTTCAGCCTGTCCTTTGACTACTCCATCCTGACGCGCTCGTACGAGGCCTGGCTGCCGCTGGCAACCTTCATCAAATTTGACCTGTCGGTCCTCAAGCCCGAAGCCATCGGCACCTTTATCAAGCTGGCAAAAAGCAAGTCCAGCGCACGCCTGATAGCCGACAAAGTAGAGACCCACCAGCAACACGAACTGGTCAAGGAACTCGGTGTCACGCTGTTTCAGGGCAACTGGTTTGCCCGGCCGGTCATCGTCCAGGGCCGCAGCATCCGCCCGGCCCAGGCCAACATCCTGCAATTGCTGAACCTGGTGCGCAAACAGGCCAGCACCAACGAAATCGAAGAAGTCCTCAAGCACGATCCAACGCTGTCGTTCAACCTGCTGCGCTTCATCAACTCGGCCGGCTTTGGCATGCGCACCGAAGTCACCTCGTTCAAACACGCCGTCATGCTGCTCGGACTGAAGCGCCTGTTCAAATGGGCGGCTCTGCTCATGACCACCTCGAACGACAGCAACACGCCGCCCGCCATCGGCACCACCGCGGTGGTGCGCGGGCGCCTGATGGAACTGCTGGCGCTCGAATCGCTTACACCGGAAGACGGTGACAACGCATTTGTGGTGGGCGTGTTCTCCCTGCTCGACGCCATGCTCGGCATGACCATGGAAGCAGCACTGGCCACCGTCACCTTGCCCGAGAGCGTCAGCCAGGCGCTGCTGCAGCGCAACGGTCCTTTGGCGCCCTACCTGGCCCTGACCGAAGCCTGTGAAACCGGCGACGACGCCGCCTTTGCCGCAGCGGCCAACGCACTCGGTCTGAGCAGCGCGCAAATCAACTGGGCGCACCTGCAGGCGCTGGCCTGGGCCGAGACGCTGAGCACGCCATAACGCACCGGCTCAGGCGCGCGGATGGTGTTTGGCGTGCAACTGCGCCAACCGCTCCCGCGCCACATGGGTATAGATGGTGGTGGTCGAAATATCGGCATGCCCAAGCAGCATCTGCACCGCGCGCAAATCGGCGCCATGGTTCAACAAATGGGTGGCGAAGGCGTGGCGCAGGGTGTGCGGCGACAAGGGCACGCGCAAACCCGCCAGCTGTGCATAGCGCTTCACGTTGACCCAAAACATCACACGTGACATCGACACGCCGGGCGTGCGGCCACGCGTGGTGACAAACAGGTCTTCGCTTTGCTGCGCCCCGAGCAACTCCGGACGGCTCTGCGCCAGATAGCGGGTCAGCCACTGAGCCGCAATTTCACCAAACGGCACCAGCCGTTCCTTGGAACCCTTGCCCAGCACCCGCAACACGCCGTCGTTCAGGCTGAGGTGAAAAATGCGCAGGCCGACCAGCTCGCTCACGCGCAAACCGCTGGCATACATCAGCTCCAGCATGCAGCGGTCGCGCACGCCCAGTGCGGTGTCGGTGTCGGGAGCCGCCAGCAGGGCTTCGACCTGCGCCTCGGTCAGGGACTTGGGCACGCGCAAGGCCTGCTTGGCGGCCTGCAGATCCATGGTCGGATCGACGCTCAGCAACTGCTCCCGCAGAGCCCAGCGGAAATAGCGCTTGAACACCGACAGGCGCCGGTTCGCACTGCTGGCCTTGGTGTCAGCGTGGCGCTGCGAAAAATAGGCGCGCAAGTCATTCACCCCGGTGCTGTTCAGGTCGCGCTGCTGCTGCGCCAGCCACTGCGCCAGCAAAGCCAGATCACGCCGGTAAGCCTCCAGCGTGTTCTTCGCCAGGCCGACTTCCAGCCACATGGCATCGACGAAAGTGTCGATGCTGGCCTGGCTCTGCTGCATGGGGGTGTTCTGGGGTGACATGGCTGCTATTCTCGCCGGGTGAACTATGTCCAACTGCTATTTCCCGACTTTGCCCTGATCCTGGCTGGCTTTCTGGTCTGCCGCTACACCGCGCTGAACCGCACGGTGTGGAACCAGGTCGATGCCCTGGTGTATTACTTTCTGCTGCCAGTGCTGCTGTTCCAGTCCATGACACGCAGCACGCTGGACCTGCGCGCTGCGTCCGAACTGATCGGTGCCGGCTGGCTGCTGTCGGGTTGCGGCGTGCTGATGTCCTACGCTGTACCGCGCCTGCCCTGGCTGCGGCGCCACGTCGAATTGCGCCAGCACGCGGCCTGCGCCCAGGTTGGATTTCGCTTCAACTCGTTTATCGGACTGGCATTGGCACAAAGTCTGGCCGGCCCGCAGGGCTTGCAAATGATTGCCATTTTGGTCGGCGTCTGCGTACCGGCCACCAATGCAGCGGCAATTTGGCCAATGGTGCGCCACGCCCAGGCCGGTTTTGTGCGGGAACTGACGCGCAACCCGATGATCATTGGCACCGGCAGCGGTCTTCTGGCCAACCTGCTTGGCCTGCATATCCCGCTGTGGCTGGAGCCGTCCTGCAGCCGCATCAGCGCGGCGGCACTGGCGCTGGGCCTGCTGGCGGCCGGGGCCGGCATGCAAATCGGTGCCCTGACCCGGGCCAAGGCGCTGGGTCTGGCGCTGCTGTCAATCCGCCATCTGCTCACGCCGGCGCTGGCGCTGCTGCTGTGCTGGCTGCTCGGCCTGGCGGCCCTGCCGGCCACCGTGCTGGTGGCGTTTTCGGCGCTGCCCACGGCCTCCACCTGCTACGTGCTGGCCGCCCGCATGGGCTATGACGGTGCCTATGTGGCCGGACTGGTGACACTATCCACCCTGGCCGGCATGTTCAGCCTGCCACTGGCGCTCGGGCTGCTACACAGCCTCCTGCCCGGCCTCTGAATCGAGCGCCCACTGCACGTGCTCGCGCACCAGCGCGCTGTCGTGCGCCAGGCGCCGCTGCAGGGCAGCGCGCAGCAAGGCCGCGGCGGACGGCGCCAGCGGCGCGTGCAAAGCGTTACCCGCCGCCACGGCCAGATTGCGCAGCCAGCGTTCATGGCCAATGCGCCGGATCGGGCTGCCCTCGGTGCGCGCCAGAAACTGCGCCTCAGTCCAATCCAGCAGGGTCGCCAGCGGCTGGTCCTGCATGCCCTCGCGCACATCAAAATCGGCCAGGCTGCTGCGCTGCGCATACTTGTTCCAGGGGCAGACCAGCTGGCAATCGTCACAACCATAAATCCGGTTGCCGATCAGCCGGCGCAGCGGCACCGCAATCGGGCCGGCATGCTCAATCGTCAGGTAGGAAATACAACGCCGCGCGTCCAGCCGGTGCGGCGCCACAATGGCCTGTGTTGGACACACTGCCAGACAGGCACTGCACTGGCCACAGTGTGCCGTCGTCGGGGCACTGCGCGGCAGCGCCAGATCGAGATAGATTTCGCCCAGAAAAAACAGCGAACCGGCACTGCGCTCGAGCAACAGCGTGTGCTTGCCACGCCAGCCCTGGCCGCTGCGCGCCGCCAGTTCAGCTTCCAGCACCGGCGCCGAATCGGTGAACACGCGGTGCCCCAGTGGTCCGACCCGGGCCGCAATGGCCTCGGCCAGTTGCTGCAGGCGGGCGCGCAAAACCTTGTGGTAATCGCGTCCACGGGCATACAGCGACACCACCCCCTGCTGCGCCTGGCCCAGGCGTTGCCACTCACGCTGCTGCCAGTCCTGCGCGGTGGCGGCGGGCAGGTAGTTCATGCGCGCCGTAAGCACGCTGACGGTACCCGGCACCAGCTCGGCCGGGCGCGCACGTTTCAGACCATGGCGTTGCATATAGTCCATCTCGCCATGGAATCCGGCCTCTAGCCATTGCAAAAAACCGGCCTCGGCCGAAGATAAATCGACATCGGCCACGCCAATTTGGGAGAATCCGAGTTCCCGGGCCAATGCCTGAATCTGCGAAACCAGCTGGTTGCCATCGAATTGAGTGCTGTTAGTCATCACCCGTCCATTGTAGGAAGCGCGCCTGCGCCCACGCGCCTGTGTCTGGAATGGCCCGACGAGGCCGCCACCCAGGCCTTCGCGCAGCAGCTGGCTGCGCGGCCCGAACTGGCCCAGGCCTTCATTGCGCTGCACGGCGATCTGGGCGCCGGCAAGACCACGCTGGTGCGCCACCTGCTGCAGGCCCTGGGCGTGCAGGGCCGCATCAAAAGCCCCACCTATGCGGTGGTCGAATCCTATGAACTGCCGGCCATGGCGATCTGGCACTTCGACTTTTACCGCTTCAACGACCCGCGCGAATGGGAAGACGCCGGTTTTCGCGACATTTTTGCCAGCCCGGGCCTGAAGCTGGCCGAATGGCCCGACAAAGCCGCCGGGCTGCTGCCCCGCGCCGACCTGGAACTGCATTTGCTGACGCGCAGTGATAACACGCGCCAGGCCACCCTGAGCGCCCACAGCGCTACCGGCGTGGCCCTGCTGCAAGGGCTGGCAGCATGAAACGGCGCGCCCTCCTGGTCCAGTCCGGTAGCCTGGTGCTGTCGCTCGGACTGCCGGAACTGAGCTGGGGCGCCACCATAGTCAACGTGCGCATATGGCCGGCACCCGAATACTCGCGCGTCACCATCGAATCCGATGCAGCGCTGAGTGCCAAACAGCTCTTTGTCGCCAACCCGCCCCGGCTGGCGGTCGACATTGAAGGCATCCGCCTGAACCCGGCGCTGAAAGAACTGGTGGCCAAGGTCAAAGCCGACGACCCGAACATTGCCGGCATCCGCGTCGGCCAGTTCACGCCGACCACGGTGCGCCTGGTGATTGACCTGAAGCAACCGATTCGGCCCCAAGTCTTTACCCTGGCACCGGTCGCCGCCTACCAGCACCGGCTGGTGCTGGACCTGTACCCGGAGCAGGAAGCCGACCCCCTGGAGGCGCTGATCGCCGACCAGGTCCGGGAACAAAAAGCCGCGCCGCCCGCCGGCAGCAGCAACAGCAGCAACGCAACCGCCACGGCGCCCCCGGGCAGCGCCGACCCACTGGCCGACCTGATTGCACAAAAGCTCATGCCCGGCAAGCCCTTCCCGCTCAGCAGCGCGACTGCCGCCAGCAGCGCCAACGACGCCGAAGACCCGCGCGCCAACAGCAGCGGCACCGAGCGCCTGATCATCATTGCGCTGGACCCTGGCCATGGTGGTGAAGACCCGGGCGCCATTGGTCCGGCGGGCACGCGGGAAAAAGATGTGGTGTTGCGGCTGGCCCACCTGCTGCGTGACCGCATCAACAACAGCGCGGTACACGGCAACACTATGCGCGCCTACCTGACCCGCGATGCCGACTTTTTTGTGCCCCTGGGTGTCCGCGTACAAAAGGCCCGACGGGTGCAAGCCGACCTCTTCGTCAGCCTGCATGCCGACGCATTTTTCACGCCCGATCCGCAAGGCGCCAGCGTCTTTGCCCTGAGCCAGGGCGCGGCCTCCAGCAGCGCCGCGCGCTGGATGGCGGCACGTGAAAACAAGGCCGACCAGATTGGCGGACTCAACGTCAAAACCAAAGACGCCACCGTGCAACGCGCACTGCTCGACATGAGCACCACTGCCCAAATCAACGACAGCCTGCAACTCGGCAGCACCCTGCTTGGAGAAATCCGCCGCGTCGGCAAATTGCACAAAGGCCGTGTCGAGCAAGCCGGCTTCGCCGTACTCAAAGCCCCGGACATCCCCAGCGTCCTGGTAGAAGCCGCCTTCATCAGCAACCCCAGCGAAGAAATCAAGCTCAACAGCGAAACCTACCAAAACCAACTCGCTGACGCCCTGATGCGCGGCATCCTCGCCTACTTCGCCCGCAACCCACCCCTGGCCCGGGTACGCGCCACCAGCTAGTCCCGCCAGCGCTAGGCTAGGCTAGGCTAGGCTTGGCTTGGCTTGGCTTGGCTTGGCTAGGCTAGGCTTGGCTAGGCTAGGCCAGCCCCAGCCCCAGCCCCAGCCCCAGCCCCAGCCCCAGCCCCAGCCCCAGCCCGGTATTCGGTATTTGGTATTTGGATCCCCATTTCAAAGTTTTCCAAAAACATTACATAAGGGGCGGTGGTACGGGTATCTCTGCGCCGGCCCGATTCGCCATTGCCACAGAGTTGCGGCGCCAGTCACCGTATTAACGAAGCACCGTAGGCAGACCAGAAGCAGACGCTGGCGAGCCTGGGCCAGAGCAGAGATACCCGTGCCGCCGTCCCTTGCCCACCCGCCGGCCGGCAGCGCGGCGCAAACCAACAATGCTCGTTCATGAGGAGGCAGCGCAGCGAAAACCAACCATGCTCTTGCATGAGGAGGCAGCGCGGCGCAGGCCAACCATGCCAGCGCGGGTAAGCAACAAAAAAACTATGGCCCCCCAGGCGCCGAAGCAGCACCACCAGCAGCCGGAGCAGAAACCGGAGCAGAAACCGGAACCGAAGCCGCACCCGCCGGCCCCGTAAACGGCCAATGCGTCTGCAAATTGCTAACCGCCCGATTGCCATTCAACATCAACCCATTGGCACTGCCCGACAAAACCCGCAACGCCTGCCGCGCCTCCTGCAACAAACCACGCAACTCCAGCGCCGCCTTACCCGCCGCATCGCCACTCTCCCCCGCCGTCTGCACCAGCCCCTCCAGCTTCCCCTCCAACACCTGCAAACGCGCATCCGCGTGACCCGCCAAACCCGCAACACCATCCAGACTGGCATTCAAATGCGCCAGCGACTGCGGCACCTGCTCCCCCGTCAAACGCGCCGTATTCTTCAAATTGGCGTCCAACAAATCCAGCGTCCCCTTCAGATGCCGCAGCAAGGCCTGGGTATCCTGCAAACTGCCCTGGAAATGGCCCTTATCGTCATTGAGCTTTTGCGCCACCCCATGCAACTGATCCAACAAGGGAAAAACCTTGTTCTTGATCTGCGCCACCATCTCACCCAGGCTCAAGCCCTCTTCAAACGGAATCCGCGCCCCATCCTCCACCAGCGCTGCCGCCGGTTGCCCGGGCCGATTGTCCGACTGCAACACGATGTAGGCATCACCAAACAGACCCTCGCGCGCCAGATGGGCCTGGGTATCGGCGTGCAAATAATTGTGAAAGTTTTCCCCCACATGCAGCGCCATGCGAATCCGCGCATTGCCAGTCAATTCAATCGCCGCCACCTTGCCCACCGCAATCCCCGACAAGCGCACCGACATACCGGGCTTGAGCCCCTCGGCACTGCCACTTTCCACATACAGCGTGAAGGTCTTGCGGAACCAGCCCTGGTGGTAGCCCATCGCCGCCCCGATCAGCAAAGCCAGCGCCAGCCCCAGCGCAACAAACAGCCCAACCGCCGTGCGTGAGCCGCTGTGCAGCACTTCTTCATTCGACATAAACCTCCCCTTGCGCCCCGAGCTGGCCGTTCAGCCAGGCCACGGCAGGCGTTAATGTGGCCGGGCGCGACGCCAGATAGAGCCACTGCTGTGATGCAAACACGCGCTGCTGCAGCTGCCACCAGGGCGCATCCGCCAGCGGCAGCTCGGCAAACCAGTCCGGCAGCAGCAGCAACACCCGGGGCTGGCACAAGACCGCCTGCAACAGCACCAGCCAGCGCCGACTGGTCTCGGACAATTCGTAAGGCCGCAGAGGCAACAGCGCGGACAGGGCCGGCCCATCCGGCTGCCAGGCCTGAAAATGCTGTGCCGCCTGCTGCAAAATCTGCGCTGCCGATTGCGGCTGGCGCCAGCTGCACGGCAACACCAGGTTTTGCGCCATATTCAGGTTGCTCAGAAACGCCGCATCGGTTTGCAGCACCGCATAGGCCTGCTGCCCGGCGCGCAACTGGCGGCAGATGCGGCTGGCCGCCTGCAAGGCGGCAGCGCGACCCGGCACGGCGACAAAACAGCGTGCCCCATCCGAACAGGACAGGAGATCGGTAAGCACCTTAAAAGCCCTCCGTCAGCGGCAAGGCAAACGCGCCATCAATGACAAAAGTCGCAATCACCCCCAACAGCACCGCCTTCGAAGACAGGCGCGGTACCTCGGTCATCTCGGCGCGCGCCTGGTGGCCAATGCGGCAGGCCAGGGTCGACACCACGGCGCCAAACAGGGCACTCTTGAGGCCACCCAGCAGCAAAATTTCCAGTGGCAGCGTGCGCGCCAGGTCTGACAGCTCGTTCAACAGACTGGACTGCTGCGTCACCAATGCCCCGGTCAGCAAGGTGGCGGCAGCAAAATACAAGTAGAGCAGGACACAGCAAGTGGCCGCCACCAGCACGCGCGGCAAAATCAGGTATTCCAGCACCGAGATGCCCCACAGGTCGAGTGTGGCGAGCTCACCGTTGACCCGCATCACCGCCATTTCCGTGGCCATCGCCGAAACACTGCGCATGCTCAGCAACAGCGCCACCAGCAGCGGACCAATCTCCTGCAAGGTGCTGATGGTCAGCACATGCATCGCCATGGCGCCCGACTGGCCAAAGCCTTGCTGCACCAGATTCACCAGCACCGCGCCAATGGCAGCACCCGCCACCAGCGCCAGCGGCAGCGACTGGACCCCGGAAAAATAGAACTGGCGCGCATAGACGTGGCGCACCGACTGGCGCCGCCAATGTCTGCGCAGACTGGGCCAGAGCATGGCTCAGCCCCGGCGCAGCAGCGCCGCGTTCGAGCAAGACAGCAACACGCCACAGGGCGGCGCCCAAGGCATGCAAGGGACCGGATCAATCATGGTTATGGTTTCTCGTCAGACTCACGCCTACGCCCCCCTGGGGGCGCTGCAAATATAGCATTGCAAGGCGCGTCCAGAGACGCTGCGCCGACTATTCGAGTTCTTCGCTCAGTACCAGATTCGAGCAAGGATAGGCCACACAGGGCAGCACATAGCCCAATGCTTTTTCCTCGCTGCTCAGGCCGGGCCATTCGATTTCATAGCGCACCTGTCCCTGCAGCAGCTGGCCAAGGCAGGTCCGGCAGGTGCCGTTGCGGCAGGAACTGGGCCAGTCCACGCCGCCCTGTTCTATGGACAGCAGCAGCGGCTGCGCCTGTGGCGCATCGACCTGGGCTTCGCCCGGTTTCAGTTGAACGGTAAAGAGGGTGTCGGTGGGAGCAGCAGAATTCACTTGGGTCACGGGTGCAGAAAGTCAGTGGCGCCAGCGCGGCGGGTGCAAACACGAGCCAACATGCTACAGGGTAGTTGCCCGGATTGACAGTACCCGGGGAAGCCGGATGATGCGCGCATAGAAAAAAAGCACAACAAACCGCCCCATGACCGAGACCGACTACACATTCGCCGTCAACCTGATGCAGTTTCTGGTGGTACCCACCTTTGTATTGGACAACGACGGCAAGGTACTGATCTGGAACCGTGCCTGTGAACGCCTGACCGGCGTGCCGGGCAGCGAGGTCATCGGCACCAAAGAGCACTGGCGCGCCTTTTACACCCAACCACGCGCCTGCCTGGCCGACCTGATCGTGGAAAACCGCCTGAACGACATGGAAGCGCTGTACCTGGAGTACGAAGATTCCAATGGCCAGGCCTATGGCATCCATGCCGAGAACTGGTGCGTCATGCCGCGCCTGGCGCACAGCGACAAACTCTATCTGGCGATCGATGCCGGCCCGATCTACGACGGCGCCGGCGCGCTGATTGCAGTGGTCGAAACCCTGCGCGACATGACGGCACAGAAATTGGCCCAGACCACACTGGAAGGACTGGCCTACCACGACGCGCTGACCGGCATCTATAACCGCCGCGCCTTTGATGAAAAAATCAAAATCGAATGGGAGCGCTCCCTGCGCGAACAGTCCGGTCTGGCCTTGCTCATGATCGACGTCGACTATTTCAAAAAATACAACGACCACTACGGGCACCAGGCGGGTGACGAGTGCCTGCGCGCGCTGGCCACAGCGATGGCGCAATGCATAGCTCGCCCGAACGATATGCTGGCGCGTTACGGCGGCGAAGAATTCGCCATCATCCTGCCCAGTTGCGACGAGGCCGGCGTGCGCACCATTGCGCAACGCCTGCAAGAGCACATCGCCGCGCTGCAGTTGCCACACCAGTCCAGTGAGGTGAGCGCGCTGGTCACCGTCAGCATCGGCGCGGTGCAGGGCGTGGCCCGGCAACTGCAATCGGTGCAGGCCTTTGTCGCCGCGGCCGACAAGGCGCTGTACCGGGCCAAGAACCAGGGCCGCAACCGGATCAGCTTCTGAGGGCGCCGCCGCCCAGTCGCCAGCGATGCCCATGGGCCTGCCATGGGCATCGATTCCCTGCGACGATGCGCCCTCTTTTGACAAAGGTTTCCCCCATGCGCTGCCTCCATCCCTTCCAGTCCCTGTTGCTGGCCGGCAGTCTGCTGCTGGCACCGGTGTTGGCGCGGGCGGCACTGCCGGTCGGCGCCGCTGCTCCCGACTTCGCCACTGAAGCCGCGCTGGCCGGTCAGGTCACGCCGTTTCACCTGGCGCAGGCACTGGCACAGGGACCGGTGGTGCTGTATTTCTATCCCAAGGCCTTCACCTCCGGCTGCACTATAGAAGCGCACGAATTTGCCGAGGCCAGTGACGGTTTCAAGGCACTCGGCGCCAGCGTGGTCGGCATCTCGAATGACACCATCGACACCCTGAAAAAATTCTCCACCGAAGCCTGCCGCAACAAATTTGCCGTCGCTGCCGACGGCGGCGCCCGCATCATGAAGCTCTATGACGCCGCGCTCTTTATCCGGCCCGACATGGCAGACCGAATTTCCTACCTGATCAGCCCGGCGGGAAAAATACTGGCGGTGTATGCCAGCCTGAGTCCGGACCACCACGTCGAAAACATGCAGCAAGCCCTGCAGCGCTGGCACGCCCAGAACCATCCCCAAACCGCGCAATAGCTATTCGCAAAGCGCTGCGAATAGCGCGTACAAACGGTCTCGATCGCTGTAGGATATACGGCATATAGCGCGCTGCGCGCCAAATAATCGATACCGGGTGAAGGGGACACTAAATGAAATTTGCCAGCAAACTCAACCTGGCCTTTGCCAGCGCATTGTTGCTGATGCTGGTGTCCGCCCTGATCGGCATTTATCTGCTGAACCAATCGGTTTCCGTCTATGCCACCGGCGTCGCGCAAGCCGACGAACACGTGCGCGCCGTGAATGAACTGCGCATCCAGTTCAAGACCCAGGTCCAGGAATGGAAAGACACGCTGTTGCGCGGCAAAGACCCGGAACTGCTGAAAAAGCACTGGACGGCCTTCAACAACGCCGAAGCCGGCTTGATCGAAAAATCGGCCGCGCTGGGTGCCGTCCTGCCCGGCGGCGAGGCCAAAGCCCAGCTCGACCGCTTTGTCATCGCCCACCAGACCATGGGCCAGAAATACCGCGCTGCCTTTGAGGCGTTCAGCGCCGCAAAATACGACCCCACGGTCGGCGACCTGGCGGTACGCGGCATGGACCGCGATGCCGCCGCCCTGCTTGGTGACACCATCAAGACCATCGTCGCCGAGCAAAGCGCCATTGCCGCGGCAGCCGACCAGCGCGCCCAGTTTGCCAACCGCCTGAGCCTGTTTCTGATGCTCGCGGTGTTCGCCCTGGGGGTGCTGGGTGCCTATCTGTTCAGCAAGTCGGTGCTGCGCCAGCTCGGTGCCGACCCGACCGAGATGGCCAGCCACATGCAAAAGATTGCCGCCGGTGAACTCAGCTCCGAACTGCCGACGCAGGGCGCACCCAGCCACAGCCTGCTGTTTCAGATGGCCGCACTGCAAGGCACCCTGAACCACTATATCGAGGCGCAAAACGAGATGGCCGCGCAGCACCTGCGCGGCAACACCAGCTACCAGATCGCCAGCCAGCAACTGCCTGGCAGCTATGGCAGCATGGCCGCCGCCACCAACCAGTTGGTACAAGAGCAGGTGCAGCTGACCTTGCGCCTGGCCGACCTGATCGACCAGTACGCACGCGGCGCGTTCGAACAGGAAATTGAAGCCCTGCCCGGCGACAAGGCACGCATCTCGGCCAGCGCCCGGGACGCGCGCAATGCACTGCAAGCCTCGGCCCTGGCCGCCACCTTCAACCAGCGCATCCGGCTCTCGCTTGACAGCCTGCCGGTGTGCGTCACGGTGTCGGATGGCAACGCACTGCTGGTGCACGCCACGCCACCGGCCAAAGAATTGCTCAAGTTGTTTGGTGGCGCCAGCTTCAACACCGACGCCTTCTACGGCAACAAACTCAGCACGCTGTTCAAAAATCCGCAGGACGCCGCCAAATTCGACCAGGCGGTGCGCACCAGCGAAATCGTTGACATGGAAGTCCAGGGCCGCAAGCTGCGTCTGCTGGCACGTGCCGTGCACAACAGCGAGGGCCTGCCGATCGGCCGCATAACCCAGTGGTTGGACCGCACCGACGACCTGGCCGCCGAAGAAGAAGTGTCAGGCATCGCCGCCGCCGCCGCCCAGGGCGACCTCAGCGGCCGCGTACAAACCGCCGGCAAACAGGGCTTCTTTGCCCATCTGGGCGCCGCCATGAACCAGTTGCTGGAAACCAGTGAAGCCGCCATGCAAGACCTGGCCGCTGCGCTGGCAGCACTGGCCGACGGTGATCTGGCCTACCGCATTGAGCGCAATTACCAGGGCGTGTTCGGCGCCGTCAAGGACAGCGCCAACCGCACCGCCGACAACCTGACCCGCGTCATCGGCGAAGTCAACAGCGCCGCCGACGCCCTGAGCGGTGCCGCCAACCAGGTCAGCGCCACCGCCCAGTCGCTGTCGCAGGCCGCCAGTGAACAGGCCGCCAACGTCGAAGAAACCACGGCCCAGATCGACTCCATGTCGCACACCATCGGCCAGAACACCGACAACGCCCGGGTCACCGAAGGCATCGCCAGCAAGGCCAGCAGCGAAGCCAGCGAGGGCGGCAACGCCGTCAGCCAGACCGTGGCTGCCATGCAGCAGATTGCCCACAAGATCCGCATCGTTGACGAGATCGCCTACCAGACCAATTTGCTGGCCCTGAATGCCGCCATCGAAGCGGCACGGGCCGGTGAACACGGCAAAGGTTTTGCCGTGGTTGCCGCTGAAGTACGCCAGCTGGCCGAGCGCAGCCAGCAAGCCGCCAAGGAAATTGGCAGCCTGGCCGGCGACAGTGTCGCTACAGCCGAACGCGCCGGCCAGCTGCTCGAAGAAATCGTGCCCAGCATCCAGCGCACCAGCGAGCTGGTACAGGAAATCTCCGCCTCCAGCAGCGCGCAAAGCGCATCAGCGCAGCACATCGGCACGGCCATGGGCCAGCTGTCCAGGGCGACCCAGCAAAATGCTTCCGCCGCCGAACAGCTCGCGGCCACCAGCGAAGAACTCTCCGCACAGGCACAGCAACTGCAGCAAAGCATTGGCTTTTTCAACACCGCCAATCCGCCGCCGCAGCAACAAGGCCGCACCGTGCTGCCGGCGCCAGGACCCCAGCCGGCGCGCCTGTACTAAAGCGCATGGGCACCGCCTCCAGCGAACAATCCCGGCAGCTGATGCTTGCCGTGGAGCAGATGCGGGCTTTTCCGGTCAGTGTGCAAAACATACTGACGCTGACACGCGATGTCACCAGCAGCCCGCGCGAACTGGTCGAGATCGTGGAAAAGGACCCGGTGATCACGATCAAGGTCCTGCGTGTCGTTAACTCGGCGTATTACAGCCTGCCGCGCCAGATTGGCTCGATTGAGCACGCCGTGGTTCTGCTCGGCTTCAACACCATCAAAAACCTGGCCCTGGGCGTTGCCGCCAGCGGCATGCTGCCACCCAACAGCCTGGCCGCCTTCAACGGCCAGCGCTACATTCGCCACTCGCTGATGACCGCCGAGGTGGCGCGCCTGCTAAGCCGCAAAATCGGCAGCAGCGATGCGCACGACTACTTTATTGCCGGACTGCTGCACGATTTTGGCCAGATCCTGATTGCCCAGTGCATGCCGGCGCAGTTCAAGCGCGCGATTGAATACTGCCTGTGGCACGGCTGTGCGCTGCACACGGCACTGCTGTCGGTAACGGGCATAGACAGCGCCGAGGCCGGCGCCCTGGTGCTGGAAAACTGGCATTTCCCGGAGCCACTGATCGCCGCCATCGCCGGCCAGCACCAGCCCGACGCCGCGGCGGCCGACATGACGGTGTGCCTGCACATTGCCAACCACATCAGCCAGGAGCTGGGCGCCGATTTCGGTGACGCCGCGCAAGCCACACCGCCGCTGACCCTGGTACAACAGCGCCTGGGCTGCAGTTGGACCGAATTGCTGGAAGACATCGGCAGCCAGCGCAGCCGGCTCGAAGAGATGCTGCAACTCAGCCGCCTATGAACCGCTTGACCTCCGACTGAAAGCCCCGCCCATGACCGACACCCTCACCCCAGCAGAACCGGCGCCACGCCCGGTCATCCTGTGTGTCGACGACGAACCCAGTATTCTGTCGGCGCTGCGACGCCTGTTCCGCGCCAACGGCTTCCAGGTGCTGATCGCCGAAAGCGGCCAGGCCGGCCTGGACCTGCTGCAACAAGAGAAAGTCGACCTGGTGATCTCCGACATGCGCATGCCGGAAATGGACGGCGTAGCCTTTCTGGAGCACGTGCGCCAGCGCAAACCCGAAATCCTGCGCCTGCTGCTGACCGGCTATGCCGACATCACCTCCATCATGGGCGCCATCAACCGGGGCGAAATCTACCGCTACATTGCCAAGCCCTGGGACGACCACGACATCATCCTGATCGTGCGCGGCGCGCTGGAGCGCAGCGCCCTGGAAGCCGAAAAAAAGCGCCTGGAAGCGCTGGTGCTGGAACAAAACGAAGCGCTCAAGCGCATGAATGCCAGCCTGGAAATCAAAGTCGCCGAACGCACCACCGAGCTGCGCCAATCGAACGAGGCCTTGCAGGGCGCCAACGAACGCCTGAAAAACAATTTCCTGACCTCCATCAAGATGTTCACCGCGCTGATCGAGCTGCGCGACCCCAAGCTCGCCGGCCACAGCCGCCGCGTCGCCGACCTGTCACGCCGCCTGGCCCAGGAACTCAAGCTCGACAACCGCCAGGCGCAGGAAGTCTTCGTTGCCGGCCTGCTGCACGCGATCGGCAAAGTTGGCTTCGACGACGAACTGCTGAGCACCCCACTGGCGCGCATGACGCCACGCCAGATGGAAAGCTACCGCCAGCACCCGCAACGCGCCGAACAGCTGCTGATGCCGCTGAGCGAACTCAAGGGCGCGATTGAAACCATTGGCCAGCAACTCGAACGCCATGACGGCGCCGGTTTTCCGCAGGGCCTGGGGGGGCGCCACATCAGCATCGGGGCACGGATCCTGGCCGTGGCGGTGGCCTATGACAGCCTGCAAATTGGACAGATCGAGCCGCGCCTGTTTGGCCGCCAGGAAGCCCGGCAATACCTCCAACAACGCAGCGGCAGTGATTTCGACCCGTTGGTGGTGGCCCAACTGCTGGCCATGCATCCGCAAGACGGTGAGGACCTGAGCAACAGCCCGAGCCAAGCCACGCGCTCGCTGCACTCGCGCGAACTCGAACCCGGCATGGCGCTGGCAAAAGACCTGATCACGCCCAGCGGCATGCTGCTGCTGACTGCTGGCCACGTGCTGGAACAACCGGTGATTCGCCAGATCATCAATTTTGAGCGCTCGATCGAGACCCGCCTGAGCATTCAGGTGCTGGTGCCACTGCCCAAACCATGACGAACGCCGTCGTGCCCACCGCCGCCGCACCGCTGTCGCTCTACCAGGGACTGCTGGCCTGCCATGCCGCCCTGGTGCATGGCAACGACCGCACCACCGTGTTCCAGCAGATTTGCCAGGCCCTGGTCACACCCGACGAACTGCAACTGGCCTGGATTGGCATGCTCGATCCCGGCGACAGCCGGGTCTGGCCGCAAGCCCATTGCGGCAGCGGCTGGACACCCCGCGATTGGCTGCAATCCAGTGCCCACAAGGACGCGCAGGCCGACCAGGGCCCGATCAACCAGGCGCTGCGCAACAACGGCGCGCAATGGCCGTTAGCGGCACCGGCCGCTGAGCGCACCGAACGCAGCCAAGCCGTTATCCCGCTGGCGATCAACGGCAAGGCCTGCGGTGTGCTGGTGCTGCACGCCGCCAGCGCCAGCTACTTTGACGCCAGCGTGCGGCCGCTGTTAAGCCAATTGGGCGAGGCCATGGGGCGGACCCTGGAGCGCCTTGACGAAGCCGGAAAAAATGCCACCGCCGAATGGGCGCTGCATGAAAGCGAATCGCGCTACAGCATGCTGTTCTCCAACAACAGCCTGCCGATGCTGGTGATTGACCCCTCCGATGGCCGTATCACCGACGCCAATCCACGCGCGCTGGCGTTTTACGGCTACCCACACCAGGCCATCACCCGCATGCACATCGCCGACATCAATGTGACGCCGGCCGAGCAGGTCAAAGCCGAAATGCGCTCTGCCGTAGAGCAGCGGAAAATGTATTTCAACTTCAGCCACCGGCTGGCCGACGGGTCGCAGCGCGAAGTCGAAGTCTTCAGCACCCCGATCACCCTGAAGGGCGCCACCCGCCTGATCTCGGCGGTGCACGATGTCACGGAACGGCACCATCTGGAAGCCCGGCTGCGCAATACCCAGTCACTGGTACAGCGCTTCATTGACCTGCTGCCGGGCGTCGCCTATGTCAAGGACTCCAGCCTGCGTCTGGTCATGGCAAACCAGTTTCTCGGCCATTTGCTGGGCGTCGATCCGAAAACCCTGATTGGCAAAACTGCGCATGAAATTTTTCCGCCCGACTTTGCCGATTTCGTCACCCAGTTCGACCACGAAGTGCTGCGCAGCCACACCGCACGCACGGTGGAACAATCGTTTGACGGCCGGCACAACGAAACCAGCATGTTCATCATCGATGACGAAAACGGCCAGCAATACCTGGGTGGCATCAGCTTTGATGTCACCGACCGCTACCACGCCCGCGAACGCATCGACGCCCTGCTGCACCTGAACGGACTCGGCGACCAAATCGACGAGGCCGCCTTCCTGCATGCCGGTCTGGAACTGGCCGAGCAGCTCACGCACAGCAGCCGGGGCTTTCTGCACTTCGTCAACGAAGACCAGGAGACCATGGAGCTGCAGGCCTGGACCCAGAGCACCCTGAAAACCTGCAACGCCGCGCACGACAAACACTACCCGGTCAGCGAAGCCGGCATCTGGGCCGATGCCTTGCGCAGCAAGAAGCCGGAAGTGGTCAACGACTACCCGCTGTATGCCCCGAAAGACGGTCTGCCCGAAGGCCATGCCGCATTGCAACGCCTGGTCACGGTCCCGGTGGTGGAAGGCGGCAAGGTGCGCCTGCTGCTGGGCGTTGGCAACAAAGCCGCAGACTACGATGCGTTTGACGTGGAAACCCTGCAATTGCTGGGCAACGACATCTGGCGCATGGCACGCCGCGCACGCGCCGAGAACTCGCTCAAGCAGCGCGTCGATGAGCTGCTGGTGATGAACCAACGCCTGTCCGAAATTCAGCTGCAATTGCTGCAAAGCGAAAAAATGGCCTCAATAGGCCAACTGGCTGCCGGGGTGGCGCACGAGATCAACAACCCGATTGGCTTTGTCAAATCCAACCTCGGCACCCTGGCCGCCTATGCCGGCCACCTGCAGGAAATCATCCAGGCCTATACCGAACTGGAAAACCAGCCCGGCAGCGACCCGCAAAGCGTGGCCCGGGTGCGGGCCCTGAAGCGTGCGCTGGATTTCGACTTCATGGTCGAAGACCTGGGCAAGCTGCTCAGCGAAAGCGCCGACGGGGTCCAGCGCGTCAGCCACATCGTCGCCGATCTGAAAAATTTCTCCCGCTCTGGCGACACCGCCAGACAATGGACCGACCTGCATGCCGGCATCGAAAGCACCATCAACGTGGTGTGGAACAAGCTCAAATACAAAATCAAGATGCAACGCGAATATGGCGACTTGCCGCTGGTGAACTGTGTCGGTTCGCAAATCAACCAGGTCGTGATGAACCTGCTGATCAACGCCGAACAGTCCATCAGCACCCAGGGCAGCATCACCGTGCGCACCGGCTGCACCGGCAACCAGGTCTGGATTGAAGTGCAGGACACCGGTTGCGGCATTGCCGCCGACAAGCTGGAACGCATTTTCGATCCGTTCTACACCAGCAAACCGATTGGTGAGGGCACCGGCCTGGGCCTGTCGATATCGTTCGGCATCATTCAACGCCACCATGGCTCCATCACGGTGCAGTCCACACCCGGCGTTGGCAGCACCTTTCGCGTCACCTTACCGATCGACCAAGAAAGCCCTGAATCATGAACCTGATGGCCTGGAGCGATCACTTTGTCACCGGCATCGATCCGGTGGACCAACAGCACCGCATGCTGGTCAACATGATCAACGCTGCCGCGCCGCACCTGGTCAGTGGCGATGACGAAGCGCAGCGCGAAGTCGGCCCGCTGCTGGACAAACTGATCCAGTACGCGGCAACCCACTTCAAGTACGAAGAAATGCTGATGGAGCAGGTCCACGTCGAAGCGGCCTACCTGGCACAGCACGTCAAGACCCACCTGGCCTTTGTCGACGAAGTGCTGCGCATGCGCACCCAGTTCGAGCGCGGCGAACACCTCAGCGGCAACGACCTGCTGCACTTCCTGACCAGCTGGCTGACCTTCCACATCCTGTCCGAAGACAAACAGATGGCGCGCCAGATACTGGCGATTCGCGCCGGCGACAGCGCCAGCCACGCCTATGCCGCATTGGATGCGCCGGCCAGCGCGCCGCAGGCGGTTTACAACGCCGCGCTGATCGACCTGTTTGCGCTGCTGACCACGCGCAACCGCAACCTGACCGCCGCCAACGAAGAAATCCGCCAGGGCAAGACCGAACTGGAACGGCTCAACCAGGAGCTGGAACAGCGCGTCAGCCAACGCACCCAGGAGCTGGCCGCCAGCAACGCCGAACTGCGCACCGAGCGGCTGGCCCTGGTCGATTCGCTGGCCCAGCTGAAGCTGACGCAGAACCAGTTGCTGCAGTCGGAAAAAATGGCCGCGGTCGGCCAGCTGGCCGCCGGCGTGGCGCACGAAATCAACAATCCGATCGGCTTCGTCAGCTCCAACCTGGGTTCGCTGTCGGGCTATGTCAACCAGTTGCTGGCCTTTATCCGCGGCTGTGAAACCCTGGCTCCGGCGCTGCCACCAGCACAGCGCAATGCCCTGCTGCAACAGGCCGCAGCGATCGACCTGCCCTTCATCCGCCAGGACGTCAGCGAGTTGCTGCAGGAATCGCGCGCCGGCCTGGACCGGGTGAAACGCATCGTCAACGACCTGCGCGAATATGCTGGTGCCGACAATGCGGTCTGGCAATCCGCCGACATCAATACGGCACTGCAAAACGCCCTCAAAGTGACCGATATTGAACTGCAGGCCAAGGCCGAAGTGCGACTGGAACTGGCCCCGATACCGCCGCTGCTTTGCATTCCGGCGCAAATCGGGCAGGTTTTCGTCAACCTGTTGCGCAACGCCGCGCAGGCGATTGCCGAGCACGGCACCATCACATTGCGCAGCGGGTGCCACGGCGACACCGCCTGGATCGATATCGCCGACACCGGCTGCGGCATGAGCGCCGCCACCCAGCGCCGCATTTTTGAACCTTTTTTCACCACCCACGCGGTCGGCAACGGCACCGGCCTGGGCCTGACCATGGCCTGGGACATCATCAAGCGCCACAGCGGCAGCCTGGACGTCAAAAGCGTCCCCGACCAGGGCACCACTTTCCACATCGAACTGCCGATCCGGGCAGCCAGCACAACACCAGCAGGCACGCCATGAAAATTGAAACCATCGTCGAACAAAGCACGCACCTGCCACTGATCCCGAAAGTGGTGCAACAGGTCATCAGCAGCTTCAATTCAGAGCGCATTTCGGTCGGCGAAATTGCGCTGCAGATCGGCGCCGATCCGGTGCTCAGCGCCAAAATTCTGCGGCTGGCGAATTCTTCCTATTTCAATATGTCGCGCACCATTGCCACGCTCGACGACGCGCTGCGCATTCTGGGTTTTTCAATGGTGCGCAACCTGGTGCTCGGCGATGGCCTGGCCGCCGCCTACCGCAACACCCCGGGCATGGACCTGCAGGCGTTCTGGCGCCACAACCTCTACACCGCCTGCAGCTCACGCTGGCTGGCCGAACGCAGCAACCACAACGGCGACCTGATGTTCACCCTCGGGCTGCTGCAAGGCATTGGCCAACTGCAAATGCACTGTGCCGCGCCTTCGGCGATGGTCGCACTCGACAGCCAGGTCAATGTGCTCGACCCGGCGCGCTGCCGCCTGGAACACGACACCCTGGGCTTCCATTTCTGTGAGGTTTCCGCCGCCCTGGCCAGCACCTGGCGCTTCCCGCAGGCCATTATTGACGCGCTGGCAGCGATTCCTGATCCGCTGGCAAGCCAGCCCTTGATTCCAGCCGCCGCGCTGGTGCACCTGGGCGCCTGGCGCGCCCGGCAGGAGCAATTCCCCGAATTGCCGCCCGATTGGCCCGCCAGCTTTCCGGGTGCCGTGGCCGAATCGGTCGGTCTGGGCAGCGACTGGATCGCGCAGCCACAGGGCCAGCCAGGTCGCCTGGCACTGCCGCTGATGCCGGATCTGCGCAGCCTTACGCACGGCCTGGAAGACCTGATGCACTGACACCGCAGCGACCGGGCCGGTCTGAATAAATGCCAGACCGACCTGGCCTGCCCGCTGCGGCGCCCACGCCCACCTTCAGGCGAAGGTATTGACGTTGTTGCCCAGGCTCTCGGTCGGCTTGCCCGGCTGCGGTGCCGGGGTCGATGGCGCCGGTGTTTTCATCAGCTGCGCCTGCTGCCATTTCGCCACACTGCTCTGGCTGGCAGCAGGTGCCGGCGCGGCGCCGCCACCAATTCGCATTCCCATATGAACTCCTCGTAGGGTCGCTTTCGACCAGAATTGGCCGAAGACAAGCTCCCGTACTGTCAGTTTCGGCGGAATTCTGCGCATCTTTAGTCAGGAAAACTTCATAAACGGCTTTATTGCTTTGTAAAGTTTTGCCAAAAACAGATATAGCGGCATTTTCGGCGGCAATTCACCCGATCTACACCATCCATCCCCCGCATCATTGCTCCCACCAAGTTTCACCAAGACTCTGCACCGATACCTCCATGTCCATACAACACCTGGGTCCCATTGCCGGCATCGCCGCCAGCGCACCGTGGATCGCCACCGCCGGCTACGACAACCGCCTGATCCTGTGGGACCAGGCCAGCGGCCAAGCCCTGCAAATGGCGCACCACGACCACCTGGTCAACCAATGCGCCTTCAGCAGCGACGGCCAGTTCCTGGTCAGCGCCAGCAGCGACTATTCGGCACGCGTCTGGTCGCTGCCTGAGCTGCAGCTGCAGGCCGTGCTCTCAGGCCACGCCGACGACGTCGACATGGCCGCCTTCTCACCCGACGACCGCCTGATCGCCACCTGTGCGCTGGACCGCTGCGTGCGCATCTTTTTGCGTTCCGGTGCATGCCTGCACACCATGCGTGGCCACACCGGCAATGTGCTGTCGCTGGCCTGGTCGCACGACGGCCAGCAGGTGGTCACCTCCAGCGTCGATGGCACCATCCGGCGCTGGGACGCCGACAGCGGCCTGCAAACCGACTGCACCGACCTCGGGGTGCGCAGCGACAGCGTTGAAATGGCGCGCACCGGCAGCATTTTTGCCGGCGACGACAAAGGCCGCATCGCGCTGATCGAAGACCATGGCCTGCGCTTCGTACAGGCGCACCAGGCCGGCGTGAAAAAGATTGCCCTCAACGAAAAACGCGGCATCCTGGTGTCACTGAGTTACGACCGCAGCCTGGCGATCTGGCAGCTCAGCCAGGACGCCGGCCAAAGCCAGCTGCAAGAAATCTGCCGCACCGAGCTGCCGGCCTGCATCTGGGCGCGCGCCGCCACCATCCTGGACGACGGCCGCATAGCCTGCGGCACCTTTGGCAGCACCTACGCAGTGTTCGACCCGGCGCAGCAACAGTGGGCGCTCGACGGCGTGGCCGCCGGCAGCGCCCTCAATACCGTGCTGGCGCACGGCGATGCCGTCTACAGCGTCGGCGACGCCGGCAGCGTGCGGCGCAACGGCCAGCCGTACCAGGAAATCGGCAGCCTGTGCAACTTCCTGGCCGCCAGCGGCCCGCACCTGTATTGCGGCGGCCAACTCGGCCAGATTTTTGACGCCCACAGCGCCCGCGTGCTGTACCAGCACCACGCGCCGCTGAACTGCGCAGCGCCGCTGCAACGCCACGGCCAAGCCCACCTGGCAGTGGGCAGCTACACCGGCGAAATCCTGATTTTCGAAGTGCAGGCCAGTGGCGCCCTGCGCCTGGTGCACACCATGGCGCTGTACGAAAACGCGGTGAAAGGCATCAGCGTCACTGCCGAACAGCTGTTTTCGGTCTGCGCCAACACCGATGTCGCCTGGCACAACATCGCCGACTGGTCTTTGCACCAGCGCGTCAACCGGGCCCATGAACGCATTGCCAACGGCTGCTGCAGCGTGCAAGACGGCGGCTTTGCCAGCATCGGGCGCGACCTGCAGCTGCGCCTGTGGCACCAAGGCCAGCAAACCAGCTACCGCACACCACACCGCCATTCGGTCAAATGCATTGGCGTGAATGCCCGTGGCGACTCCGTGCTGACCGGCAGCTATGGCGGCACCGTGGCCCGCTTTGACCTGCGCACCCGGCAGTGGGCGCCAATGCAGCGGCTCAGCCACGCCGGCATTTCCGCCATTACCTGGGACGCTCAGCAACTACAATTTCTGGCCTCCTCGTACGACGGCCACATTTATCCGGTGGCCGCATGACCCGACTGCTCCTGCTCAGCGCCAGCCTGCGCCGCGATTCCCTCAACACGCGCCTGCTGCAGCACCTGCAAACCGGCCTGCAAGCGCACTGCGTGCCCGACCTGCTACTGCCACAGCAAGTTGCCCTGCCACTGTTCGACCAGGACCTTGAACACGAGCCGGCGCTGGTGCAACAGGTCCGCACCCTGCACGCCCGCATCGCGGCATGCGACGGGGTGCTGGTGGCCAGTCCGGAATACAACGGCCAGCCGCCGGCCTACTTGAAAAACCTGGTCGACTGGGTATCGCGCCTGGGCTACATCGATGGCCACTCGGCGAGCCCGTTTTGTGACCGGCCCCTGCTGCTGTGCAGCGCCTCCACCGGCTGGAGCGGTGGCGCCGTGGCAATGCCGCATGCACGCGCGCTGTTTGGCTATGTGGGCGCCCTGGTGATTGGCGACAGTGTCTCCATTCCCTACGCCGACCAGGCCTGGGACGATCTGCTCGGCTTTCAGTTCGACCCCTATTACGAGACCCGGCTGGACGCTGCAACGCAGCGCCTGCTCGGCCAGGCCCGGCATTTTCAGCAACAACGCCAGCGCACCACGGAGACCGCATGAACACGCTTTTGACCGCACCCACCGCCAGCCCCAGCCCCGACAGCACCAGCACCAGCACCAGCACCAGCGCGCCCGCAGCAGCGGGCTGGCACTGGCCGCACTTTGCCGAAGTGCTGTGCGGCACCGGCACCGACCAGGAACGCCTGGGCCTGCCCGCCCACTACCTGGAATTGCCGCTGCGCCAGGCACTGGCGTCGGCACACGCACGCTGGCGCTGCGCCAGCGTGGAAGAATTGCTGATCCAGCTCAGTGCCAGCGACGCGCCGCTGGCCGACCGGCTCGCCTGCGGCAACCTGCTGGCGCTGGCCGGTGACCCCCGCATCCGCACCACCCAGCCGGAGATGCGCGATATTCCCGGCGGCACGATCGACATCGGCCTGCCGAGCAGCGCCGTCGACCAGGTGCTGCAGGAATTCAGCGGCCTGGGCCTGAACCGGATCTGGATCGACAAGGAAACGCCACGCCACAGCGTGCAGCTACAAAGCTTTCGCATGGCCCGCTTCCCGGTCACCAACAGCGAATACCGGGACTTTCTGTGCGCCACCGGCTACAGCGAAATCCCCAGCAGCTGGAGCTTTCGCCAATTTCCGCTGGAACGCGCCAACCACCCGGTCTACACCGTCAGCGCCGCTGCCGCCGATGCCTATGCGCAGTGGCTGGCGCAACGCACCGGGCGCGGCTTCCGCCTGCCCAGCGAAGCCGAGTGGGAATGGGCCGCCAGCGGCCCGCAGCACAGCGTCTTCCCCTGGGGCCGGCAGTTTGATCCGGCGCTGTGCAACACCGCCGAGAGCGGCTTGCTGAGCAGTTCTAGCGTGGGCGCCTTTGTCGGTGGTGAATCGGCATTCGGCCTGAGCGACATGGGCGGCAACGTGGAAGAATATGTCGCCGACAACTATGCCGCCTACCCGGGCGGCTCCTGGGTCGCCGACCACCTGGTCGAGATCCACGGCAATTACCGGGTCGCACGCGGAGGCAGCTTTGCGCGCTTTCGCGATCTGGCGCGCAACCAGCGCCGCCACGGCCACAACCCGCGCTCCGCCGCCTACGCCATGGGCTTTCGCCTGGCCGAAAGCCTCTGATGGCCCATCTGCTCATCATCGACCTGCCCGGCGGCAACGACACCGATCTGCTGCAGGCCGCGCAACAGGCCGGCCACCGCTTCAGCTTTCTCAGTTCCGATCTGGCGCTGTACCAACGCCAGCCGGCGGTGCAGGCCTGCTTGCAGAACGCCGTTGCATGCATTGAAGTGCCGGACTTCGATCTGGCGCAGGCCGAACAACAGCTGCGCGCGCTGCACCAGCGCCAACCCATCGAAGCACTGCTGTGCCTGATCGACATTCGCCTGAAGGAAGCCGCCCACCTGGCCCAGCGGCTCGGCCTGCGCTTTCTCAACCCGGCCAGCGCCGCCCTGTTGCGCGACAAGCATGCGGTACGCCAGCGCCTGCAACAGGCCGGCCTGGCACAGCCGGAATTCCGCAGCGCCGGCTCCACCGAAGAACTCAAACAGGCGGTCGCCGAACTGGGTTTACCGGTGCTGATCAAACCGGCCGATGGCTACGGTTCACAAAACATTGTGGTGCTGCGCCACGAAGAAGACCTTGAGCCCTGGATCAGCCCACTCGAATGCATGCTGCCCAGCCACGCCGAGTACGGCCTGGGCGTGCACGCCAGCGACCAGCTGCTGGTAGAACGCTATATGGAAGGCCAGTTCATCGGCTGCGACACGCTGACCCGCGACGGCCAGCACCAGCTGCTCGGCGTGAACCAGAAACGGATGTTTGCACCGCCCTCGTTTGCCATCGAGGGCGGCTGTTTCACGCCCGGCAACCACGGTTACGAAGCGGTGCAAGACTACGTTTTCCAGGCCCTTGACGCGGTTGGTTTTGATTGTGGCGCCGCGCACGTGGAACTTATCCTCACGGCCGAGGGACCGCGCCTGGTAGAAATCAATGCACGCCTGGTCGGCGCCAAGATTCCGCGCCTTATCAGCCTGGCGCTGGGCCATTCGGTACACCAGGATGTGATCGACCTCCATCTGGGCCGCAGGAGCAGCAGCGCCCCCGCCACCGGACCACGCTGCGTTGCCGTGACGCGCTGGGTCACGGCAACCGATGTCGGCGTGCTGGAGGCGCTGACGCTGCCCAGCTGGACCGAACCGGGCATCCGCTGCGTTGAAGTATTTGCCAAGCCCGGCGACCGGGTACACCCGCCGTTCGAGAACGCCGACCGGTTGGCGTATGTGATGTGCACCGGTGCCAGCCAGCGCGAGGCCGAGGCGCTGGCGGAGCGCTTCGTTGCCGACACCCGGCTTAAGGTTCAGGCAGCAGAAGCACCGACTCCGGCGTGAGCCCGCGCCCCAGGCCGCCCACTTGCGCCAGCAGGCGCAGGCGGGCCGAATGCCAGTCGGACAGGGCCCGGATGCGCTCCTGCTGTGCCTCCGACAGTGAACGCTGCACGCCCAGCAGCGCCAGAATGTCGAGCACGCCCCGGTCGTACTGTTGCTGCACCAGCTGCACCGCATCTTGTGCGCTGTCCTGCAGCGTTTGCGACGCCGCCAAGGTCAACACCGCCGACTCGGCATCGGCATGGGCCTCACGCACCTCGGCCAGCACCCGGTTTTCGGTTTCCTGCAGCTCGGCCTCCTTCAAGGCCACTTGCGCCGCAGCGCCGCGCACCTTGTAGGTACGGGAAAACCCCTCAAACAGGGGGATTTTCAGTGTCACGCTGCTCACCGTCTGCTCGGCGGGCGCCGCAAACACACTCTGGTTGGGACGCCCGTTCTGGTACAGACCATAGGAAAAATCCAGCGTCGGGAAACCGTCGGCACGGCTGGCCTGCCATTGTTCGCGCACCTGGCGCAGCTGGGCGCGTGCCGCCAGCAGCGAGGGATGCTGGTTCTGCGCCAGCGCCAGCCAGCGCTGCAAATCCCGCTGCCACTGCGCTTGCACCGGCGGCAGCGCCGGTTCCAGGCGCAGGCCCTGCGCCGGCAGCACGGCATCGGGCACGCCCATGGCCAGCGCCAGCGCGGCCAGGGCTCGCTGCTGGGTCCGCTGGGCCCGGTGCCGGTCCAGCTCGGCGCGCGCCAGCGCCATTTCGGCCTGCACCGTGTCCGAGCGTGCCGCCGCGCCCCGGGCCTCGCGTAGTCGGCTGGTCAGCAGCGAGCGCTGCGCCAGCGCTTCGTGCTCCTGCCGGGACTGCAGCACCGCCGCTGCAGTCTGCGCCTCAAAATAGGTTGCAACCACTTTTGCCAGGGCGTGCTGCACCACTGCATCACGGCTCGCCAGGGCACTCTCCAGCAGGGCATTGGCGGCACGCCGCTGTGCATCGCGGGTGCCGAAATCGAGCAGGCGCCAGGTCAGGGTGAAGAAATCGGAATCGCGCATCCGCTCGGTATCACGCATGCCGCTTGGCATGTGCGGGTTGTGCGTGCGTTCGGTGGTTTCGCTGCGGCCGAGTTGCGCACTCGGCAAATAGGCAGCACGGGCTTCCCCCACCTGGGCGGCACTTTTCTCAATGCTGGCAGTGGCCGAGCGCAGCTGCGGGTGCTGGCACAGGGCGATGTCCACCGCGTCTTGCAGATCCAGTGCCTGCGCCAGTTCGGGTAGCGTGCCGGCACACAGCGGCGGCGCGCTGCCGCCCGGCAGCAACAGTCCGGTGTCGAGTTGCGGTGGCCGCGTCAGCAGCGGATCGTGCCAGGGCGTGCCGAGCCATTCCATCCAGTCTGGCGGCGCCGCCAGACTGCTGCCCGCCGCGCCGGCACACGCCCAGACACACAGGCAAGCCAGGCCACGCAGGCGCGGCAATACAAGCTTAACGTTCACGCAAGGCCTCCTGCTGGTGTTGCACCAGGGGTGACAACACATACTCGATCACGCGCCGGGTGCCGGTCTTGATGCCCACATTGACCGACATGCCGGCCGACAAAGGCATGGATTTGCCATTGACCTCAATGCTGTGGCTGTCCAGGGTAATGCGCGCGGCATACAGCAGCCCCTTGCTTTCATCCTGAATCGCGTCTTGCGACACATGCGTGACATGCGCCGGCACGGTGCCAAAACGGGTGTAGTCAAACGCATCCACCTTGACCTGCGCCAGCTGGCCTACGTGGACAAAACCCACGTCCTTGTTCTCCAGAAAGGCCTCAACCTCGGGCTGGTCGTCGAAAGGAACAATTTGCATCAGGGGCTGCGCCGCCGGCACCACCCCGCCAACGGTATGCACCACCAGCTGCTGCACGGTGCCGTCAATCGGCGAACGCAGCTTCAGCAACTTGCTGCGCTGCCCGGCGCGCAAGCTGTCCTGGGTGCTGGCGGCGACCACCTTGCTGGCCTCGGTCAGGGCTTCATGCGCGTCTTTCTGGGTTTGCGCCATGAACGCCGCGCGCTGGTTGCGGGCGTCGGCCAGCTGGCCTTCCAGTTCCATGCGCGCCTGCTCGCGCTCCAGCCAGGCGTGGCGCGACACCGCCTGCTGTTCCAGCAGTTCGGCATAGTCCCCGGCGCGCTGCTGCAGCAGCGGCAAGGCATTGGCATAGCGGCTGATGTCGCCGTCAATGCGCCGGAGCTTGGCCTGGTAGTCGCGAAACTGGTCCGCCAGCTGCAACGCGGCCTCGCGCACGCGCTCGGGCGCCAGACCGGGCAGCGGCTCCAGCCGCGCTGGCTGGCCCTGCTGCACCGCCGCCAGCATGGCGCGCGAGCGCGCCACCTGCAGCTGTGCCTGCACCAGGCTGTCCTGGGCTTTCTCCTGCTCGGCGTCGCTGCCGCTGGAATCCAGTTCGATCAGCAGGTCGCCGGCACGCACCCGCTGCCCCTCAGTGACGTGCAAGGCGCGCACGCTGGCAATATCAATCGAACCAATGGTCTTGGTGCGCGCCGTGGGAATCACCTTGCCGGCGGCGTTAACAACGATGTCGATCCGGCCCCACACCGCCCAGAGCAAGGTAAAGCCGACCATGGCCATCAGCAGCCGGGCCGTCCAGCGCAGCGAGGCCGAGCCCGGCGCCTCCTGCAGCGACAGCGCAGCCGGCAAAAATTCGGCCTCCTGCTTGTTGAAAAAATCGGAGCGCAAGCCCTCATGGCGCTGGCGCCAGAAATAGCCAAACACCTGGCCATAGTGGTGCAGCAACTCGCGCGCGGCCTGCAGGCGGTAGAAGGCACTCATGCTGCAGCCCCCGCGCGCGGACCCAGACCCTCGCCTTGCAACTGAACCAGGTGGTGGTACATGCCGTGTGCGTCCTGCATCAGTTCGGCATGGCTGCCAAGCTGCACCATCTGGCCCCGCTCCATCACCACAATGCGGTGTGCATCGCGCACCGCGCTGAGGCGGTGCGCGATGATCAGCACGGTGCGACCGGCACAGATGTTGCGCATGTTGTCCTGGATGATTTTTTCTGATTCATAGTCGAGCGAGCTGGTCGCCTCGTCCAGAATCAGAATGCGCGGATCGGTGATCAAGGCACGGGCGATGGCAATGCGCTGGCGCTGCCCGCCCGACAGGCCGGAGCCGTTCTCGCCGACCAGGGTGTCATAGCCCTGGGGCAACTCGCAGATGAACTCGTGGGCACCGGCGAGCTGCGCTGCGGCAATGATTTTTTCCATCGACAGCGCCGGATCGGCCAGCGCAATGTTGTCGCGCACCGAGCGCGAAAACAGGGTGTTCTCCTGCAGCACCACGCCAATCTGCTGGCGCAACGAGGCGGTGTCAATAATGGAAATGTCCTGGCCGTCGATCAGCACCCGACCCCGGTCCGGCACGTAAAAGCGCTGCACCAGCTTGGTGAGCGTGCTTTTGCCCGAACCGGAACGCCCAACGATGCCAATCACTTCACCCGGCGCGATGCGCAGCTGCAAGGCGCGGATCACGTCCGGCATGTCGCTCTGGTAGCGAAACGACACCTGGTCAAATTCGATCGACCCCAGCACCCGGGGTATGCGCGATTTTTGCCCCAGCACCTCGGTGCGTGCATTCAACACGTCACCCAGGCGTTGCATGGAGATGCCAACCTGCTGAAAATCGTTCCACAGCTGGGCCAAGCGCAAAATCGGCGATGACACCTGACCCGCCAGCATGTTGAAGGCCACCAGCGCGCCGACCGTCATTTCGTTGTCTATCACCTGCATCGCCCCGAGCCACATGATGGCCGCGGTGACCAGCTTGCCGACCAGATTCACACCACCGCTGGCGACCAGCGAAATATTGGTGGTGGTCAGACCGGCAGAGACATAGGCGGCGAGCTGCTTGTCCCAGGTCTTCTGCCAGCACGGCTCCACCGCCATGGCCTTGACGGTGTCCATGCCGCTCAGGGTCTCTACCAGGAACGACTGGTTTTCGGCACCGCGGTTGAACTTGTCGTTGAGCTTGGCGCGCAGCATCGGCGTAAACACCAGGGACAACAGGAAATAGACCGGAATCGAGGCCAGCACGATATAGGTCAGGGTGACGCTGTACCAGAACATGACGCCCAGAAACACGAACGAAAACATCAGGTCCAGCACCACCGTCATGGCGTTGCTGGTCAGGAAGGCGCGGATGTTTTCCAGCTCGCGCACACGCGCTACCGAGTCGCCCACGCGGCGCGCCTCAAAATAGCTGATCGGCAAACGCATCAGGTGACCGAACAGGCGCGAACCCAGCTCGACATCCATCTTGCTGCTGATGTTGGCGAACACCGCAGTGCGGATGCCGGTCAGCAGCGCTTCAAAGATGGTGGCGGCAATCAGGCCCAGCGCAATCACATTCAGCGTTTTCATGGCATGGTTGACCAGCACCTTGTCCATCACCACCTGAAAGAACAACGGCGTCACCAGACCGATCAATTGCAATACCAGCGAAATCAGCAGAATTTCGCCCAGGGTTTTGCGGTACTTGATGACCGCCGGAATAAACCAGGTGAAATCGAATTTGGCCATGTCACCCGCAAAGCTGGCCTTGCTGGTGAAAAAGATCAGGCTGCCAGACCAGTTGGCAAGAAAGCGTTCCAGCGCCAGCACCGTGGGCGCCTCGCCCGGGCGCTGGATCAGCAGGCGCGGTTCGGCAGCCATGGCGTCGAACTTGGCGACGATGAAAAACTGGCCGTTGGCGTCCATGGCTACGGCCGGCAAGGGCGCGCGCGCCAGCCGCGCCGGGTCTTGCCTGAGCGACTTGGCGCTCAGGCCCAGGCGGCGCGCCGCCAGCAACAGGGTCTGCACATCAAACGGCGCGCGGCCAAACTGGTGCTGCAGTTGCGCCACGTCGGCCGCCACGCCGTGCAGGCTGCACATCATCAGCAAACAGTGCAGACCGCTGTCGGACACCGGCACGTCCCAGTCCGGTGCGCCGGCCTGCAACTCGGGGCCATTGCTCTGCATGTCCACCACATACTCAAATATTTTCATAGCGTTACCACCAACTGTTGTGCGTTCGTAGCCCCGTGCGGATGGCATCTGCGGCCTGGTGCTGCAGCGCTATTGCAAGTGCTTGCGCTGTCGCAGCCATGGCGCGCCCTCGGCAGGGGCGGGGTGAAAACCACGCCGTGCCGCTGCACTTCGTGAGAGGCGGGAGTCTAGGGTTCTGGCTCTGGGTTGATTGCGCAGAATGCCAATTTCAAACATTCTTCGCCGGACCAGCGCCGTTCTGATGGCAGGTCGGGCGCCATATTTCTGACAAATAACTGACACAAACCGTTGCTACGCTTCGCTGTCTGGGGACACAACGCCGGGCATCTTCCCAGGCCGCGCGAACCCAGCCGGCAAAGGAAAAAAATATGAACGCGTTGGGCAAAATTCGCATCCGCACCCGATTGAATGGATTGCTGCTGTTTTCAGTGGCGTCGCTGTGCCTGCTTGGCATTTTTTCGACCTACACCATCCTGAATGAAGCCAGTCAGGCAACCGGCTTCATCGACGGCGAATTCGAGTCGGTACAGGCCATCGACGGCGTGCGGCTGGCCATCAGCGATGCGCGGCGCCACGAAAAAGACCTGTTTCTTACCATGGGCGACGAGCAAAGCACAGAACGCCAGACGGCGCTGTGGAACACGGAAATCAGCAAAATCCACGAGCGTGTGAGCAGCGTCAAGCGGCACTCTCCGGCCAGCGAATTGCCGCTGGTGCAGACCGTCACCGAGGGCGTGGACAAATACGAAAAAGGCTTCCAAAACCTGGCCAAACGAATCAGCCAGGGCGATTTGCACGACCCCTGGGCCGCCGCTGCCGCGATGGCGCCGCTGATGAATGATTTGCACGCTACCGAACAAGCCCTGACCGAGCTGTCACACGCCATCACCCAACGCGCGCAGCAGCGCCGTACCGAACTGGCCCACACCGGGGATGCGGCACCCTGGCTGGTCATTGGCGCCACCCTGCTGGTTTCGGCAATTGCACTGGTGCTGGTGCAAGTCATCGTGCGTTCCATTCTGAATCCGATTCAGCAGTTGCAAACCATCACCTCGGCCTGGGGCCGCGGTGACCTGACCCAGGGCCTGCAGCGCAACGGCAACGATGAGCTGGCGCAAGTGATGAACGACCTGTCCAAGATGCACGACCAGTTGAACCACCTGGTGTCGGGCGTGCAGATCGCTATGAACAGCGTCAATGACAACACCACGGAAATCGCCATTGCCAACGAAGACCTGTCGGTACGCACTGACCAGGCGGCCATCTCGCTGCAAAAAACTTCTGCCTCGATTGACCAGTTGTCGATGGCGGTGAAAATGACGGCCGACTCGGCCGGTCAGGCGGTGGCTTCGTCGCGCAGCGCCATGCAGGTTGCCAACGTCGGCGGCGAGGTGGTCGCCGGAGTCGTCAGCACCATGCACGGCATTGCCGCCTCATCGAAACAGATTTCACAAATCATTGGCCTGATTGACACGATTGCCTTTCAGACCAATATCCTGGCCTTGAATGCCGCCGTGGAAGCGGCCCGCGCCGGCCCCCAGGGCCGCGGCTTTGCCGTGGTGGCCACCGAAGTGCGCAGCCTGGCCGCGCGCTCGGCGCAGGCCGCCAGTGAAATCAAGACCATCATTGCGTCCTCGGTGCGCCAGATTGAAGACGGCACCCTGCACGTGGAGAAGGCCGGCCAGACGATGCAAGAGATTGTGCTCAGCGTCGGCCAAGTCGCCCGCATCATTGACAACATCCGCGCTGCCGCCACCGAGCAGTTTGAAGGAATTCACCTGATCAGCCAGTCCATGGACGGCATCGACCAGGCCACCCAGCGCAACGCCACCATGGTGCAGCAATCCGCTGTCGGTACCAAGAACCTGGCCGATGAGGTGCAGCACTTGCGCTCCGCCCTGGGCCGGTTCAAACTCGCCGGCCTGGAGCAGCCTGCGAGCGAAGCGGCGCCGCTGGCTATTGCACACAGGTCTCGCAAATCGCGCACGCCGCTTCCAGCTCCAGGCCCTGCAGCTTATGCTCCAGCTGGCTAGCCATTGCGGCGTCATAGTCTGTCAGCGTAACGCGCATTTCGGCAAACTTCTCCAGCGCCGTAAGGTCGTTCTGGCGCAGCAGTGTGAGCAGTTCCAGCAGTTGCGACCGCAGTGCCTCGGGCAGCTGACCCGGCGCCGGCGGCGCTGCTGGACTGAGCGCTGCCTCGGCGTCACGGATCGGTTGCCCGAGAAACACGGCGGCATCTTCCAGCGCCTGTTGTGCCTTGCGCACCAGCACTTCCAGCGCCGTCGCCTGCGCCGCCAGAGTGGCCGCCGACTGGCCCTTCTTGCACAAGGCCTCCAGGCGCCCACACTCCTGTGACAGGCGCGTCAAGCCGAGGGTGGCGGCGGTGCCCTTAAAGGTATGCAGCAAGGCGCTGGCGGGCGCCAGCGCGTCGCTGGCCAGTGCCGCGTGCAAGTCCGGCGCCAGTGCATTCAGCGCGATATGGAAGTCGCGCGCCGCACGCAAATACATGGACTGCATACCGGACATGCGTTTGAGCGCCACCTGCAGGTCAATGTCTTCGGTGACAAAACCCGGACTTTCCGCGGCGTCAGGCGCCACCACGCCACCAGCCTGCGCGCGGGCGGGCGGCATGTGCTTGCCAGTCAGGCGCAGCACCGCGGCCACCAGGTTTTCAATATCAAAGGGCTTGCCGATGTGCTCGTTCATGCCGGCGGCAATGCTGTCTTCGTAGTCCGAACGCAGCGCATTGGCAGTCAGGCCAATGATCGGAAGCCGCTCATACCCACCCATGGCGCGCAGTTTGCGGGTTGCAGAATGACCGTCCATCACCGGCATCTGAATGTCCATCAACACCACGTCATAAGGCGGTTGCGCGCTCGTAATGGCCTGCACTCCAAGCTCGCCATTGGCCGCCAGCGACACCTTGGCGCCCTCGGCGTGCAGCAGTTCTTCGGCCACTTGCTGGTTGATCAGGTTGTCTTCCACCACCAATATATTCAGCCCACTGAGGCGGCGCTGGCTGCTGGACACCAGGGCGGTTGCGTCGCGCTCGGAATCGACCGCCAAGGTGGCTTGGTAGGCGCTGGAAAGCATGGCCGGCGTCACCGGCTTGGTCAGGAAGGCGTCCAGCATGGCCTGCTCGGCGTCGGTACGGTGCGACACCATTTCGCGCCCATTGGCCGAGACCATGACCAGTTTGGGCTGGTATTCGGTGCCCGCTGTACAGGCGCGGATCTGGCGCGCGGTTTCCCAGCCGTCCATGTCCGGCATCTGCCAGTCCAGCAAAATCAGCTCATAGGCGGTCTGCTCCGGTTGCAGCGCGTCCAGCATGCGCTGAATGCCCTCCATACCGGAGGCCGCCACGTCCACCGTCCAGCCCAGCGAGCGGCCGGCAATGCGCAACAACTCGCCCGATAGACGGGTGTCGTCAATCACCAGCACGCGCATCACACGCGGATCTTTGCGACCATTTTTCTGCAAGTGCGCAGGCACCTGCTCGACCACCGGCATGGCGACTTCAAAGCGGAAGGTACTGCCCTGCCCGAGCGCACTCTCCAGCGTGATCTGGCCACCCATCATTTCAACCAGGCTTTTGCTGATCGCCAAACCCAGGCCGGTGCCGCCAAAGCGGCGCGAGGTCGAGGCCTCGGCTTGCGAAAAGCCGTCAAAAATATGTTGCTGGTTTTCCGGCGCAATGCCAATGCCGGAATCTTTCACCGCAAAGGCCAGCATCGACCTTCCGTCAGCCTCGCGCCGCCAGTGCACCCGAATCACCACGGTGCCACTTTCGGTGAACTTGATGGCGTTGCCACCCAGATTGATCAGCACCTGTTTGAGGCGCAGGGCATCGCCCAGCATCACCTCGGGCAGGCCGGCACCCACGTCCAACAACACTTCCACCGGTTTGTTGCCGACATAGGACGAGAAGATCACCGACAGTTCGTCGAGCAGGTCGTCGGTGCGGAACGGCACCGGATCAAGCGCCATCTTGCCGGCTTCGACCTTGGAAAAATCGAGCAGGTCATTCAGCAGTCCCAGCAGCGACTTGGCGGCGCGTTCGCTCTTGCGCAAATAATCGAGCTGCTTGGGTGTCAGAGAGGTCTTCTGAATCAGTGCATGCATGCCCAAAATGGCGTGCATGGGAGTGCGTATTTCATGGCTCATGCTGGCCAAAAAGGCACTCTTCGAAATACTCGCAGCTTCGGCCTGCTGGGTGCGCTCTTGCAATTCGGTATTGACGCGCTCCAGCTGCTCTTGCACCTTCTTCATTTCGGTGATGTCGAACACGAAGATGTAATAGCCCTGCACCCGGCCCTTCACAAGGTCCGGCTTATAGCGGATGAAATAGTGCTCCCAGCTGCCATCCGGCAACTGGTTGCTGCGTTCCAGCTCGATCTCTTCGCCCTGGTCGACCTGGCGCAGCACCTTCAGATTGTCCTGGTACAGGGGCTCGCCCAGAATCTCGCGCATGTGCTTGCCATCCAACCGCTCGCCCTGGCACTCGAAGCGCAATTTGAACGCCGTATTGGAGAACCGGTAATTCAGATTCTTGTCCCAATAGACCACCCGTGACGGAATCGCATTGAGCGTATTTTCCATGTCGTGCACCGCACGGTGCGCCATCTCAATGGCGTCGTGGCGCGTGGAAATATCCAGATGGATGCCGGAAATAGTCAGCGGATTGCCAGCGCCATCCAGCGCGCCGATGCGCCCGCGCGACAACACCCAGACCCACTCACCGCTGCTGTGCTGGACCCGGAATTCCGCCTCGTACTCTTTGGTCGCGCCACGCAGATGGGCCTGCCAGGCCTGCTCTACGGCACGCCGGTCCTCCGGGTGCACGATGTTGAAAAAATCGCCGCTGATTTTTTGCTCCATCTCCTCCACGCTGTAGCCGAGCATCTCGGAATAGACGGAGTTGATGCGGTCCGCGCCGGTCAGCAGGTTGTGCTCCCAGGTGCCGGCACCGGTGCCCTGCACGATATACATCAGGTTGCGGCGCTCGTCGGCCAGCAGCGCACGCTCTTTCTGCAGATCGCATTCGGCTTTGCGGAATTCCAGCATGCGCGCTGCGACCTTGGCCAGTTCCTGCAACGCCGCGCGGCCGGCCGGTTGCAGCCGGTTCGGTTTGTGGTCTATCACGCACAGCGTGCCAACGTTATAGCCATTGGACAGGCGCAAGGGCACGCCGGCGTAATAGCCCACGTGCGGCCCACCCGTGACCAGGGGGTTGTCGAAAAACCGGCTGTCCTGCAGCGAGTCGCAGATTTCAAAAAGGCTGTCGCCCTGAATAGCATGGGCGCAAAAGGCCAGATCGCGCGGTGTTTCGGTCGCCCCTTCCAGGCCGATATTCGCCTTGAACCATTGGCGCTCGCGGTCGACCAGGGAAATCAGCGCGATCGGCATACCGCACACGCTGGAAGCCAGCTTCACCAGGGAATCAAACGCCGCCTCGGCTGCGGTGTCCAGGATCTGCAGATCCCACAGCGCCGCCAGTCGGGCAGGCTCGTCCTCGGTTGGCTCAGCTATCTTCATATAAAACCCAACAACGCTTGCATATTTTTCGATCCGGCACCGAAGCTGTTATTCACCTGCAAGTGATAAAAGTCCAATATCCAGCGAATAATGTAAGTCAAGAATCCCCCGCAGAATCGTCAGCCGACACTAACTTGCTATCAGTTTGGTACGAATCCGAAAAATAGTCTACCCGGCGCAGCTTGTCATAGGCGTGACGAAAAGCCTTGCTAGCCGCGGGTTGTGCCCGCAGAACGCCTGTTAGCCCCAAAAATAGCTCTAAGATCGCGCCCTAGCAGGGAGTAAATACATATGACAGACCCAGGCCGCAGCGCAATCTGTCAGGGGAATACCTGCATGAACTCCAGTTTGGGCGACCCTTTGTTGCCCAGCATCCAGCGCATACTAGACGTCAGCCCGGTGGCGATCGCCGTGTCCCGCCTCAGCGACGGCGTGTTCGTCCAGGCCAACGACGCCTTTCTGGCGCTGCACGAATACAGCCGCGCCGAAGTTATTGGCCACACCAGCATCGAGCTCGGTCTCTGGAATAACACACAAGAGCGCGAGTCCATGCTGGCGATTTTGCAGGCCGTAGGGCATTCGCGCAATTTCGCCCACGAATACCGCTGCAAATCCGGGCGCCTGGGACGTGCACTGGCCTGCGCTACCGTCATTCAGATCGACGGTCAGGCGCACCTGATGGGGTTTCTCAGCGATGCCACCGAACTCGACGACCCGCAGCAAAGCCTGGTCCACTACGGTCGCACGGCAGAGGCGGTGTTTGCCTCGATGTTCAACGGCATGGCCTACTGCCGCATGCTGTTTGACGGCGAGGTGCCGCAAGACTTTATTTACCTGAAGGTGAACCCGGCCTTTGAACGCCAGACCGGCTTGCGCGACGTGGTCGGACGCAAGGTCAGTGAAGTGATTCCGGGCATCCGCCAGGCCGATCCGATCTTGTTTGAAATATATGGCCGGGTGGCGCGCAGTGGCCAGGCCGAAGCACTGGAAACCTACGTCAGTTCGCTGGATGCCTGGTTCCAGATCTCGGTCTTCAGTCCGGAGCAGGACTGTTTTGTTGCGGTATTCGAGGTCATCACCGAGCGCAAACGCATGCTCGAAGCCTTGCTCCAAAGCAAGGCCCAGATCGAAGCCGCGCTGCAGAGCATGTCCGATGCGGTGTTTATTTCGGACCGCCAGGGCCACTGCCTGGATTTCAACGAAGCCTATGCCCGCTTGCACCAATTCACGAGCAAACAGGAATGCCAGCGTCAGCTTTCCGAAACAGCGGATTTTCTGGAATATTTTGATACCAACGGCAGCCCCATTGCAGCAGCCCAATGGCCCGGCGCGCGCGCGCTGCGTGGCGAACAGGCCAGCGGCATCGAATACCGCTTGCGGCGCAAAGACAGCGGCGCCAGCTGGATTGCAAGTTATAGCTTCGGCCCGATTCGCACACCCGATGGACAGATTACCGGCGCGGTTGTTACCGCGCACGACATTACCCAGCAAAAACAATCGGAGCTGGCCCTGAAAGATGCCAACCACCGGCTGACGCTGGCACTGCGGGCAGCGCATGCCGGGTTTTGGGACTGGGACATCGTTTCCGGTGAAATCTACTGGTCACCCGAACTGCTTCAGCTGTTCGGCCTGGACCCCCAACACAGCAACGCCAGCATGGCGCAGTGGACCGCGATCCTGCACCCGGACGACCGCCAGGCCGCCCTCGAACGCGTACAACTGGCGTCGCGCGACGCGACCCAGCACCACAACCACTACCGCATCGTGCGACCCAATGGCGAAGTGCGCGCCATTGACGCCTATGGCGATACCAGCAAGGCCAGCGATGGCACGCCGCTGCGCATGTCGGGCATCTGTGTCGACATCAGCGACCATGAACGCTCCCGCAACACGGTAGAACTCTACGAAACCATTTTTCGCCACGCCTCCTGGGGCATGGTAGTAGCCGACCCCGGCACCAACCGCATCAGCCATGTCAACCAGGCCTATGCAGACATGCACGGCTATACCATCGACGAATTGCTGGGCACCGATTCGCTGGTCCTGTACGCCCCGGAAGTCCGCGAACAGGTGCGCCGCGAATCAGACATCGTGCACCGCGAGGGGCACCATCGCTTTGAATCGGTGCATGTGCGCAAGGATGGCTCACGCTTCCCCAGTTCTTCCGACGTGACGGCCTTTCGCGATGCCAATAAGCAGTTGCTGTTCCGCGCCGCTGTGGTGGAAGACATTACCGAAAAAAAGCAGGCTGGCGAACTGATCTGGCGCCAGGCCAACTTCGACGCCCTGACCCAGCTGCCCAACCGGCGCATGTTCCACGACCGCATGGAGCAAGAGATCAAGAAGGTATCGCGCACAGGCGTCAAGCTGGCCCTGCTGCTGATTGACCTGGACCATTTCAAGGAAGTCAACGACACCCTGGGCCATGTACAGGGCGACATCATGTTGATCGAAGCAGCGCACCGCATCTCGGGCTGTGCGCGCCATACCGACACCGTGGCGCGTCTGGGTGGCGACGAATTCACGGTGTTGCTGACCGAGATCGATACGCTCGACTCGATTGAACGGGTGGCCATGGATATCCTGTACCAGATGACTTTGCCGATTCATATGGGCGACGACGTTTCGGTGATTTCTGCGAGCATTGGCATCACTCTGTACCCGAACGATTCGTGCGATATCAATGAGTTGTTCAAGCACGCCGACCAGGCAATGTACGTGGCCAAGCGCCAGGGCCGCAACCGCTTTAGCTATTTCACGCCCTCGCTGCAGGAGGCCGCACAAAAGCGCCTCAAGACTATCAATGATTTGCGCAATGCAGTGAGTGGCCAGCAGTTGCGGGTGCATTTCCAGCCTATCGTCGATTTGCGCACCCAGAAAATCCAAAAGGCCGAGGCGCTGGTGCGTTGGGAGCATCCGCAGCGCGGCTTGGTCAGTCCGTCGGAGTTTATTCCGGTGGCGGAGGAAACCGGGCTGATTCATGAGATTGGCAATTGGGTTTTCAAAACTTCGGCGCGTTGGGCCAAGCATTGGAGTCAGCTTACCGGCAGTGATTTCCAGATCAGCGTGAATAAATCGCCGGTGCAGTTCAGCAGTGATGTTGCGCGGGACGACTGGCTCGGGTTTTTGCGGCAGATTGATCTGCCGGGCCATTGCATTGCGGTGGAGATTACCGAGGGGGTGCTGGTGGATACCGATTCGCCGTTTGTGGTGCGTTTGCAGGCGTATCGGGAGGGCGGTATTCAGGTGTCGATTGATGATTTCGGCACGGGCTATTCTTCATTGGCGTATTTGAAGAAATTCCATATAGATTATTTGAAGATCGATCAGTCGTTCACGCGGAATTTGGCGCCGGGTTCGAGTGAGTTGGCGATTTCGGAGGCCATTATTGTGATGGCGCATAAGCTGGGGTTGAAGGTGGTTGCGGAGGGGGTGGAGACGGTGGCGCAGCGTGATTTGCTGCTTGCTGCGGGGTGCGATTATGGTCAGGGGTATTTGTTTGCGCGGCCGGCGGCGCCACAGGAGTTTGAGAAGTTGTTGCGCCCGTAGGGGGTGGTCGCCTGCTTTGTTGGTGTTCGTTGCATTGCGCGCCTGCTCTTGGTCTTTTCTTCCTGCTTTGCTGGTGTTCGTTGCGTTGCGCGGCTGCTTTTTTCCTTTTCCTCCTGCTTTGTTGGCGTTCGCTGCGTTGCGCGCCTGCTTGTGGTCCTTTCCCTCCTGCTTTGTTGGCGTTCGTTGCGTTGTGCGCCTGCTTGTGGTCTTTTCTTCCTGCTTTGTTGGCGTTCGTTGCGTTGCGCGCCTGCGGTTGGGCAGGGGCCGACGAAGTGGGTGTACGTTCTCCGGCCTCGGGTCGCCGGGGTCTGCTTCTGGTGCGCTAG
>CAIUDG010000069.1 GCA_903897925.1 uncultured beta proteobacterium | reverse complement strand
TGTGAGCGACGACAGTGCACGTCCACGTTCAACAACTGCCCACAGAATCAGGCGTTCGGCCTCCTTGCGATAGGCCCGTTTTGTCGCACTGGACTCGTGCAGTGCCAGCCATGCCTGCACGGCTTCGTAGTCATTGTCAGCACTCAGCGTGCAACTGGATGGCGGTCCACGGAAGGTTCCCCTTGATCCGTTGAGTTCTTCAGGTACTTTTAGGCGCTCCCAAGGAACAACCTCTCGTACTGTTTCACTGACCATCAGTTCCCGCGCCCGTTCGGTCAGTTGCGGATGTGCTGCAAATAAGGCTTCAATTTGACGTGCCCCTTGTGCGCCCAGTCCTGGAACCATGGTCCACCAGCGCCGCCGCCTGGGTACCCGCACAGTCAGCTGTGCCAGCGTCTTGATATCTTGGGCGTACAGGGCATTTGCAGAACGCGCAGAAAGCCACAGGCTCACGTCATCAGTGATCTTGGGAGCGGGTTCAGGCGCAGTGCGCAGTGCGTCGATGGCATGGGCAACGGCCTTCGCATGCTGGACCCGCTCACCGATAGGATGGTCAAGTAGGGCCACTAGATCGGCCCGGTGCCGCCTGCGTGCAATGCGGATCAGTTGACGGCGGATGTCTCCAATCATTCCCCGTGACGACTGGCCAGAAACCTTGTGCGTATCCAAGTAATGGGCCACGGATTTGCGCGATGACAGGCCGGCGTACCAGCCACGCAAGGCGGCGAGCTCGGCTTCACCGGGGAATTCATCCAAGCCAGAACCATCCCCCAATTCTGACGAAAGTGAGATCGGTGGATTTTTCATGGGTTCCAGTTAGTAAGATTAACATCGATACTGTGATAAGAAGGATTATCGTAATAGAACGCTAAAAGCACAATATTTCAACCCACATCTTGCCGCTGTCCCTCTCAAATTACGTGCGAAATAGCAGGCTGGGAAACCAATATCTGCATTACGCTCCAGCGCCTCGCTGATCCCCATTTCACATTCGCGATCCATAGGAGCTAGACCGCATTGCAAAGCATCAAAACACAGGTTTCAAGGCGCCTTACCATTCTCAGCACCGAGGAGATTGACAGCCTTTTTAGCCTGCCGCACTTCACCGAAGGTGAACGACATATCCACTTCGAGTTAAGTCCCGAGGAGCGAGCAACGATTGACGCCGCTCGCACCATCACGGCGGGCGTTCATTTGGTATTGCAACTGGGCTACTTCAACGCCAAGGCACAGTTTTTCGTTATCAGCCTTGATCACATTCGACCGGACATCAACCATATCCTGACACGCTATTACCCTGGCAGGTTGATGTCCGAGGTAGGTCATTTGTCCAAGCCCACACGGCTGGCACAGCAAAGAATCATCCTTGGCCTTTTAGGCTACCGCCTCTGTGGCGGCGAAGAGAAGCAGGCACTGATCGCGTTCGCACAACGCTCTGCGATGCTGTCTACCCAGCCAAAATTCATTTTGCGTGAGCTGCTGGAACACTTGTCCAACCAGCACTTGGTTGCGCCGGGGTACTCGTTTTTGCAGGATTTGGTGAGCCAGGCCGTCATCGATGAGCGCAAACGTGTGACCAGCAAACTGGATGCCTCGCTGCCCGCCAACCTCCAACTATCGCTCAACACGTTGCTGCATGCTGACGACAAAATCCATCTGATCAATGTCCTGAAACACGAGGCCAACGATTTCAGCAACAAGGAACTGCGCCAGGAGGTGGATCGCCGCAAGCAGTTGGCGCCCCTACATTCCTTCGCCCAAAAATTTCTGATTGATGCCACTTTGTCCGGTGAGAGCATCAAATATTACGCCGGTCTGGTCCAGTTCTACACTGTCTACAAACTGCGTCGCATGGACGCCGCCACAGTACGCCTGTATCTATTGTGCTTTGCCTTCCACCGGTTTCGCCAAATCAACGACAACCTGATTGAGGCGTTCATTCACTTGGTCGGGCAATTCGACAAGCAGGCCAAACTAGCGGCAAAGGTGGCCATGCTGCAGGCATCAGAAGAGGCCACCAGCAATTTGAAGGCGGCCGGCGAAGTGCTGGGCCTCTTTGTGGATGCGTCAATCGCCAGTGACAGTCCGTTTTCGGCAGTCAAGGAACGTGCCTTCGGCATGCTGGAACCTGCGGCATTTCCGTCGGTGACCAATTACCTGCGAAACGTCGCCTTTGACAAGCTGGACTATGAGTGGAGCTATTTCACCAAGTTGTCGCCAACCATCAAGCGTAACTTGCGCCACCTCTTCTGTGACGTCGATTTTGCTGGGCGGCTGGAGGATGCACCATTGGTGCGGGCGATCTCAGTAATGCAAACACTGCTGCGCCAGAACAAGTCGCTTCGGCAGGCAGACTCCTCCAAATTTCCCGAGGCCGTTATCCCCGTTGTTCTCAAGAAGCACCTGTTTGCGCAATCGGGCGATGGCGAGGAAAAGCAAAAGACTCTGGACGTTGACCGGTACGAGTTTTTAGTCTATCGGCTGCTACGTAACGCGCTGGAGTCCGGGGACATGTACGTCAACCATAGTAATGAATTCCGCCAGTTTGAAGACGATCTGATCAGCGATGCTCGGTGGAGCCAAAAGGATGCAGTCCTTGCCGAGATCGGGCAACAGATTTTGCAGGCGCCCATTGCAGAAACGCTGGCCGGGTTGCGCACGAGGCTCGAAGAGCGGTTGGTGACAGTCAATCAGCGAGTGGCCGACTGCGTCAATGCCCATATCAAAGTCGTTGGCCAGGGGGAGAAAAAGCGCTGGTCACTGATCTACCCAACGGCCCCGGAGCCCGGCAACGGGCCGTTCTACAGCCAGCTGCCTGGTATTGGCATTGCCGATCTGCTGCATTTTGTGAATACACAGACAAATTTTTTGGACGATTTCAAACATGTGCTCGATCGCGGTGTCAAGCATGCGCCGGACCAGCGCGAAATTCTGGCGTGCGTGGTGGCGTTCGGCACCAACATGGGTTTGGGCAAGATGGCCGAGGTCTCGGGCATGAGCCATCCAACGCTCATTACGACTGCACGCAGCTACTTGCGGCCAGAAACCTTGCACGCTGCCAATGACGCCATCAGCAATGCCACGGCCGCGCTGTCAGCGTTCAAGCTCTTCAACATTCGGGAAGAGCTGCATTCCAGCAGCGATGGCCAGCGGTTTGAAACCCAGATCAATACCTTCAATTCCAGGTATTCGCCCAAGTATTTCGGTTGGGACAAGGGGGTAAGCGCCTGCACCGTGGTTGCCAACCACGTACCCATCAATGCCAAGATCATCGGCACGCACGAGCATGAAAGCCATTTTGTGTTCGATCTGCTGTACAACAACACGTCGGAAATCAAGCCCACACGCCACTCGACGGATACGCATGGCACCAACCAGGTCAATTTTTGGATTCTTCATGTGTTCGGCTACAGCTTTGCTCCACGCTATAAGACTTTGCAGAAGAAGACGGCATCGCTGGTGGGCTTTAGCCTGCCAAGCCAGTATCCAGCTGACATGCTGATCCGACCAGCCAACAAGGTCAACGAGGACTTGATCGTAAGTGAGTGGCCCAATGTCCAGCGCATCATGGCGTCCCTGGCACAAAAGGACACGACCCAGACCACTATCGTGCGCAAACTCAGCAGCTATGCCAGGCAGAACAGCACCAAAAAGGCCCTGTGGGAGTTGGATAATATCCTTCGCACCATCTACATTCTGGACTTCATTGACGATGTCGAGCTGCGTCAGAGCGTACAAAAGGCGCTCAACCGGGGCGAGGCCTATCACCGGTTCCGCCGGGCGGTGTCATTCATCAATGGCGGGAAGTTTAAGGTTCAGACGGAAACTGAGCAACAGGTCTGGAATGATTGCGCGAGGCTGATTGCCAATGCAGTCATTTTCTACAACACAGCACTGCTGTCGAAAGTGTACGAACAGAAGGTGGCGGCCGGGGATCTGGACGCCATCGCATTCATACAAGGGATGTCGCCGGTGGCGTGGCAGCACGTGAACATGTTCGGGTCGTTTGAGTTCAGCAATGAAGCGCCGGACATTGACATGGCGGCGCTGGCAGCAAGGTATGCCGACTCGGTGTTCTGGAACAACGCCACCCAACCAGGACAACTCGACCTTTTTGATTGAAATCCACTGTTCGAAGCAGCTGAATTGAAGGTCAGCTATGGAGCGGATCGTAGACCCGCATGGCCGCGATAGCTGCCGTTCCCCGACATCCTTCGTTCCGCACTGCCACTGCCTTATTTATGGAGCTTAGGCCTTCATGAAAACTAGATTGGTTATTGCGATAGCACTTTTCATTTTTGCAAATGCCAATGCTCAAGAGAGCAGCGTGAATTGTCGTGCTGCCGAACGTGACCTAGATAGTGGTATTCATTCTTGGTCTGCCGCGTATCGTTATTTCAAGCAATACAAGGGATGGTGCTCAGACGGTGCACTTGCCGAGTACCTGAGCAGCTCCTTTTCAATGCTTATGGACAAAAAATGGTCTACGCTACCGAAGTTGCAGCGACTTTCCAATCGTGACCCTGAGTTTTTACGCTGGGTGCTCATGAGAACTTTTAGCGATACCGAGGATGAAATGGCATCCTGCCGAATTCATGAACGGTTGACCCGGTGCTGTCCGGCTGGAGCGCAAACGTTGTGTAACTCACTCACCCCGCGAGTTTTTGCTAGTCGTGAAGAAGAGCAAATGTGTATGTCTAGCCCGTCAAACGTGAAGACCTGCACTGGTAAGTAGTGGAGGAGATTGCAGTTACCGCTTTGGAGCGCCGGGAATGTCAACTACCAGCCCGTCAGCGACAACCAAGATCACCGCCTACCAATTTTCAAAAATGAAAGTCGGCAATGGAGCGTTGGCAATCTCGGTTGAGCCGCGATAGCCGCTGTTCTCCACGGTCAGCTTCCGGGCAGGCCAGTTGTTTGATTTTTTTGGAACAATTAAGCCGCCGCTCGTGACGACCGGCTATGCCCAAAGCGGCTACAGATTCACCCGAATTCGCCTCCGGTTAGCGGTCGTTGTGAGAGCTTCCATCAGACTTTGTTTCCCGATGTCTGATGGAACAATCAATGTAGCGAGGTTCTTCTTGTACCTAAGGTAAGGTCTTTACTGACCTCAGAACTTGAGCCCTGCAGCAACCACCAGGTTGCCCTTATCCACGGCGAGGTTATAGGCACCACCGGTGATGCTGGTGTAGGCCACGTCCATGTACCAGTCCTTGCCCCATTCGACCTTGAGGCTGGGACGCAGCACCAGGCGCCCCTGTGAGTAGCTGCCGTCGTAAGAGTAGCCACTGATGTCTGACGCTACGTACAGCGCAGGTGTCAGGGTTGCCGTGCCAACGGCGTTGGGATAGCGTGCCGACAAGTTCATGCGAATCCCGATCGCGTCGGTGGTAACAAAGCCGTCGGTTGTACACGTCTTGCCAACCACGCCTTTCGGGACGCCATTCGCGGCGACTGCCTCAGAACAAGCGGCCAAGGTTCCATTGGCCAAAAGATAGGGCGCGGAACCGTAAGAGAAGGCCCTGCCGTAGCGCATGACCAGCGGATCAGGCAGGCCGTCGACGTGGCTCAGGCCAAATTCTGCCAGCAGCACCACACGTTCAGCACCCAGGACTGCGGGAAACACTTTGCTGCCACCTAGCGTGAGAGTGGATACCGCTAAACGGTCCCAGGCGTCGTAGCTGCCGCCCGTAGCCAATGTGTTCACGCCCTTGTAATTGCTCAGCAATTGTCCGGGAAGCAGGGCGGCCGCCAACAGGTCGTTGCCGTTCCAGTTCATCTGCGCATTCGGGCGCACAGCGAGCTCGCCAAATACACGGCTCAAGGGAGACAGCTTGGTGTCAAAGCTCAGTCCATAGAGCTGAACATCCTGCGCATAGCCCACCGAATATTTCAAGCCATTCGGGTTGCTCAGGGAATTCAGCGCACGGTTATAGGCTGCCATAGTTGCCGGTGCCGCCGCCAGCGGGCCTGAGGTGATGGGGCCGGTAGTGGACAGTGCCACGGTCGGGGTGTAGATGTGAAAGCCAGGCGTGTTGCTACTGGTATTCATGGCATAGCCCCTGAATTCGGTGTTCACCGACTCGGCCAGGTACTTGAGGGACAGGCCCCATTGCCCACTGGCGCTGGGGTTGATGTCGGTGCCGCGGTGCACGTAGTAGCCGCTATTGAACAGGGCGGGCTCGCTCAGTGACAGCGGTGTGCCCAGGGGGCTCCCCGGAATGGTGTTGCTGATGGCGCCCGCCAGATTGCAGCCGCTCGGAATCAGCGAGGCTGAATCAAAAAACGTTCCGCAACCGGGATATGCCGGTGTCACGTTTTCCAGTTTGACAAAACCATCTGCCCCCCAGTTTTTTCCTTGCGCCAGGCTGGCTGAAAGCATGGCCGTCGCCAGCTTGCCTTCTTCTGGTAACGCACCGGGGCGCGTGGAGGCGGCGTAGTCCATAGCATTGACAGCGGAGTTAATGCCGCCGGTGGTTAGCATGGATTTGCCCCAGTCCAGAGTCTGGCGGCCGAGCTTGGCCTGGACACTAGAGTCTTGGTCCAATTGGAAGCGCTTATAAACATAGGCATCACGGATCAGCACATTGCTAAATTTGGCTTCGGGCGCAAAGCCTGAGTCACTCAGGGCGCTGCCCGCCTGGTAGCCATTGGCATAGCTGCCATAGGGGCGGCCTGCATTGGCCAGTTCGGGGTCAGTCCAGCCATAGGCGCGTAAAAACAGGCCGGCGTCTTTGCCGTGCAGATCCAGATCCAGCACCGCCTTGAGCACGGTGGACACGGGCGCGTTTTTCTTGAAATTCACATCCGAGGAGTTGGTCAATCCAATCAGATTGCCGGCAGGCAAGCCCACCGATTGCGAAGTGACATAGGTGTAGGCATTGGGGCTGGGGTCATCCATGCGCAACATGGTGCCCAGTGTCGCTGTGCCTTTGACGCTGGCCGTGATGTCATCTGACAGTTGGAAGTCTGTCGCCATGGCGGACAGCGCGCTGGCAACCAAGGTGGCCGTCAGTGTGAGCTTGAAGGGTTTCATTTGAAAAGACCTTTGTATGGAATGAAGCTTGTCTCCGGGCCGGTTCGACACCTATGCCGAATGCCGTCCGTGGCCGCTAGTCTCTAAAAATTGGGTGGCACTGTTCCCCCCCAAGAAGGGGGGGAGGACTGGTGTGCTTGGCCCCCCCTCCGTGGGGGGGAGTCAGAGCCCGCGCCCCCCGGACACTCCAGTCTCATTCAGCGCAAATGGCTTGCGCTCCAACGAACGAGACACAGGAGATCAGCATGTCCACTCTTATCTGCATTGACAACGGCGGCACCCTTACCGATGCCATCGCCGTGCGCGATGGTGCCTTCTACCGCGCCAAGGCACTTACCACCCCCCACGACCTGAGCAAGTGCTTTATGGATGCCATCGCGGCGCTGTCCGGCGAGATCTACGGCAGCGAGATGCCGGACCGCCTGCTGCATGAAACGGAGATCATTCGCTACTCCACCACCCAGGGCACCAACGCCCTGGTGCAGGCCCGCGAAAAAGGCCCCCGTCTGGGCGTGCTCTTGCAAAGCGGCAGTGCACTGAGCGACATGCTGCGCTCCGGCCAGGAAGAGACCTTGTTTGCCTCCCTGGTTGGTGCCCGGGTGACGCAGTTGCAGGAGTCGGATGACGACGAAGCGTATGGCCAGTCGATCATCACGGCGGTAAACGCCTTGCTGGCACAGGGTACCAACCGCATCGTTCTGGCGCTCGACGGCAAGCAGTATGCGGAGCGTGAACTGCGCTTTCGCCGCGTATTCCTGCGCAAATACCCGCGCCACTTTCTGGGCGCAGTGCCGGTGCTGTTGGCGCATGAACTCACCCGTGCCGATGACGTGGCCACCCGCATGTGGTCTGGCCTGTTGAATTCCTTTTTGCATCCGACCATGGAGCACTTTCTGTACCACGCAGAGAGCGAGCTGCGCCGCCGCAACGTGCGTCGCCCGCTAATGGTGTTCCGCAACGACGGCAACTCCAGTCGCGTCTCGCGCACCGTGGCGCTCAAGACCTACAGCTCAGGTCCGCGCGGGGGCATGGAAGGCAGCAAGGTCTATGCCCAGGCCTATGCGGCCAAGCGGGTGATTTCCTTCGACGTGGGTGGCACCACCACCGACATCGGCGTGGCGTTTCCGGGCTCCATTGAAGAAGTGCGAGAGGGAAAAATTGAGGGTGCGCAAACCGCATTCCCGCTGTGTGACATTCTCAGCGCTGGTGTCGGGGGTAGCTCCGTGTTGGGCTTTAAGGAAGGGGTCTACCGGGTCGGCCCGCAGAGTGTGGGTGCGGCGCCAGGCCCGGCCTGCTTTGCACGCGGCGGCGAGCTGCCAACCATTACCGATGTCTACTTGCTGATGGGCCTTTTCGATCCACAAACCTATTTCGCTGGCAAGCTCAAGATAGACCGTGCGCTGGCTGAGAAGGCGATTCAACGCCACGTCGCCCAGCCCGCGGGCAAGACACTGGAACAAGCCTTGCTGGAATTGGATACGGCCTACCACCAGGTTATGGCCGACGCGATCACCGGCCACGCTGCCGTCGATGCGGACACGGTGTTGATGGCCTTTGGCGGTGCTGGCCCCATGAGCGCCTGCCTGGTGGCCGACCTGGCCCAGGTGAACACGGTCATCGTGCCGCACGCAGCTGCTGTGTTTTGTGCCTATGGCATTGGCTTTAGCGACGTGCACTACCACTACGAACAGATTGCTGGCGGCGATGCGGCAGCCGTGCGCGATCTGTTGATTGCGAAGGCGCGCCGCGAGATGTTCGCCGAAGGCTTTGATGCGGACAGCTGCGAGCTGCGCTGCAAGCTGGTCTGGAACGGACCCGTTGGTGAAGAAAGCCGTTGGCTTGCCGATGGGGAAGACCTGGGCGCAGTCGACGCGCATGTGCGCATTGCGGTGGAAATCGTGCGCCGCCTGGAACGCTTTCCAGTGAGTGATGTGCATGCGGGCGTTGCGCACACACCCACTCCCAGTGGCACACGCACCTGCTTGCAAGCCGATGCAAGCTGGCTGGAGGTGCCGCTGTTTGATCTGGATGCCTTGCAACCCGGTGCCAGCATCGCCGGCCCCGCGCTGTTCGAGGACGCCTACACCACCATGCGCGTGCTGTCCGGTTGGACCTGCCGGATGACCGGCAACCGCGACCTCTTACTCACCCGCACCACCCCCCTGTTTAACGCAACAAAAGGAGCTTGAAAATGAAGCTAAAAATGACCGAAGCATTGGCCATTGACCTGGACACAGAGACCTGGCACTGCAGCAAGTGCGACCACCCGATTGGCTCCGCCCAGCGCAGCTACAAGGAAGGCTTGCTGGTGCATGCCCGCGATCCACGCGAAATCCATCCGTCCATCATCGATCCGAGCAAATACGCGCAGACCTTTGCGCCACAACCCGAATGGGTACAGATCCTGGAGTATTACTGCCCCCACTGTGCGCTGATGGTGGAGGCCGAGTACCTGCCGCCAGGCCACCCACCGGTGATGGACATGGAGTTTGACCTGAACAGCCTGCGCGCCATGGCCCGTCAGCACAGCGCACTGCCGTCCGGTGGCAACTAAAGCCCACACAAGAAACGAGAGACATTCCATGAAACGCATATCCGTTGACATTGGTGGCACATTCACCGACTGCTTTTTAACCTGGGAGGGCAGCAAGTACGGTGGCAAGGCCCTCACCACCCACCACAACCTGGCCGTTGGCTTCAACAAGGCCTTGATGAATGCGGCCGAAGAGGCTGGTTTGCAGCAGCGCGATTTTTTGAGCGAAATCGAATCCATCCGCTATGCCACCACGCTGGGCACCAACGCGCTGATCGAGCACAAGGGGCCGCGTGTGGGTTTGCTGGTCACCTCCGGCTTTGAGGCTACCGTGCCCCTGTCGCGCGGACGCGGCTACGGTGACGGCATGCCCGACCATGTGCAGCGGGACCTGGCGCGCGCCACCCGACCCGAGCCGCTGGTACCTAGCACCTTGATAGCCGGTGTGAACGAACGTGTGGACGGTACCGGCATGGTGGTGATCCCGCTGGATGAAGACCATTTGCGCGCACAGTTGCGCAGTCTGGTGGACCAGGGCGCGCAAGCCTTTGTCGTGGCACTGACCAACTCCGTGGTCAACCCGGAGCACGAGCACCGCGTGGAAGAAATCATCATGGACGAGTACCCCTCGCACATGCTGGGTGCCTTGCCAGTGACGCTATCGCACCTGGTATCGGGTCGCAAGTCGGAATACGCGCGTACCACTTCGGCCATCATCAATGCCAGTCTGCACGCCATCATGTACCACGGGCTGTCGAGCATGGAGCAGCAACTGCGCGACGCCCACTATGACCGCGCCATGATGCTGACCCACAACTCGGGCGGTATGGCGCAGCTCAATTCCACCTCTGCGTTGCAAACCATCCACTCCGGCCCGGTGGCCGGCATCAACGCCGCCGAGCGCCTGGCCCAGCAGGCCGGAGTCACCAAGCTGGTCTGCGCCGACATGGGCGGCACTTCGTTCGACATCAGCCTGGTGGTGGGTGGTGATGTGAAGTTCTATGACTTCTATCCGGTGATCGACCGCTGGTTGTGCACCACGCCCATGGTGCATCTGCTCTCGTTGGGTGCCGGTGGTGGCTCGATTGCCCGCTTCGACTCCATGTTCCGTTCGGTAGAAGTCGGGCCTGAAAGTGCCGGATCCGAGCCCGGCCCGGCCTGCTTCAACCAGGGAGGCACCCGTCCCACGGTGACCGACACCGATCTGGTTCTGGGCTATCTGGACCCAGCCAATTACGCTGCCGGGCGCATCAAGCTCAACAAGCGCCGCGCCGAGCGTGCGGTGGAAGACGACGTGGCCGAGCCCATGGGTCTGACGGTGCCGCAGGCCGCACTGGCTATCAAGGCCAAGGTCGACGCCAGCATGGCCGTGGGCATAGGCCGTGAACTGCGCGCCAAGGGCTACGAACCGGGTGACTTCACCATGCTGGCCTACGGCGGCAACGGCCCCTTGCATGCCTGCGGTATTGCCGAGGCGGCTGGTATACGGCAGATTTTTGTTCCACCCTTTAGCGCCGTCTTCTCGGCATTGGGGGCCGGCAACATCGACCAGATTCACATCCACGAGCACACCAAGTTCTTCTGGTTGTACGACGCGCAGCAAAAGCTGGTGCTGGAGGACTTCGACGAAATCAATGAACTGATTGAAGACCTGGAAGCCCAGGGCCGGGCCGACATGGAGCGCCAGGGTCTGGACCCGCAAGGCGTGCGCCATCGGTTGGAGCTGGACATGCGCTACGGCAACCAGTTGGCACAAACCTCGGTGGTGACGGCGCTGAGTCGCTTTGCCAGCCGCGAGGACGTGATCCACCTGATTGGCCAGTTTGCACAGGACTACCAGCAACGCTTTGGCGAGGGCAGTGCGCAGCCCCAGGCTGGCGTGGTGGTCACGGCGGTGCGCGTGGTGACCTCGGTTGATGACCGCAAGATTGACTTTAGCGGCCTGAGCGCCGACACGCCGCCGTGCGACGACGATGCCACACCGCACAGCCACCGAACCTGCTACTTCCAGGCCTGGCCCGAAGGAGTGGAGACGCCGGTCTTCACCTTCGAGGACATCCTGCCCGGTCAGCAGATTGACGGGCCCGCCGTCGTTGTGTCGCGGGTGACCACCATTCTGGTGGAGCCGCAGTGGAAATTCCGTATGGCACAGGAAGGCGCCGCCTGGCTTCTTCGTGCGGCCCTGCAATAAACAAGGAGAAACAGCATGGATGATCGCGTTCGCACAGATGCTCTGTATGAGCAGGCCGCCCTGGACGTTGTCCAGAATTTTTTGAGCAACCAGCAGGTCTTTATCGGGCCAGACCCCGAGATCATGGAGAGCCATGCCCTGGCACCCCGCAGCGCGCGCGAAGATCAGCTGTTGCAGCAGACTTGGGACCGCAGCCGTGCCGGACTGCTGCGGGACCGGCTGGTGTCAAACTGCAATGAGACCTGGGAAATGATGTCCCAGATTGCATCGTCGCCCGGTGCCAAGTGGGGCGACTCCATCACCGGTGTCTGGACCACCTCGGGCGATCTGGCCATGGTCAGCACCGGCGGCGTGTTGGGCTTTGCCTCCATCACGCACTATGCCTTGCGTCACATCATGAAGTATTGGAAGGACGACCCCAGCATCGGCATTCGTGCGGGCGACGCCTTCATGCACAACGACGCGCGCTGGGGCTCCATCCACCCGGCCGACTTTGCCACCTTCATGCCGGTGTTCCACCAGGGTGACCTGGTGTGCTGGGTCGGCTGCTCCGAGCACCTGGGTGAAAACGGAGCCATCGAGCCCGGTGGTCTGACGGCCATGGCCGAGTCGGTGTATGGCGAGGGCCTGCGCATCTCGCCCATGAAAGTGGCCGAGGGCGGTGTGCTCAAGCGCGACATGGTCACCTTCTTCCAGAACATGGTGCGCGACCGTGCCCTCATGTACGAGGACATGAAGGCGCGCATGGCGGTGTGCAAGATGCTGATACAGCGCGTGGAAGACGCTATTGGTGATGTCGGTGTGGACGAATTTGTCGCCATGCTGCGCATGGGCCTGGAGGACGTGGAGTCGGAGGTCAAACGCCGCATCACTGCTTTGCCCGATGGCATCGCCCGCGCTGTGGCGTTTGGCGACAGCACGCTGCGCGAGAAGGCTTACATCAAGGCCAATGTGGAGCTGCGCAAGGAAGGTGCGCGCCTGATCGTGAACATGCGCGGCTCCAGCCCGGAGTTTGCCAACCGCACCATCAACTCGGTGCTGGGCTCCACCAAGGCGGGCATGGGCACGCTGTTGTGCGGCTTCTTCTGGCCCGACTTGCCGCGCAACCAGGCCGTGTTGGCGCCGGTGGAATTTGAATGGGACGCGTGCTCCAGCATCGCCTCGTCCTTTGAGACGCCCAACACCATCAGCATGCTGACGCTGTTCCCGGCCTTCACGGCGATGCAAGTCGCGTTGGCCAAGCTGACGCATTGCGCGCCGGGTCCGCAGACCACCACGATTGCGCCCTGGTACAACATGATCAACACCTATGTCTACGGTGGCATCAACCAGCGCGGCCAGCTGGTGGGAAGCATCAGCGCCAATGTGAATGGCATGCCGGGTGGCGCCCGCTGCAACCAGGACGGCGAACATTCGCTGTCGGCCCTGTTCTCGGTCATGGGTGACTTGCCCGAGGTTGAGGTGATGGAAGAAGAAGTGCCCTACATCAGCCTGATTGCCAAGAAGATGCTGCAGGACAACCAGGGCTTTGGCAAGTACCGCGGTGGCTCTGGCTACTACTGGTGCATCTCCCCCAAGGACAGTCCGGCCTGGGGCTTTGCGGCAGTCGCCAACGGCTCGTCTTTCCCTACCGTGGGCGGCCTGTTTGGTGGTTACGGTTGCGGCGTGTACCCCATCGCCAAAATCCGGGGCGTGGATATTTTTGACCGCATAGACCACGACCCGCGTGCGTTCTCTACCTATGACTTTGGCAAGCTGATGAACGAGCAGCCGATTCCCGGTGCCACCTATGAAACCCAGACCATGGGCATGCCCTTCGAGCTGGCCCAGCGCGGCGAAATGTACCTGATGTCGCAAGGTGCCGGTGGCGGCTATGGCGATGTGCTGGAGCGTGACCCGCTGTCTGTGGCCAAGGATGCGCGCGAGGGTTTGATTTCCCTGGACGTGGCCCGCACCGTCTACAAGGTGGTGCTGGACGCGCACAGTTTTGCACTGGATGAAGTGGCAACTGCTGAGGCCCGCACCGCCGAGTGCCAGCAGCGCCTGAGCCGCGGCAAACCCTATGCCGAATTCGTCGCCGGCTGGACCACGCCCGGCCCGACCAATCTGCCAGCGCCTTACTTTGGCTGTTGGGACAAGCCGGACGAAATCTGGGTCGGCACCGAAGAGATTCCCTCGCCGGCAGAGGCGCTGCAACCGGTGGTGATGGAAGACCCCCGGGTCCGCCAGGTGAAGGATTTGCAGGCCCGCATTGCATCTTTGGAGCAGCGCCTGTCCGTGCAGGGAGTGCAGCCATGACGCTCTTCAAGTGGCAGGCCACGTTGGAGCAAGGGCGCGGCACACCCTTGGTCTGTCTGGACTATCTGCCGTTCGCGCGGCGGGTGTATGGACAGAACGATGCGCGCTGGTTTGACGCCGGGCCCCTGCTGGCCACCTGCCGGCAGGCGCAGCAAGGGCTCAAGCCCGACGTGATGTTGTTTCCCCTGCTGGACTGGACTGCCGCCTGGTGGCAAGCGCAGGGCCTTGCCTTACCGCAGGCATCGCGCAGTACCAAGGCGCTGAAGCTGGCACTGGAAAACCCCGCCTTGTTGCGCGCACTCTCTGAAGTGCTGCAAGCACTGGCGACCCTGAACCGTGCCGATGCGGCAGTGGCACTGAAGCTCGGCAGCGTAGAAGACTGGCTGCACTGGATCTCCCCGGCGACGCCGCTGCATGCAGCCGTGGATGAGGGCGACGCCGAGGATGTCTGTGTCTACCTTGCCGCACTGGTCAACAAGTTGCCTGCGGCCACCTTTGACAGCCTGTTCCTGCACCGCACCCGGCCCATCGATGGAAGCAGTAGCGTGGCCTATGCACCGCTGGTGAATGCCGCCTGGCATTTCGGCTGGGGATTGGTGCTGTGTGCACAGGACAGCCAGGACCTGCCCGCTGACATCGACCTGGTCGCCAGCAGGGGTCCGCTAGGCGGCCAAGGGCTGTGGGCCACGGATGCGTTCTGGCACACCGCTGCCCCGGCCAGTCCTGCCCGGTTTGTTGTCGGCACCCTGTTGGCCGACATGCAGCCCGAGCGCGTGCTCAGCACCCTGGCGCGCTTGCGCGCAAGCAGCACCTGAATGCAGCGTGCACACCCCACGATTTGAAACTGAAGGAGACTAGAAATGAAGCTGTTTGATGAAGCCTGGGTTCGCGAAGCCGCACAACGCATCGCCACGGACGAGATTTTCCAAAAGAAGGGCAAGGGCTTTAACGCGGCCTACCAGTACGTGGTTAAAGCGTCACCCGCCATGGGCGTCATGCAGGACGCCCAGTTCTGGATCCAATATCCACAGTCCACCGCATGGGCCATGGGCATGCATCCCAAGCCGGACTTTGTGATGACGGCCTCGTATGCCGTCATGCATGACATATTGACCGGCAAGACCAATGCCATTTTGGCCATTACCAGCCGAAAGGCGTTCGTCTCGGGCAGCTTGCCCACCCTGTTGCGCTTTACCGGTGCGGTGAATCGCGTGGTGGAAATATTCCAGGCCATACCGGCGCAGACTGAAGGGCAGTTTCCTCCCATCGGCCAATAGCTAGAAACAGGCATGGGGCATTTTCAGCACCATGCCTGTTGGTGGGGCTTACCAGGAACCCAAGGACGTCAGCAGCTTCGCTTTGACATGCGCATCGGCAAAGCTGGCCTCGATCGAAGTGCGAGCGACCGCCTGGGTGATGTCATCGGTCCATCCAAAAGTCCGACGGCACAAGCTGTATTCGCCGACCAGACTGGCACCCAATAGCGCGGGATCGTCGGTGTTGAGTGACACCGGCACACCGGCAATGCGTAACCGCTCGATCGGGTGCTCCTGGATGGATGGGTATACGCCCAGCACCAGGTTCGATGTGGGGCAAATGCCCAAGGGAATTTGCCGCTCGGCCAGCAGGTCCACCAAGGCTGCGTCTTCGATCGCGCGCACGCCATGGTCAATCCTATCCGCACCCAACAGTTCCACCGCATCCCAGACGCCCTCCGGCCCACTGGACTCACCCGCATGCACGGTGCGTCGCAGCCCTGCCGCACCGGCCCGGCGGAAGGCTTCTGCAAACCGGGGGCCTGTACGGCCCGCTGTGGCTTCGTTGCCATCCACCGACAACGCCACGACGCGCGGGTGCCGCATGGATGTCAAAGTCTCTACAAGCGCAATGGCCGCATCGGCAGATTGCGTTCGCAGCAAGCTCACGCACAGTCCCACCGATGGCAGCCCATCCTGTTCAGCTGCTAGAAAACCGGCATCAATGGCTTCCAGCATGGCCCCTAGACGGCCATGCCAGGCGTGCCAGTGCGTCGGATTGAAGATGACATCAGCGTAACCCGTCCCGCTTGCGGCGAGGCGTTGGCTCAAACCGTAGCTGAGTTCGAACATCCGCTCTTGGGTCGATGCCAAGCCGCAGGCCAAATCGAGAAAACCCAGAAAATCAGCCAGCCCCGAAAACTTGAACAAATCTTCCTCGGGTCGTGGCAGGGCAAGGCCTTCCAGCTTGGCCCATTGCCTAATTACGCCAGCCTCAAAGCAACCCTCCAGGTGCAGATGCACCTCGGCTTTGGGCAGTGCCTTCAGGCGTGCGATGTCGGCGGTCTCGGTGTGTGGGTTCATGGGTGGGTCCAGGGTTGCAGCGGTGGCACGAGATGTTCATTGTGCCGGCGGTGGGCCTATCAGTGGCGTTTTCACCGGCTTGGCCAGCCCGAAAAAGACCACCATGCTATTGGCGCCGAATCGGGTGGAGAGCGCAGGTTCCGGGACTTTCTTGAACCCTTCTTCGGGCATATCCCAATTGTTGGCTACCCAAACATTGCCAGCGGGATCTACGGCCACATCGGTAATGATCTGCAGTCCGCCGAAGTAGCCTCCGGCAGGCGAAATTCGGTCGCCGGTCTTGGCACCCAGCGGGCAATTTTCCGGGCGGGCGCCGCACAATTGCGTGACCGTTCTGCCGAGTGCATTGGCCACCCACACGTTGTCGTTGCCGTCGATAGCTATGCCCCAAGGGCCGACAATGCTTTTAGCGCCATCAAAGGTTTGTGAAGTCGAGGATTTGGCAGGTACCAGGGAGACATCGCCACCGCGGTACTTGACCGCTAGTTCATAGATGGCAATCCACATCTTGGCGGCACTTTCCGCAGGGGACAGTGGGCTGCCGAAGACCGCTTCCATTTTTGCTTTGACCTTGCCAAAGACAACTTCCATCTTCTGCATCAGACCTGGGTGGCCGAAGGTATTGGCCAACCAGGCGTTGCCCAGGCTGTCGATGGCAATCGCGCGTGGGCCATAGCCCACCGTAATTTGCTCCGCCTTGGCCGGATTGCTCGCTGCAAAGCGCGTGACCGTGTTGCTGCCACTGTTGGTAATCCAGATCTGATCCGACTGGTCGATGGCCAGATGGAAGGGTTTCTTGACCTGTAAAGTCCCGTCCACCGGCTTGTCGTTCTCGGTGCGTCCCAGTATCTGACCTTTTGATGCATCGCCTTGTGGGAAATGAATGATCTGGTCCCGTTCGTTGTCCAGTGCCCAGATGTCACTACCCGGCGTGCTGATGATTCCCTGAATGGAGCCCAAGCGGCCGCCAAAGTTGTATCCGGTGTCAGGTGACAGAGGTTTGCCTGTTTTGCGGTCCAGAACCGAGATCGTTCGGCCACCCAGGCTACCGGTCCAAACCTTGTCGTCGGCGGCAATGGCAAGGCCAAAACCAGGACCGTCAATGCCACCACCGCGGTAGCCGGTGGTCGCTGGTGAAATGGGTTTGCCGTCCGGTGCCATCTTCGACACGCCACCGCCAAAGTCTTGGTGGATAGTGGACTGTGCACCCACCAGGAAATTGTCGTTCGCCCACATATTGCCTTCGGCGTCGATGGCAATACCACCCGGAGAATTGATACCTCCGCCGGAATAGACCAGCGAAAGAGTCCACGCAGTTGGCGCGAAGCTAAGGTAGGGGATGAAGGGCACCGGACGCCAGCGCGCCTGGGCCGGTGCCGGATAGAACGCGGCCAGTAAAGCGAATAGCTGTGCGGCATGGTTTGACGGATTACGGGCAATGTTCTGTGTTGCCATCAGCGTATCGGTGGGCGCCACGCCACCGGGCGGTGTGGCCTGCGCAAAGAGTTGGCTGCAGGCGTCACTTTGTATCCTGGCGATACAGCCTGCCAAGACATTCGACAGGGTATTGAAAGTCGCCAGCGTCGCGGTTTGTGAACTGTTGAGCGGATCCTGTATCACCGGTCCCAACCCACCGGTTGCGAGATCCACCAGATTGGGCACATTGCCTGCGGCGATGCGCAGGCCCAGCGCTTTGCCGCTGAGTGCATCGGCCTTCAGAAACTGTGCCGCCGTCCAGACTGACGCCACCGTCGTCATTTCGTTGACTGTGACACGCTGAGGTGGCACCGTGCCCAAGGTGGCCATCAGGGCGATGGCAGGGTTCTCCACATGGTCGCCGCCGCCCTGGGGCTGCCCACCCTTGGCGATGAGGTAGAGAACGGCGGAGTCGTCACTCGGGCGGCTGCCCTGCAGCGTATAACTGCCGTCGTCCTGTGTTTGCGTTTGGGCGAGCTTGACCGGCGCCCCCGGGCCCGCCGCCCAGAGGGTGACGGTCGAATGGGCTATGACGCCCAGCCCGCTTTTCACCCGGCCTTGAATGTTGAACACGGCCGCACCGCCTGATGCTGTGGCAGTGAGGCTCTGGGTTGAAGGTGAAGCGAGCGCGCTTGCAGGCCCAACACACAGGCCCGCGATGAGGGTGGCGAATAACGTGATCGGGAGGGAAAGGGGATGGTTTTTCATATAGGTCTATCTGCTCAGAATGGTGATGGCCACGGCGGCCTCTTCAATGCCCTGAAAGCCGCCGCCGTTTTCCTGGATGGCATGGCGGGCCTTGGCAACCTGGCGTGCACCGGCTTCACCACGCAACTGGGTGACCAGCTCATACAGCTGGCCAATACCGGTGGCACCCAGGGGATGGCCCTTGGACTCCAGTCCGCCAGAGGTGTTGACGGGAATGCGCCCGCCCAGGCTGTAGTCGCCACGCTCTGCTGCGATACCGCCCTGGCCTAAAGGGGCCAGGCCCAGGTTTTCGGTCTGGATGATTTCGCCCATGGCGGAGGCGTCATGCACCTCGGCCACGTCCACGTCGTCCGGCCCGAGTCCGGCCATCTCGTAGGCTTGCAGCGCAGCCAGACGCCCGACGTTTTTTTCCGGCTCGTCCAGGCGGCGCGGTGCGGCGCTGCGCAGCACGCTGGCGACCACGCGGATGGCGCGCGCCTTGTTGCCACCGATGCGGGCCAGGCCGGCTTCGGTGCAGACGATGACGGCGGCCGCACCGTCGGTCAGCGGCGCGCACATCGGCAGGGTGATCGGGTAGGTGATGGGGGGCGCGGCCAGCACTTCGTCAATGCTGAAGGGTTTGCGGAACTGCGAAAACGGGTTGTGCACCGAATGCTGGTGGTTCTTGGCGCAGACCGCTGCAATCTGGCGCTGGGTGGTGCCATAGGTCTTCATGTGCCAGCGACACATGGCCGCATAAATGTTCATGAAGCGGCTGTAGGGCTTGTCGGATTCCGAGCCGGCTGGCGGCACAATGCCCGCGCCCATCTGCACCAGGCGAGCATAGTTTTCTTCGGCGCGGCTGATGTCCCAGCCGGCTTCAAACAAGGACATGGCGCGCAGCTTGTCCGGGATGTTCATCTTCTCCGCGCCCAGAGCCAGGGCCACATCGGTGCTGCCGGCCTTCAGGCTCTGGATCGCCAGATGAAAGGCCGAGCTGCCCGATGCACAGGCGTTCTCTACATTGAAAATTGGCAGGCTGTGCAGGCCTATCTTGCCCAGCACCACCTGGCCGGGAATCGACAACTGCCCTTGCAACGCCCCGTTGGTGACGCCGGCGTAATAGGCCACCCCCAGGTCCTCCCGGGCACAGCCCGCGTCCGCCAACGCGCCCTGCAAGGCCTCGCCCGCCAGGTCTTCCAGGCTGCGCTCCAGGTGGCGGCCAAAGACCGTCATGGCGATGCCGGCGATGTAAATGTTGCTCATGAACTTCCTTGGTTCAAATGTTTCGCTGCGCGTCTTGCCAATAGCTGGCACGCAGGTCTTTCTTCAGCACCTTGCCGGCCACGCTGCGCGGCAGGCTGGCAATGAAGTCCACGCTCTTGGGGGCCTTGACCGAGCCCAGTTGGAGCTTGCACAGAGCAATCAATTCTTCGGCGCTGACGCTCTGGCCGGCATTGCACTCGACCACCGCCTTGACGGCCTCGCCCCATTGCGCGTCCGGCACGCCGATCACGGCGCAGTCCTGCACCGCCGGATGGCCCCAGATGACCTGCTCGACCTCGCTGGGGTAGACGTTGAAGCCGCCGCTGATGATCATGTCCTTCTTGCGGTCGGTGATGTGCAGATAGCCCGCGGCATCGATGTGGCCGATGTCACCGGTGTGCAGCCAGCCGTTGATGAGGGTCTCGGCCGTCTTGTCGGGCGCCTTGTAGTAGCCCTTCATGACCAGATCGCCGCGCACACAGATTTCACCGGTGGCGCCGCTGGCCAGAATCTGCCCCGCTTCGTCCATGATCTCCACGCGCACCAGCGGGCTGGGTTGGCCGACCGAGGACAGGCGTTCGTCGCTGGCCGGCTGGTCTCCGTCAAAGTGCTGCGAGGGCGGTAGGAAGGCGATGGAGGCCGGGCACTCGGTCTGGCCATAGCCGCCCATCATCACCGGGCCGATCACGCGCATGGCCTGTTTGAGCTTGTCCACCGACATGGGGGCGGCGCCGTACATGAAGTACTTCAGTGACGAAAAGTCCGCCTTGCGGCCCAGCTCGGGGATGTCCAGCAGGCGGTAGATCACCGTGGGCGGCAGAAACAGTTCGGTCACCCTGTGGCTGGCGATGGCGGCCAACAGCAGCGCCGGGTCCGGCTTGGTCAGCACCACCACCGTGCCGCCACGCGCGGTGCAGGGCAGGGACAGCAGGCCGGCCGTGTGGGTCATGGGTGCGGCGGCCAGGTTGACCGGGCGTTGCGTACCCGGATACGGGCAGGTCATCAGAAAATGCGCGCAAAAGGTTTGCACGCTGCGGTGGGTGTTCATCACCCCCTTGGGCGCGCCGGTGGTGCCGCCCGTGGGAGACAGGGCGATCACGTCGTCCAGGTCCACCGCCAGCTCCGGGCGGGTCAGCGGCTGGTCGCGAATCCAGTCCTGCAGGGCCAGCGCCAGGGGCATGGAGGCGGCCACGCCGTCGATACAAATCCAGTGCTTAATCTGCGGCAGGCGCGCTTGAAAGCCGGCGATCAGCGTTTCAAATTCCTTTTGGAAAAACAGAATTTCGCAGTCAAAGGCTTGCAGCAACTGCAGGTTTTCTTCCGCTGCATTGCGCGCGCCCACCGGAATCCAGCAGAGGTTGGCGCGCCACAGGCCCAGCACGCAGGTCCAGGCGGTGACGTCGTTGGCAGCCCAGACCGCGCCCTTGCCTTCCTGGGGCAGGCCGGCGGCCAGCAGGGCATTGGCAATGCGTACCGACAGCTCGCCCACCTCCTGAAAGCCGTAGTGCCGTTCGTCCTGGATGTAGGCGGTGCCCTGGGGGTTGACGCGCCAGCCGCGATCAAAAAAGTCAATGATTGCCATCGTGCTATCTCCTGCTATTTTGGTGTTCCAGCGCGGTATGCGGCGCTGGCATGCAAGAGCAAGAATTTAGGATGAAGCGGGCATGTGCCTACCCCCCATGCAGGGGGGGGCGACGTCAGCAATCAGCGGGAGGGGTCGAGCAGACCGAGCATCTGGGCCCGGTGCAGCAGGTGTTTGCGATTGGCGGCATCCAGCTTATCAAACAGATTTTTCAGGTGCCACTTCACCGTCTCGCCACCAATCTCCATGGCCAGCGCAATTTCTTTGTTCGACATATTGCGTGCCAGCAGTCGCAACACATCGCGCTCTTTTGGCGTCAGCAGCGCATACGACTGTGCGCTTGCGTTGGTGGGTTTGGTGGGCGCTGCTGACTGGGCAACAGTAGCTATTGCCAGCGGCGCGGTAGCCGCATGGCCAACAGCGGGAGCCTGCACTTGACGCACCCAGCCCTCCAGATCCGGGTGGGTGTCCGGCAGAATGCGTTCCAGACCGAGCATGCTGGCCATGCTCAATGCTTCAGCCAGCAAGGCCTCCGCGTCTTGGCCGCTGCGCTTTTGGGCCAGGGCTTTGAGCAACTGCAGTTGGATGCGGTCCTTGCCCCGTCGCAGGCCTTCCACCGTGGACAGTATGCCTTCCACCTCGGACAGCACCTTGCCCCATTGCTGCAAAACCGCAAACAAATGCGAGCGAGCCATGGCCAACTGAATGCGAACCAGGGGTTGCAGCAGCCCTGCGCCCTCGCGTAAAAGCTTGTTGGCTGCAGTGTCCATCGATAGCGCCAACGCCATACAAGCGTCGCGCCGATTGGCCAGTGCGTGCAGACGCATTTGTTCCGCCAGACTGGCCAGACACAGGCGCTGCAGGTCCCGGCTCTCACCTAGTGTCAGCAATTTGTCCAGAATGTCAAACGCACGCCCAGGGTCGTTGCTGGCGGCAGCCAGGCGTGCCAATGCGATATGTCCACCCATGATGGCGTCTGCCGCAGTATGGTGGTCTATGACATCCATCCGGTTGGCCAGTGTTGGGGCTATTTCATTCAGTTTGTTGCGATCCCAGAGTACCGCCGCCAGCGTCGCGCTGAGCATCGCCGCCAGTGGATTGCGAAAACCGGAGCTTTGCTCCGCACGCGCCAGTGCGGTGCGCAAGCTGTCTTCTGCCAGCGTCATCTGGCCGGCCCACTGGTAGCTAAGTCCAATCAGCCAGTCGCGCCAACCAGCCGCATACGGGTCGCTCGGTTTAGCGCCACTGGCCTCCAGCGAATGGCGTGCACGTTCCGGAAAGCCACGGACCAATTCAAGCATGGCCCGGTGGTTGGCGCCCACCAGGCGAACGGCTTCCGAGTCCCCTGTAAAACGATCCAGCCAAGGTGTGACGATACGTTGCACCAGGTCCAGGTCATCGGCAAGAAAAGCCGCAGTGGCAGAAATCAATGCGCTTTCACAGTGCGCGTTGTCCCCGGCCGCTGCGTCGTTCAGGATAGGCTCCACCATGCGGGCAGCTTCCACATGGCGGTCACTCAGTGCCAGTGTCCAGGCCACCGCCAGCCGCAGACGGGGCCGCAGTGCCAACTCGGCAGCCGGAATCCGGTCTACCCAGGCAGACACCCTGAAGTGCTGCCCCGTACGCAGTACGTCATACAGGCACTGCTCGGCCAGCTCGTAGGCGAAAGCCGTTTGCCCGGAATGCAATGCCAGTCGCGCAGCCTCTTCATAGATCTTTTCATCGGCCAGCCATTGCACGGCCCGGGCACGCATCAGTGCCTTGCGCTCTTCAGGCAGGGCATCAAAGCGCTCTTGTAGAAACTCACGCGCCAGTGGATGGATGCGGCGCCAATCACTGCCCATACCTTCACCCATGATGGGTGTGGCCTCGCACAAGTGCACCAGTATCTGTTCGCTCTCACGGTTACCAGTAATGGCTTGGCACAGTCCTGGATGCAAGGCATCAATAAACGACACGCTAACCAGGAACTCGGACTCCATGGGGTCCAGCCGGTCTATCAAGGACTCGACAAAATAGCGGCGAATATCAGTTGCGTGCACAAAGCTCTTGGCGATGGCGTCCTTGATGCTGGCACTTTTTTCGACTTGCGAGATGGCCAGCTGCAGCCCCAGAGGCCAACCTTCTGTCACCTCATGCAGCTTCGCGCAAGAATCCAGTTCTATGCGTGCGCCAAAGCGGGCGCTAAGCAGCGCAATCGTCTCGTTGCGTTGGAAACGCAGATCCTCCACCATCAGCGCAACATATTCGCCCCGGGCCAGCAAGTCGGACACCGACAATGTGAGCGGTTTGCGCGCAGCCAAGATGATTTTGAGATTGGTTGGCGCGTTGCGCAGCAGGTAGAGCAGAGCCGCTGAAGCGTCAGGTTCGGGCATCAGGTGCACATCGTCCAGCACCAGAACGACCTCGCCGCCCAGATGCAACACCTCTGCCAGCCAGCCAGTCAGGCCATCGTGCTGGCCATTGCGTGGGTCGCCGGTGTAGAGATTGGCTTGACCAAATCGGGGCCGCCCACTCCCCAGCTGCATGGCGATGGTGAGTCCGTGGATGAATCGACTTTCACCGTCCCACGGGTCCAATGTCAACCAGGCCACAATCGCCCCGGACTCCAAAGCCTCGCGCCGCCATTGGGCCAACAACATGGTTTTCCCAAATCCGGACGCAGCCTGCACTGCAATCACGGTTTTGCCGGCCAACTCGGGCGCGCGAAGACTCAGGCGCTCACGCGAAAGTAGGTTCTTGGGAACCTTGGGGGGTGCGGTTTTAAGGACGAGCCGGGGGTCCTTGGCATCAAGTTTCATGACCGACTTTTGTCTCCTGGCGGCGCATGACGATCTCTGCGCCAACGCCATTGTTTTGGGGCATTGTAGTCAGCGTGGACGCCGAGACATTTGAATGAGATGCGAAGCAGCTGCGCAGAATTGATTGCCCCAGCCGTCTATTTGTATGTGGATGGCAGTTAAGGCGGTCTCAAGCACGTCTGCGGTTTATGACATGCCACCACAATTCGTATGATTGTTTGATACCAGCCGTTTGGGAGCACCCGCTTATGGTCGGGTCCGGGTGCCGTAGCCACCGGAAATTGCGCCGCATTGCCGACACTCGTATGCTGATCGTTATGTCGGCTATGGAGCAGGCAGACCGCAAATCTCTACACCCGCTTCCAGCCCGAAGCGGGTACACGTTTTTGGCCTCAAATCCTCTGTTTCAGAGGGAAAATCCGCTCGTTTTACCTTTTCGAATGAAAGGGACTTCCCCGTCCCGAGCAAGCCGCGCGCCCGAAGGGTTGCGGTTTACGGCAACTC
>CAIUDG010000068.1 GCA_903897925.1 uncultured beta proteobacterium | reverse complement strand
GTTGATCAATTAAGAAAATTGACACATGCCTGAAATAAGATATAGTGTATAAGTCAAGAGAAATTACGATTCCGATTCTAGATTGGAGAGACAAAAGATAGCATTGCAAAAGACATCCAAAACAATAAATTTCTAGTCATGAACCTTGCAATAGCACTCGTTCCCAAGTCTCTCGTTGGCAAGGTATTGGCTACTGTATGGCTCATGGCTTGTGTTTCTGTCCTGGTTTTTGGATTTGTACAAAGAGACATACATGACATGCCTATAGCATTTACTTGGTTTTTGTTCTTTTTGTCTTTCCCCATTGGTTCCGTTGCCGTTGCGGCGGTAGGCTACTTGACGGGGGCGATGACGATGGAACTTGGGCTTAATTACTACCCATTCTGGAATGAACTTCCGATGTGGGTAACTGGCGTAATCGTTGGCTACTTGCAGTGGTTTGTGGTCGTACCGCTCATTGCAAGGGTTTTCAAGCGTATTGCTGCATGGTCCGGCAAGCTTCCTTGAAATGCAACTACGCCGCGGTAGCTGACATTGGCAGGACTTTTTCAATGCGCATGGGTTTGAATATTGATAAGCCACATTCTGTTTTTTAACTACACGGAGCTCTCAGGGAAGTTCCTGCTCCATTAAATTAGACCCTATGGCCCACTTTCGTCTACCCGCCGGCACCGATGTTGCCGAGATGGCGTTGTTCGATATCGACGCACTTCACCAGACACGATGTCCAGACGCCGAAGGACTTGAAGAACTTGTCAAGCAACAAGCGTTGGTACGACTTCCTACTGGCGCCGATGGTGGTTACCTCCTGCATCTTTATGTCGATGAGCCGATACCAGACAATGTCATGCGTTACTGCTTGGCGGATGACAAGCTTATTGGCATGTTTTCTTCACAGAATGGGCGGGTCGCATTTGGAGGGGTCGAATCAACCTACCAGAATTTCAAACTGAATAAATTCATCCGTGCTGATGCCGACATCGCTCCTGGGCCCTATACCTTCACAGCATTTCATACAGACATCTCGGACGAAATACTCGCTCGAGCGATTCGAGTGGAAAATACATCCAGAGAACGTTGGCTTACCAAGCTGCCAACGATAATCACGCTTACAGCGATTGGTATGGGCTTCACACTTGCCAATATTCAAAGATTTATTGCGGCTGGTCTGTCACTAATTTTGGGCTACATAGTATTAAAAATCGTTAAGGATTGTGTTCAAAACACCCCAGTCATATGCATGACTGCGGCACGTAAATTGCAATCATTGACTGCATGAAACAAACCGATCTTGGCCTTGATATGAGCACACGGCGCACACGCAAACAGGTGCTGCTCGATGAGATGGACCGCGTCATGCCGTGGAGTGAATTGCTGGCGATCATCAGCCCGCATGCGCCGGTGGCTACAACCGGGCGTCCGCCGTTTGAGCTGGCGATGATGCTGCGCATTCACTGCCTGCAGCAATGGTTCGGCTTGTCCGATCTGGGCGCCGAGGAAGCCTTGTTCGAGACCGGTTTTTACCGCTCCTTTGTCGGCATCAGCGGCACTGAGCGCATTCCGGATCGGGTCAGCATTCTGCGCTTTCGTCACCTGCTCGAAGAGCACGACCTGGGAGCGAAGATTCTGCAAGTCATCAACGCCAAACTGAGCGCACACGGCCTGATGCTCAAGACCGGCACCGTGGTGGACGCCACCCTGATTTCGGCCCCGAGTTCCACCAAGAACAAGAGCGGCAAGCGCGACCCGCAGATGCATCAGACCAAAAAGGGAAATCAGTGGCATTTCGGAATGAAATGCCACATCGGCGTGGACGCCGACTCGGGTCTGGTGCACAGCGTCATCGGCACGGCTGCCAACGTCAACGACGTCACGCAAGGCCATGGATTGTTGCACGGAGAGGAGCAGGTCGTATTTGCTGACGCTGGTTATCAAGGCGCCCAAAAACGAAAAGAAGCCAGGGCCGATGTGGACTGGCACATTGCCATGCGTCCTGGCAAGCGCAAGCAGGAAAAGCACACACCATGGGGTGCCCTCATGGAACAGGCAGAAAAGCTCAAGGCCAGCGTGCGTGCCAAGGTTGAGCACCCGTTTCGCGTCATCAAGCGCCAATTCGGACACGTCAAGGTGCGCTATCGCGGGCTGAAGAAGAACACGGCGCAGCTCACGACGCTGTTTGCTTTGTCGAATATCTGGATGGTCAGAAACAGGCTTTTGCAGGGCGCGCAGGGATGAGTGCGCCTGCAAACCAGCGAGGCGCCGCCAAGCGGGCGAAATACGCCCGAATTCGGCGAAATAACGACGATCAAAGGTCTGCGGTTTCATCTGGCGGGACAAATTCATTTATGTCCGCTGCTCAGACTGAGTTTTGGACATGATCCTTAGCGGCAGCAATCGGCGCAGCACCAAGCGGCTCCGTTTTTGCCGCCCAGGCGTCTGGATTGCTGATATCGCGGTGATGGAGTTTGGCCAGTTGGAGTCGCCAGCGTCGTTAATGGGCAGTGATACCGCCAGCAGGCCAACTGCCTAGGCAATGGCGGTTGCCATGGCTATGGGTTATGGGTTATGGGTTATGGGTTATGGGTTATGGGTTATGGCTTGTGCCAGTAGTGGTAGCGCCAGGCGGTGTTGAAGCCGCAGCTTTGGTAGGCCTGGCGCGCGATCAGGTTGTCCTCTTCTACTTGCAGGAAGGCGCGGTCCAGGCCGCGTGCCCGGCCTGCTGCAAAAAATGCGGCGATCAGTTGTTTGGCCAGGCCGCGTCCGCGTGCGCGCTCTCGGGTGCGCATGCCGTGGATGCTGAGCCAGCCCTGGCTGAGTACGGCGGTGCCGGCGGCCAGCGGGCCGGAATCGTCTTCGGTCCAGCCGTAGATGGCGTGGCGCCCGCGCGCCAGTGCGGCCACGCGGGCGGCGCTGTCGCTGGCATCGAACTCTTCCGCGAAATAGACGCTTCGCCAGTGCGCGGTAGGCACGGGAGACAGTTGTATTGGCGTAGCGCTGCCCCCTGGGCGCCAGTTCAATTGGCCGGTGGTTTGTGTCAGCACTGGGCGGTGGGCACTGTAGGCACGGCGTTCCAGCGCTTGCTGTAGCGGCGCCAGGCCGGCTACGTCGGCGAGGCGGAACTGGCAGTCGCTGTGCTGGCCGGCATAGCGGGCCTCGATGAGCGGCAGACTGTGTGGGTCCAGGTTGGCGTGGCGCAAGGGGACGGCACTGTTGGCGCGGGCGATGCCGCTGCGGTCAAACGGCAGCAGCCAGCCGGGCAGGGTGTCGATCTGGGTCGGGGCCACGGCATCCAGCGTGGCGCGCTCAATGGATTCAATGTCGAACGGCATGTGCGTACTCTAAACTCTGTGGTCTATGGTGCAAAAGACATTGGTATTGGGAATTGAGTCCTCCTGCGACGAGACCGGCGTGGCGCTGGTGCGCGCGCAGACGCAACCCGGCGCGACGGCGTTGCCGGAGCTGCTGGCGCACGCACTGCACAGCCAGATCAGCATGCACCAGGCCTATGGCGGGGTGGTGCCGGAGTTGGCCAGCCGTGACCACATTCGGCGCGTGGTGCCGCTGGCGCAGGAGGTGCTGGCCAGTGCCCACTGTGCGCTGGCCGATCTGGACGTGATTGCCTATACCCGGGGGCCGGGGCTGGCGGGCGCCTTGCTGGTCGGCGCCGGCGTGGCCTGTGCGCTGGGCGCGGCACTCGACAAGCCGGTGTTAGGGGTGCACCACCTGGAAGGCCACCTGCTGTCGCCGTTTTTAAGTGCCGATGCGCCGCAGTTTCCATTCGTTGCCTTGCTGGTGTCGGGCGGGCATACCCAGTTGATGCAGGTGCAGGGCGTGGGGCATTACCAGTTGCTGGGCGAGTCGATTGACGATGCGGCGGGTGAAGCTTTTGACAAGTCGGCCAAGCTGATGGGGCTGGCCTACCCGGGCGGGCCCTTGTTGGCGGCCATGGCGACGCAAGGCAATCCGCGCGCATTTGCATTGCCGCGCCCCTTGCTGCACAGCGGCAATCTGGATTTTTCTTTTGCCGGATTGAAAACGGCGGTGCTGGTGCAGGGGCAAAAGCTGGTTGCCGGCGCCGGCGTGGCGCAGTTCAGTGACTTGCCGCAGCAGCAGCAATGCGATCTGGCGGCCTCGACCCAGGCGGCGATTGTGGAAGTGCTGGTGAAAAAATCGCTGGCTGCCCTGAAACAGACCGGCTTGCAGCGCCTGGTGGTGGCCGGTGGCGTCGGTGCCAACCAAAGTTTGCGCCAGCAGCTGAACCAGGAATGCGGCAAGCGCGGGGTGCGCGTGCATTACCCGGAGTTTGCGCTGTGTACCGATAACGGCGCCATGATTGCCATGGCGGCGGCGATGCGCTTGCAAAGCGGCCTGCAGCAGGCCAGCCGGCACTACGCCTTCGATGTCAAGCCGCGCTGGCCGCTGGACGCCATTGCGCCGATTCCGGCGGGCGCGTCTTCTGCGCTATAATCTGCGGGCTTTGCATTGGGCAAGGCGCACGTCAGGAGCAGTTCCAGCACCTGACGCAAGTTCTACCACTGGGGCCGCGCGCTGCGCACAGGCCCCCAAACACCAGGAAATGACATGATTGCATCCAGCATCAAAGCCGCTGTTGTGAAAGACAACGCCCGTAGCGCCACCGACACCGGTAGCCCAGAAGTTCAAGTCGCGCTGCTGACCGCACGCATCAACGAACTGACACCGCACTTCAAGACCCACGCCAAGGACCACCATGGTCGCCGTGGTCTGTTGCGCATGGTGAGCCGCCGTCGCAAGCTGCTCGACTACCTGAAGGGCAAGGACGCTGACCGTTACACCGCGCTGATCGCCAAGCTGGGTCTGCGCAAGTAAGCGAAGCTACAAATGTGAAGCGCCTGAGTTAGGACACCTAGCTCAGGCGTTTTTTACTTCGGAGACAGCAAAAGCAGAGCGAAGCTGTGTCATTCCAGCGTCATTTGACGCAAGTTACGCTGGAATGGCATCGTGGACTGCAGCATGAATCCGGGCTTGGGCGAGGTGGCCTGCACCTCCCACTATCCGTAATCAATGGAGTTGTTTATATGACGATGTTCAAAAAAGTTAGCAAGACCTTCCAATGGGGTCAGCACAGCGTGACCATGGAAACCGGCGAAATCGCTCGCCAGTCGTCCGGCGCCGTGTTGCTGGACATGGACGGCACCGTGGTGCTGGCCACCGTGGTTGGCAAGACCGAAGGCAAAGCCGGCCAGGATTTCTTCCCCCTGACGGTGGACTACCTGGAAAAGAGCTACGCCGCTGGCAAGATCCCGGGCAGCTTCTTCAAGCGCGAAGGCCGTCCCAGCGAGTTTGAAACCCTGACCAGCCGCCTGATCGACCGTCCGATCCGTCCGCTGTTCCCGGAAGGCTTCTTCAACGAAGTGCACGTGGTTGTGCACACCGTGTCGTTGAACCCCGAAGTGGATGCTGACATTGCCGCCATGATCGCCGTCAGCGCTGCGCTGTCGGTCAGCGGCATTCCTTTCAGCGGCCCGATCGGTGCGGCACGCGTTGGTTATATCAATGGCGAATATGTGTTGAACCCCGGTCAGACCGCACGCAAGGGTTCGCAGATGGACCTGGTGGTGGCCGGTACCGAAGCCGCTGTGCTAATGGTTGAGTCCGAAGCCCAGCAGTTGTCGGAAGAAGTGATGTTGGGTGCGGTGGTGTTCGGCCATCAGCAAGGCAATATCGCCATCAACGCCATCCACGAACTGGTGCGCGATGCCGGCAAGCCGGTCTGGGACTGGAAAGCGCCCGCCAAGGACGAAGCCCTGATCGCCAAGATCGACGGCCTGGCCAAGGACAAGCTGGTTGCTGCCTACCAGATCCGCAACAAGCAGGCCCGTACCCAGGCATGCCGCGCAGCCTACGCTGACGTGATGGCTGCTTTGAAGGCCGAAGGCCTGGCATTTGACAGCGTGGCGGTCGAAGGCCTGCTGTTTGAAATCGAAGCCAAAATCGTGCGCAGCCAGATTCTGGCCGGCGAACCCCGCATTGACGGCCGTGACACACGCACCGTGCGTCCGATCGAAATCCGCAACAGCGTGCTGCCACGCACCCACGGCTCGGCCCTGTTCACCCGCGGTGAAACCCAGGCGCTGGTGGTGACCACGCTGGGCACCGAGCGCGATGCACAGCGCATTGACGCTTTGTCCGGCGAGTACGAAGACCGCTTCATGCTGCACTACAACATGCCTCCCTTCGCCACCGGCGAAACCGGTCGCGTGGGCACGCCCAAGCGCCGCGAAATCGGCCACGGCCGTCTGGCCAAGCGCGCGCTGATCGCTGTGCTGCCTGAGAAAGATGCCTTCCCCTACACCATGCGTGTGGTGTCGGAAATCACCGAATCCAATGGCTCTTCGTCGATGGCCTCGGTGTGCGGTGGCTGCCTGTCCCTGATGGACGCTGGCGTGCCGATGAAAGCCCACGTGGCCGGTATCGCCATGGGCCTGATCAAGGAAGACAACCGCTTTGCCGTGCTGACCGACATTCTGGGCGACGAAGATCACCTGGGCGACATGGACTTCAAGGTGGCCGGTACCACCAACGGTATTACCGCGCTGCAGATGGACATCAAGATCCAGGGCATCACCAAGGAAATCATGCAGGTGGCACTGGCCCAGGCCAAGGAAGCCCGTATGCACATTCTGGGCAAGATGCAGGAAGCCATGGCAGAAGCCAAGACCGAAGTGTCCAACTTCGCGCCGCGCCTGTTCACCATGAAGATCAATCCGGAAAAAATCCGTGACGTGATCGGCAAGGGTGGCGCCGTGATCCGTGCCCTGACCGAAGAGACCGGCACCCAGATCAACATCGAGGAAGATGGCACCATCACCATCGCTTCGAGTGATCCGGCCAAGGCCGAAGAAGCCAAGCGCCGCATCGAGCAAATTACTGCCGAAGTGGAAATTGGCAAGGTCTATGAAGGCCCGATCACCAAGCTGCTGGACTTCGGTGCCCTGGTGAATCTGCTGCCCGGCAAGGACGGTCTGCTGCACATCAGCCAGATCGCCCACGAGCGCGTGGAAAAGGTCAGCGACTACCTGTCCGAAGGCCAGATCGTCAAGGTCAAGGTTTTGGAAACCGATGAAAAGGGCCGTATCAAGCTGTCCATGAAGGCTTTGCTGGATCGTCCGGCAGCCGGCGGCGAGCAAGGCTGATTCAGCCAGATTGGCGGTAACGGGTAGACGGGCGTCTGGTGCGCCCGTTTCCTGTTGCGCAGGCATTATGAGCACAATGAACGTTATTGAGATTGCCGGCTTTGGTGGGCCGGAGGTGTTGCGCCTGGCGCAGCGCGCCAAGCCGCAGGCCGGCGTCGGTGAGCTGTGCATTCAGGTGCGCGCCAGTGGTGTCAATCGACCGGACGTGCTGCAGCGTGCCGGCCATTACCCGGCGCCGCCGGGGGCCTCGGAGATTCCGGGGCTGGAAGTGGCTGGCGTGATTGTGGCGGGCGATGCGCAAGCATTGGCGGCAGCCGGCCTGCAGTTGGGCGACCGGGTGTGTGCCCTGGTGTCTGGCGGCGGCTATGCCGAATATTGTGTGGCGCCGGTGGCGCAGTGCCTGCCGGTACCGGCAGGTTTGACCGATATCGAGGCGGCCAGTCTGCCCGAAACCTTCTTCACGGTGTGGAGCAATGTGTTTGAGCGCGGTCGCCTGGCCCAGGGTGAAACCCTGCTGGTGCAGGGTGGCACCAGTGGTATTGGTGTGACAGCGATTCAGTTGGCCAAGGCGCGCGGTGCGGTGGTAATAGCCACCGCAGGCAGCGACGCCAAATGCAAGGCGATTCTGGACTTGGGGGCAGACCATGCCATCAATTACCGGACGCAGGATTTTGAAGCCGAGCTGCGGCGCCTGACGGATGGGCGCGGCGTTGATGTGATTTTGGACATGGTGGCGGGTGCCTATGTGGCGCGGGAAGTGAATAGCCTGGCCGAAGACGGGCGCCTGGTCATTATTGCGGTGCAGGGCGGGGTTAAGAGTGAACTCAATGCCGGACTGGTGCTGCGCAAGCGCCTGACGGTGACCGGTTCCACCCTGCGCGCGCGTCCGGTGGCCTTCAAGCAGGCCATTGCCCAGGCCTGCTTGGCGCAGGTCTGGCCCTTGCTGGAAAGCGGCCGTGTGAAACCGGTGCTGTTTCAAGTGTTTGCGGCGCAGGATGCCAGTTTGCCGGGTGGTACGGGCGCGGTGCAGGCACATCGTCTGATGGAGTCGAACGAACATATCGGGAAAATTGTTTTGAACTGGGGAAGCGCATGAAGAAAAAATTGATTGCAGGCAATTGGAAGATGAATGGCAATGCGGCCTCCAACCAGGCCCTGCTGCAGGCGCTGCTGGCACAGTCGGCCGACTGGCAATGCCGGGTCGCGGTGTGCGCGCCGATGGTTTACCTGGACCAGGTGAAGGGACTCATTCAGGGCACGGCGATTGAGCTGGGTGCGCAGGATGTGTCGGCCCATGCTGCAGGCGCCTACACCGGCGAGACCGCAGCCGACATGCTGAAAGATTTGGGTGTGCGACTGGCTATCGTGGGCCATTCCGAGCGCCGCCAGTACCACGCGGAGACCGATGCCGTGGTGGCCTTGAAGGCGCAGCGTGCCCTGGCCGCTGGCATCACGCCGATTGTTTGCGTGGGTGAAACCCTGGCCGAACGCGAAGCCGGCATCACCGAAGAAGTGGTCAAGCGCCAGTTGGCTGCAGTGATTCATGCCAACGGCCATTGCATCAGTGAAATTGTGGTGGCGTATGAGCCGGTTTGGGCGATTGGCACCGGTAAAACGGCAACCCCGGAAATGGCCCAGCAGGTGCACGCTATCTTGCGTGCGCAGCTGCATGCGGCCACGGAACACGCGGCACGGGTGCACATCCTGTATGGCGGCAGCATGAATGCGGCGAATGCCGCCGAGCTGCTGGCGCAGCCGGACATTGATGGTGGCCTGGTCGGCGGTGCCGCCCTGAAAGCAGCTGACTTTTTGACAATTATTGCCGCCGCTCGTTGAGCGGGGCTGCAGATTTACGGATTAGGAGAGAAGTATGAATGTGGTAGTAACGATTCTTTTGACAGTGCAGATGGTGGCGGCAATTGCCATGATCGGTCTGATTCTGGTGCAACACGGTAAGGGCGCAGATATGGGTGCCGCTTTCGGCAGTGGCGGCTCGGGCAGCCTGTTTGGCGCTAGTGGCAGCGCCAATTTTCTGTCGCGCACAACGGCTGTATTGGCAACGGTGTTTTTTGTCTGCACACTGGCTTTGGCCTATTTTGGCAATCTGCGTCCGGCTAGTTCGGGTAGTGTGCTGGAAGGTGCCGCAGCAGCAGCGCCTGTAGCATCGGTACCGGCGCTGCCAGCCTCTGGCGCAGCCCAAATTCCTGCGAAGTAAATGCCCAATACCCCCGGGGAGTGGGGGATTTTCGGGGTAAAATCCGCGTTGCCGAGTCAGCAATTTAGCGCAAGCTCCCTCATGCTGGCCTGGTAATTGATAGCAGCCGTCGTGGTGAAATTGGTAGACACGCTATCTTGAGGGGGTAGTGGCGAAAGCTGTGCGAGTTCGAGTCTCGCCGACGGCACCAAAAAATACAGCTATTCCGGCGTTGCCGGTATAGCTATTTACGGTGATCAGATGCCAAGATGAACCTCGAGCAATATTTACCCGTCATTTTGTTCATCATGGTTGGCATAGGCATTGGTGTAGTGCCTCAGGTGCTCGGCTATGTGCTGGGACCCAACCGGCCCGATGCGGCCAAGAACTCCCCTTATGAGTGCGGCTTCGAAGCCTTCGAAGATGCCCGCATGAAGTTTGATGTGCGCTATTACCTGGTCGCCATCTTGTTCATCCTGTTTGATCTGGAAACTGCCTTCCTGTTTCCATGGGCGGTGTCGCTGCGCGAAACCGGTTTCATGGGGTTTCTGATTGGCATTGAATTCGTAGTCGTTCTGACCATCGGATTTGTCTATATGTGGAAAAAAGGCGCCCTCGACTGGGAGTAAAGCAATGATTGAAGGTGTACTCAAAGAGGGTTTTGTCACAACCAGTTATGACGCCGTGTCGAACTGGGCAAAAACCGGTTCCATCTGGCCCATGACCTTTGGTCTGGCTTGCTGTGCGGTCGAGATGATGCATGCGGCGGCGGCACGCTATGACCTGAGCCGTTTCGGCTCCGAAGTGTTTCGTGCCAGTCCGCGCCAGTCCGATCTGATGATTGTGGCCGGCACGCTGTGCAACAAGATGGCGCCCGCGCTGCGCAAGGTCTATGACCAGATGTCGGAGCCGCGCTGGGTGATCAGCATGGGTTCCTGCGCCAATGGTGGTGGTTATTACCACTACAGCTATTCGGTGGTGCGTGGTTGCGATCGCATTGTTCCTGTGGACGTTTATGTTCCGGGTTGCCCGCCCACGGCGGAAGCCCTGGTGTACGGCATTCTGCAGTTGCAGCAGAAGATTCGCCGCACTGAAACCATTGCGCGCGCTTAAAGGAAGGCTATGAGCACATTTTCCGTTCGCCCTGAACAGACCCGCGACGCTGTAGTGGCGGCTCTGGGCGACAAGGTTCAGCGCATTTCGATTGGCCTGGGTGAAGTAACGGTATGGGTGGCGGCTGCCGACTACCACGCGGCGGCACTGCTGTTGCGCGATGCGCCGGGCTGCAAGTTTGAGCAGCTGATTGACCTGTGCGGTGTCGACTATTCCGAATACAAAGACGTGGCCAATGACGGTCCGCGTTTTTGCGTTGTCAGTCACTTGCTGTCGGTGAGTCTGAACCAGCGTCTGCGTCTGAAGGTGTTTGCGCCCGACGACGGTATGCCGGTGGTGAGTTCGGTGGTGAATGTCTGGAACTCGGCCAACTGGTTTGAGCGCGAAGCCTTTGACCTGTTTGGCATCGTGTTTGACGGCCACCATGATCTGCGCCGCATCCTGACCGACTACGGCTTTATTGGTCATCCTTTCCGCAAAGATTTTCCCACCCAGGGCCATGTCGAAATGCGTTACGACGCAGAGCAGGCCCGCGTGGTGTACCAGCCGGTGAGCATCGAGTTGCGTGAGAACACACCGCGTGTGATTCGTGAAGACAATTACGGGGGCCTGCAATAAGCAGTTGATGGCATGGCTGAAATCAAGAACTACACCCTGAACTTTGGACCCCAGCACCCGGCTGCGCACGGCGTGCTGCGTCTGGTGCTCGAGCTCGATGGCGAAGTAATCCAACGCGCCGATCCGCACATCGGCCTGTTGCACCGCGCCACGGAAAAGCTGGCTGAGAGCAAAACCTATATCCAGTCGCTGCCGTATATGGACCGCCTCGACTATGTGTCGATGATGTGCAGCGAACACGCTTACTGCCTGGCGATTGAAAAGCTGCTTGGCATCGAAGTGCCGGTGCGGGCCCAGTACATCCGCGTGATGTATGCCGAAATCACCCGCTTGCTGAACCACCTGATGTGGCTCGGCTCGCACGGCAATGACCTGGGTAGCTCGACCATTCTGATCTACACCTTCCGTGAGCGGGAAGACCTGTTTGACATGTATGAAGCCGCCAGCGGCGCGCGCATGCATGCGGCCTATTTCCGGCCTGGTGGCGTTTACCGTGACCTGCCCGACACCATGCCGCAATTCAAGGCCAGCAAGGTGCGCAATGCCAAGGGTGTAGAAGAACTCAACGCCAATCGCAAGGGTTCGCTGCTCGACTTTATTGAAGACTTCACCCAGCGCTTCCCGGCCTGCATGGAGGAATACCATACCCTGCTGACGGAAAACCGCATCTGGAAGCAGCGCACCGTGAATATCGGTGTGGTAACGCCAGAGCGCGCGCTGAACATGGGCTTCACCGGCCCGATGCTGCGCGGTTCCGGCATCGAATGGGATCTGCGCAAGAAGCAGCCCTACGATGTCTATGACCAGCTCGACTTCGATATTCCCGTGGGCATCACTGGCGACGTTTATGACCGCTATCTGGTGCGCATGGAAGAAATGAAGCAGTCGAACCTGATCATTCAGCAGTGCGTCAAGTGGCTGAAGGCGAACCCGGGTCCGGTCATTACCGACAACCACAAGGTGGCGCCGCCGGCCCGCGAGTCCATGAAAACCAGCATGGAAGAACTGATTCACCACTTCAAGCTGTTCAGCGAAGGCTTCCGGGTACCGGAAGGCGAGGCCTATGCAGCGGTGGAGCACCCCAAGGGGGAGTTCGGTATTTACATCGTCAGCGATGGCGCCAATAAGCCCTACCGCTTGAAGATTCGCCCGCCAGGATATGTCCACCTGGCAGGTTTGGATGAAATGGCGCGCGGTCACATGATTGCCGATGCGGTGTCCATCATCGGCACCATGGATATTGTTTTTGGAGAGATTGACCGATGATCTCTGACATCACTAAAGCACGTTTTGCCAAAGAAGTGGCAAAGTACCCGGCCGATCAGAAACAGTCCGCCGTGATGGCCTGCCTGTCTATCGTGCAGCAGGAACTCGGCTATGTCAGCGCCGAGAGCGAACAAGTGGTTGCAGATTACCTCGGCATGGCGCCTATCGCCGTGCACGAAGTCACCACCTTCTACAACATGTACAACCAGCGCCCGGTGGGCAAGTACAAGCTCAATGTTTGTACCAATCTGCCGTGCCAGTTGCGCGGCGGCCAGCAGGCCCTGCACCACTGCGAGAAAAAGCTGGGTGTGTCCATGGGCGAGACCACGGCCGACGGCCTGTTCACGCTGCAGCAAAGCGAATGCCTGGGTGCCTGCGCCGACGCGCCGGCCCTGCTGGTGAATGACCGCAGCATGTGCAGCTTCATGTCGAACGAAAAAATCGACGCACTGGTCGACGGTATTCGCGCTGCGGAGGGCAAATAATGAGCGCTCAGGACCTTATCCAGAAGTTTGTCGCCACCGGCGTCGAGACCTGCTTCCATGACCGCCATATCAATCCGCAGATTTATGCCGGCCTGAATGGTTCCAACTGGTCCTTGAAAGACTACGAAGCGCGTGGTGGCTACCAGGCGCTGCGCAAGATTCTGGGCCAGGACGGCGGCGAAGGCATGACCCAGGACCAGGTGATTGCCGTGGTCAAGGAATCCTCGCTGCGCGGACGCGGCGGCGCCGGTTTTCCCACCGGTCTGAAGTGGAGCTTCATGCCCCGCCAGTTCCCCGGGCAAAAATACCTGGTTTGCAATTCTGATGAAGGCGAGCCCGGAACCTGCAAGGACCGCGACATTCTGCAATTCAATCCGCACATCGTGATTGAAGGCATGGCGATTGCTGCTTATGCCATGGGCATCAGCGTTGGCTACAACTATATCCACGGCGAAATTTTTGCCGCCTACGACCGTTTTGAAGCCGCGCTCGAAGAAGCCCGTGCTGCCGGTCTGCTGGGGGACAAGATTCTGGGCAGCAACTTCAGCTTCCAGCTGCACGCCGCCCACGGTTTTGGCGCCTACATCTGCGGTGAAGAAACCGCACTGTTGGAATCGCTGGAAGGCAAGAAGGGCCAGCCGCGCTTCAAGCCACCGTTTCCGGCCAGCTTTGGTCTGTACGGCAAGCCGACCACCATCAACAACACCGAAACCTTCGCCGCAGTGCCGTGGATCATCCGCAATGGTGGCCAGGCCTATCTGGCCTGTGGCAAGCCGAACAACGGCGGCACCAAGATCTTCTCGATCAGCGGTGACGTGGAGCGTCCGGGCAATTACGAAATTCCCATGGGGACACCGTTTGCCACGCTGCTCGAACTCGCAGGTGGCGTGCGCAAGGGCCGCCAATTGAAAGCCGTGATTCCTGGTGGCTCGTCGTCGCCGGTGCTGCCCACCTCCATCATCATGGATTGCACCATGGACTACGACTCGATCGCCAAGGCCGGGTCAATGCTGGGTTCGGGCGCAGTCATTGTGCTCGACGACTCGCGCTGCATGGTCAAGGCCCTGCAACGTCTGAGCTATTTTTATATGCACGAATCCTGCGGACAGTGCACGCCTTGCCGCGAAGGCACGGGCTGGTTGTCGCGCGTGGTCGATCGCATCGAAACCGGACATGGCCGACCCAGTGACATGGACCTGCTCGACAACGTGGCAGAAAACATCATGGGCCGCACCATTTGCGCCTTGGGTGATGCAGCGGCCATGCCGGTGCGCGCCATGATCAAGCACTTCCGGCATGAATTTGAGTACCACGTAGAGCACAAAGCCTGCATGGTGCCGGCGTACGTCTGAGCGAGAAGTCCATGATTGAAATCGAAATCGACGGCAAGAAGGTAGAGATCGCAGAAGGCAGCATGGTCATGCATGCGGCCGACAAAGCGGGTACCTATATTCCCCATTTTTGTTATCACAAGAAGCTGAGCATTGCGGCGAGCTGCCGCATGTGCCTGGTGGATGTGGAAAAAATGCCCAAGCCCATGCCGGCCTGCGCGACACCCGTCACGCAGGGCATGATCGTGCGCACCAAATCCGACAAGGCCATCAAGGCGCAGCGCTCGGTGATGGAGTTTTTGCTGATCAACCACCCGCTGGACTGTCCCATTTGCGACCAGGGCGGTGAGTGCCAGTTGCAGGACCTGGCAGTTGGTTATGGTGGCAGCAGTTCGCGTTACGAAGAAGAAAAACGCGTGGTGTTCCACAAGGATGTCGGCCCGCTGATTTCCATGGAAGAAATGAGCCGTTGCATTCACTGCACCCGTTGCGTTCGCTTTGGCCAGGAAGTCGCCGGCGAAATGGAATTGGGCATGTCGAACCGCGGCGAGCATGCAGAGATTGAAACCTTTGTCGGCGCCACGGTGAATTCCGAGCTGTCCGGCAACATGATTGACATCTGCCCGGTTGGCGCGCTGACCAGCAAGCCGTTCCGTTACTCGGCCCGGACCTGGGAAATGTCGCGCCGCAAGTCGGTGGCGCCGCACGATTCGAGCGGTGCCAATCTGGTGGTGCAGGTAAAAAACAACCGCGTAATGCGCGTGCTGCCGCTGGAAAACGACGCTGTCAACGAATGCTGGATTGCCGACCGCGATCGCTTCTCCTACGAAGCCCTGAACAGTGCCGAACGCCTGACCGCGCCCATGCTCAAGCAGGGCGGTGAATGGAAAACGGTGGATTGGCAAACCGCCCTCGAATACGTGGCCAACGGCCTGCAGCAAGTGCGCAATAAAGACGGTGCCAACGCGATTGGCGCGCTGGTCAGCCCGCACAGCACGCTGGAAGAGTTGTACCTGGCCGGCGCCCTGGTGCGTGGTCTGGGCAGCAAGAACATCGACTACCGCCTGCGCAATGCCGAATTCGTGGCCACGCCCAAGGCCACGTACCTCGGTACCAGCATTGCTTCGCTGACCGAACTGCAACGCGTGCTGGTGGTCGGCTCCAATTTGCGCAAGGACCATCCGCTGTTTGCTCAGCGCATCCGCCAGGCTGCCAAGCGTGGCTGCCGTGTGAATGTGTTGAACGCTGGCGCCAACCAATGGGCCCTGCCGATTGCCAACAGCATCGACAGCGCCGCCAGTGGTTGGTTGCAGTCGCTGCTCGACATCGCTGCGGCAGTGGCCGCAGAAAAAGGCGTTGCGGCGCCTGGCAACGGTAACGCCAACGGCGTCGCCAAGGACATCGCGCTGTCGCTGCTGGGCGGTGAGCGCAAGGCTGTGCTGCTTGGCAATGCTGCCGCCCACCATGCCCAGGCCTCCAGCCTGCTGGCCGTGGCGAACTGGATTGCCGCGGAAACCGGCGCCAGCGTAGGCTACCTGACCGAAGCTGCGAACACCGTGGGCGCACAGCTCGCTGGTGCCCAGCCCGATGCCGGCGGCCTGAACGCGGGCCAGATGCTGGCCGGTGGCGTGAAGGCGCTGCTGCTGCTGAACAACGAACCGGTGTACGACAGTGCCGCTGGCGCCGCCGCCGTGGCCGCCCTGTCCAAGGTTGACATGGTGGTGACCCTGAGCCCGTTCAAGACCAATCTGGAATTCAGCGATGTGCTGCTGCCGATTGCGCCCTTCACCGAAACCCCCGGCACCTTTGTCAACGCCGAAGGCCGGGTGCAGAGCTTCCATGCGGTGGTCAAGCCACTGGGCGACACCCGCCCGGCCTGGAAAGTGCTGCGCGTGCTGGCCAATCTGCTGAACCTGCCGGGCTTCGACTTCGAATCCAGCAGCGATGTGCTGGCCTATATGCACCGCAACAACGCTGGCGTGCCTGAATTCGCTCCGGCACAAAGCCTGGGCAATGCATCCGGCCGCAGTGCCGCAGAGGCTCCGGCG
>CAIUDG010000067.1 GCA_903897925.1 uncultured beta proteobacterium | reverse complement strand
TCGGCGCAGGGTAGCCGCTGAGTTGAATGGCCCAGGACAAAAGGGCGGCGTAAAGGTCGGTCATGCGTTATCCGTTTCGCCGATCTTTACGGGGTGCCCGCACCCGGGACAAAACGCCGGCGTCAATGCTTCCCAATATCCGTGCCAGTGGCATGACCCATAGACGCGCCCGGCTTCGAGATTGTTGGAGTCCCACAATTCGCCAGAATCGTCCTCGCGCCATTCGCAAGGCGTATCCCGCGCTGCCACGGCGGCTTCCAAAAAAGAGAGTGCGACTTTCAGACGCCGTATTTCTGCCGCGCATTCACCATGCGGATCGCCATCGGGTTCTTCATCGAAGCTCATACGTTCACCCCTCAGTGCCCCAGATTTCCAACGGTGTCCCAAAACCATGCCGCAGCCACGGCGATGGTCAGCGCGATCCCTACCAGCATGCCAGCAGCAAATTTCATGGCATGCACCTCACCAGTACCATCACGATAGAGACGTACATCATCAGCATCCCCGCGAGCCCAATAACGCCAGACAACACCTGCAGGCCGTGGCTGTCCCGGTCCGCTGCACCGAAGAACAGACCGCCCAGAATGAACGCGGTTAAACCGCTGGCAAAAATCATGAAATCCCCCTGATGCGGTCTATCATGCTGCTTTCCTCCTGACCGATTTCCGATTATAGTTCGGGCCGTCCGACCGGCGGTACGTGCCGAACACCGCCGTGTTGTGAAACGGCATGCCCAGACGCTGACGCCATTTCACGTAGTGGTTACCGTTAGCGCGGCGCTTGACGTACTGGGCAAAGGTCTCGCTCTGCCGGCGGATTGGCGTCAGATCAGGCTTCATGCCAGCCTCTTCAGGATCTCGTCTGCCCACCAGATGGGAAACGACACCGTGGTTTCGGCGTACTCCCGCGTGCCAATCTGCTCGTGGTACCACCACGGGGTGGGGGGGGCATGGGCGATCAGGTACAGCCGGATGCTCAGTCCCTCTGCCATGGGGCCTTGGGGGAATGCGGGGTGATCTCCGTTGATCATGTGGTCCTCCTCAGTTGATCAGTTGAACAGCATCTGCAGGTGTTTCACCGCCTCGGCGCGCATCTGGGATACCCGAGAACTAGTGACGCCCAGTGACTTCCCTATGTCGATCAGGCTCCGGTCATGGACGTAGTGGTCGATCATGACCTGGCGGTGTCTTGCCGGCAGGCATGTGATGGCCTGGCGGATCGCGTCCTGTAGGTCGGCCTCGGCCACAGCAATGGCTGGGTCGGCGTTGACCGGGATCTGCAGGTCTGGGTGATCATCCAACGACAGGAAAAAACAGTGAGCGCTCTCCCGCATCGCCTCGAACTCGGCCATGGAAACCCCCAGCTTCTCTGCGACCTCCCGGCACACAGGCTCCCGCTTCAGTTCTCGGCGCAAGCTGGCCTCGGCAGCGGCAACAGCGCGCATGTCTCTCCGGGACTGGCGGGTCAGCCAATCTTGCTCCCGAGCCGAATCCAACACAGCGCCCTGGATGCGCTTGAACGCGTAGGTGGCGAACGCCGCATCCGGCTGAGGCTGGTACTTCAACGTGGCATCAAACAATCCCACCAGCCCGGCCTGCACCAAATCGTCCACCCGGCAGTCTGCCGGCAACTGGCCCAGCATTGACCAGACGATGCCGTGGACCATCTTCACGTGGTCATGGAACCGGTTCAGCACTGGTTCGTCGCCGTGTAGTAGCCCAATTTTTGCCGCACCAACCCGCACTCTTGGGCCAGGCGCACCAGATTCCGAACGCCGTATTCTGTCATCTTGAAGTGCAGCGCCAGGTCGGTAGTCGTTGCCCGGCCGCCGTGCGTGTCAATGGCTTCCAGCAGGGCTGTCAGCCGCTTCTGCATGTGCGGCGAGCAATCTTTTTCGATCTGCGATGAGAAAATGGACTCCCCCATGGGGTATACCATTTTCGTCGGCGCGGTAATGTGCACCGGCGGCAGGGTCAGCAAGCTCATCACCATTCCGTTTCCTCCCGCGGCGTCTCGTGCAAAATTGGCGTGCGCAGCCGGTTCAGTTCTGCTGCTCGATGCCGGTTTTTCGTGGCGCGCTCATGTTCATAGTTGACCGCGCACTGTTTGGCTCGCGTCGTGTGCCAATCAGCCAACACCTTGACTTCGCGGGGTGTCAGCCGAAGCCGGCGGCTGCGTCGGATCGTCACCCACACGTTTGCGGCCAGCCACAGGCTCGCCAACATCAGTCCCAGGATCTCCACCTGAACATTTACGCTATCGCAGTTCATCGTCGTCCTCCAATTCAATGGCGCCGAACATCCACCACAGCCAAGCCAGCACGCAGATGATGGCGAAAAGGCCTGCGCCGGCAATCTCCACGGTGAAATCGTTCATGCGAAATGCTTCTCCCAGAGGTTTGACAGGATCTCAATCTGCTTGCCCGTGGCCGTGACCGCCGCACCGTCCTCTTCGCCGATCACGTCTTTAAGGAACTGGTTTTCCCACGGCGTCAAAACAATGGTGTCGATCAAGCCGCGCAACTGGCTGAACATCTGCTGTAGGGATCGCATTGCCTGCCTCCTCTAGAACGGGATGTCGTCATCGAAATCGTCTGCCCTGCTGGCCCGCTGCGGCTGCCTGACGGACGCCTGACGTTCCGGCTGTCGCTCGGCCTGTCGTTCCGGCTGTCTTGCAGGGCGATCACTGTCTTCGGTCTTGGGCCGGCGCACCAGTTCAATGTCGTTCACCCGGGCCACCAAGTTGACGAACTCCCGGCCATCCTTGCTGGTGTCGGTCTTGATGTGCGGATCGTCCAGGACCACGCTGATCTGAGTGCCCTTGGTCAGGTACTCTGCCAGCGCCTCGGCACGCTTGCCCCACAGGGACGCCCGGATCCACTGGGACGGCCGCAGTCCATCGTCGCCTTTCTTGCCGTAGTCGAACACCAGGTCCAGGTTTGCCACCGCCTGTCCGTCGTCCCGGTAACGCACGTCGGCGTCCTTTCCCAGCGTGCATAGTCCAATCAGCTTTGCCATGATTCCTCGCTATGCGGCCTGGCCGCGTCTGTCGTCTTCCTCGAATTCTTCATCCACCGACCACTTCACGCCCCGTGATGCGCCGAACGCCTCAATGATCGCCATCACGTCCGAAATCTCCGCAGAAGTCATTCGGCTGGTGTGCTGCCCGAGAAACACCAGTCCCCCATCCAGTCCCTTGGCCATCCGCTGGTGCTGCTTTGCCGCGGCGGTCATGATGTGTTTCCAATCCTCCGGGCTGATGTGGGTCAACATCCCATCCACCGGCCACTGCACCTGTTCCGCCACGTCCCGCAACAGTGCCCACATCCGTGCATTGGCTCGCAGACTTCTCGTCTCCGGCCGAATCTCCAGAGACAGCCGCTGCCCCGTGGCTAGGGCGGCCTTGATGCACTCCCACGCCTTGACCAGCGCCGCGTAGGCGCTCCGGGGTTCCTTCAGCGACAAGCGGATAGTCTCAAACGTCATGATTTCCCATCCTTCTCGATCCGCTCGATGGTCATGGCCAGCAAGTCAAGTTCCTCCACCTTGGCGACCCGCAGAAGCGTCCGATCTCCGTGGAATCCCATAGCGCCCTGGTGGCAGTCCGCGCACAGGGCGGCGATCAGCCAGTGAGACGACCGCTGAGCCATTCCTTGCCCCTCCCGGATGTGATGCACGGTGGTAGGGGTTTGCTGGTCTACCCCCAGGGCGCCGCACAGGACACAGGGTAGCGACCGGGCTTTATTGATCCATCGGCGCTCTTCGGCGGACATGCTCATGCACTGGCCCCCGTGCTGCCATCCGGATTGTCGGGCTTCCCAGCCTTGCTGGCAAACAACTTCGTCACGCCTTTTCCCTTGTTGCTCAATTGATGGAGCCGATCAATCTGTGCCGGTGTCATGCCTAATCCTCCAGTCGCTACGCCGCGCTACCGCATCAATAACCATCTGGCACTGCGCTGCATCCATGTGTCCGATGTGTCAGCGCTCCGGCGGTATCCCGGTCCGCTCCGACAGCCAACCATAGGCCCGTTTGCGGGTCATGCGGCCGCCCTTCCATATCGGATCGAATTCCCGGTGGGCTTCGCAGAACGCCACCGACTGGGCATCGCTCAACCCCGGGACCGTCATGCCGTCACCGCGTTGGGGTACCGGGACTGGACGAATCGGTAGACGCGATCCACCTCTTCGTCCGATAACTGGCTCAAAGCCGCGTCCAGGGCCAATCTCACGGCAGACTTTTTTGGACTATTTGCCGCGACCACCGGCATCACTTCGGCCACCGGATTTCCCACCACCGGATGGGGCACGGACGCCGCCTCAGCTTGCAACTGGCTGGCTTGGGCAGTCGCCGCAGCCATCAGCGCCACAGCTGCCGCTTCGGCCTTGGCTTTCGCCGCCTCCTCGGCCTGGATCCGCGCCCGGTCGGCGGCAATCCGATTTTGCTCGGCCTCCTGCCACTCCCGGATCCGGTTGCTGACGATGGCCCGCAGCGCATCTGTCTGCTGATGCACCAAAGTATCTGCGTCCCGGAATAGCGCCTCATGCCCGGCGGTCATTTCCGCCAGCATTTTCCGGTTAATCTCCAAATGGTCGGCGATCTCGTTGGCCCGAATCTTGGCATCGGCCAAGGTCGTGTTGATGGCGTCCCGAAGACTGGCAATGGTCCGCTTGCCCTTGATGGCCCCGGCGAAATCCGCCGGGACGGCTGGCATGATCCGGGCATCCAGTCGAGCATTGAGCGCGTAAATGTGCGCCCGCAGCGCCGCCTCGGCGGTCATGACGATCTCAGCCCGGATAGCGTCCTTACGGATCTTGACCAAGCGCTCCAGCTCCAACCGCTTCGCTCGCATGCCGTCGCGCAGCTCGTCCACTACCCGGAACAGCGCCGCAATGTCGGCGGTCTGCTCCAGAGCTGCTTTCTTGACAACGTCCAGTTCCTTCTCGGTGGACTCGCAGAACTTGGCCATCTTCTCGGCGTCGGCGAAATCCTGATCGCTCTGCAGGTCGGTGTTGATGTTCTCAATGAAGGCCAGTGCCGTCTCGCGGTACACCGCCATGTTGCTGGACGTGACCTTGCCCACCAACTGGACCACCAAGGCAGGAAGCTGCTGGATCGGCGCTGCCACCGGCGCCGGCGACGACGGTTCCGGATTGTACGACTCCAGGTCAACGGAGAACTGCTTCCAGCCCGCGATGATCTTGGCCCGGCGTTCCGGCTGGCTCTGGTAGCGCATGTGAATGGTGTTGCCACCGCTGCCATCGCTGACCGTGAACAGCGCGACCTGCGCTTGACTGACAAGCATCCCATGCTCCAGCTGCGCCCAGTAATGCGATTCCAAGTTTTCCGCCATCACTTGGACCACCAGATCCTTGTTCAACGACTTGCATTCCCACATGATCCGCTCGTCCATGGTCAAACCGTCAAAGCTGGCCAGCATGGGCAGTCCTTCCACGGTCGCGGTCCCGACCACCGGATACAGGTCCTCGCCCAAGTGTTTCTCAGCCAAAGTTCGAGCCAGCGCCTCAATCTTGTGCCCGCGGTCCATGACGTACTGCTGGCCTTGGGTCGTCTCCGGCACGACACCGAACTTCACCAGATCCATCAGCTCGGTGCGGGTCATGTACTTGGACACCCCGAGCATCGCCGAGGCTTGGCTGGCGCAAAAGTGCTGCCGGCGCGCCGCGTGCCACTCCGGGGATCCCTGCTCCACGTCAAGAATTCTCATCTGCAATCTCCTGAATTTTTTTGATCGCCGCGATCTGCTTAGGGGTCAACGTCGCTTTGCTGGACACCATGGCAATGATCTCAGCAGAAGTCTTGCTGCCAGACCTGATTAACTCGCGCCACGTCGGCAGGTTCTTCGAAAACCGCTCGTCGGAGTACAGATTCGTAACCACTTCCGGCGTATCAGCGTCGGCGTCGTTGTCGCCATCCGTCGGAATGCAAAACAGTTCCATGGCCATGTATTTCCATGCCGCCGACATGGCTTTGTTTGTGGCCTTGTCCGCCGAATCCATGGCCTCGCCGTAGGTCATGGCGGTGTGCTTGGATCCGTCGTCGGCGGACACGATGTCGAACTCGACGTGCACCGTGACGACGAATATCGGGGTGCCCTTCGCCGACTGCCGCTCCTGACAATCTCTGCTGATCACCCGCGGAATGATCACCAGCTTGGCTCGGCTCAGCGGGCCCGAAAGGGCGTTGTACATGTCGTCGATGCCGCGAAACACGTACCCTTGCTGACGGTTCTCGCGTGCTTTGGCGACACCGGTGGACGATATTTCGGACATCACCGCTGCGATGGCGCCATACACCCTTGGCAGAGTCTCAGGGACGCTCATGATGTCCTCCATGACGCCTCAACGATCCGCACCAATTGCTGCCCCGCATCGGCGTAGCGGCGATCTTTCAGCGACTGGATCAACTGGATCTGGCGTGCGGGATTGACCGTCAGCAAAGCCACCACCAGGTTGACGCAATCAAACCGGTAAAGGTCCGTCACGTCGGAAATTCCCGAATACGCCACGTCGGTCAATGTCGGCGGCTCCTCGGGCAAATGCAACACGGGTTCCACGCGTTCGGCCATCATCGCGGGCACTCCGTGGCAGGGGTCTTGCCGTCCGCCAAAGGCAGGTAGTACACCTCGGCCATCAGCACCGAAACCACCATGACCAGAGCGGCCACAAACCAGATCGGAGCCACCCAAGCCGGCGTGTCGTCCAGGTTGCGCTGGTACTCTTCGGCGCGCCTGCGGTATTCGTTGATGTCGTAGGGGCTCATGCCGCCACCCCCGTCCGGCTGCGAATGGGGTACACCGTTCCGACGGTGTACGACACCATGTTCACCACTTGCGCTTTGACCTCCAATGCCGCGTACACGGCATTGGCCTGAAACCCATCATCGAACACGCCCACGATGTGCGGAAATTCGGACAATGGGTCGATGACGGTAATGACAAACACCTTGCTCATGTGTTTCTCCCGGCGGCGCGTGAGCGCCGCGTGTAATTAATTGATCTGGACGTGGCTAGTAGCCGTCGCCGTCGAAGCCGTCGCCGTCGCCTTTGCCGTCTCCATAACAGTAGCCTTCGCCGTCTCCATAACAGTAGCCTTCGCCGTCGCCGTAGCCGTAGCCTAAGCCGTTGCCGGAGCCGTCGCTGTTGCCATAGTCTTTATCCATTAGCTTTCTTCGCTCCTACGCCCAAAAAACTCGGTTATTTCTTATAAAATAATGTGATTGGCAGGCATAACTCCAGTTACCTATTGATGGCGATAACGTAACTAG
>CAIUDG010000066.1 GCA_903897925.1 uncultured beta proteobacterium | reverse complement strand
TCAGCGGTGAAACCAGTGCCGGCGGGCGGGCCCGGATTGCCGCCCTGCTGCGCCAGCACCACCCGGCGCTGCTGGTGATTGAACTGGGCGCCAACGACGCCCTGCGCGGCCTGCCCATCGCCATGACCCAGGACAACCTGAACGCCATCGCCAGCAGCGCCAAAGCGGCGGGTGCCAAGGTTGTGTTGCTGGGCATGCAGGTGCCGCCCAATTACGGCCAGGACTACAACCGCCAATTCAGCAGCGCGTTCAGCAAGGTCGCCAAAGACCAGAAAATCGCCCTGGTGCCATTTTTCTTGCGCGGCGTCGCCGACGCCCCGAATGCCGCCAGCCTGTTTCAGGCCGACCGGATTCATCCGCTGGCGCAGGCGCACCCAACCCTGCTCAGCAATGTCTGGCCGACGCTGAGAAAGTTGTTAAGCAAATAGCAAAACTGGCGCGGGAGCTTGCTGCTGCAGCGGTGCCGGTGGGTTTATTCTGCGGCGGGCTGGTTGGCGGGTGGCGCAGTGTTTTCTGCACCTTCGGCGCTGTCAACCAGCTCGGGACTGCCGTCACCGGTCTTGCGCTCGGCCTTGGCCTTGAGTTTTTCTTCTTTCTTTTTACGCTTGGCGAGTTCTTTTTGACGCTTTTCGTATCCGTAATTGGGTGTTGCCAAGGTGTGCTTTCGTTAGTTACATGGGACTGTAACATCTTGTGGCCAGGCCACCGCCGCCCGGTACGCATGCCAGCTGCCGTGGCCCAGCAAAGGCCCGACCAGCAACACACCAAAATGCCAGGGTAGCAACAAGGCTGTGGCGATCAAAGCCGTCAGCAAGGCGCCCCAGAACAGCATCACGCCGGTATTCTGGAACACCACTTCGATGCTGGTGATGGCCGCACTGATGGCATCGGTATCGCGGTCCAGAATCATGGGAATGGAAACCACTGAAATGGCAAACACCAGCGCCGCAAAAATCCCGCCGACCACGGTGTAGGCCAGCACGAAGTCCAGGTTTTCGGGGTTGAATATGGCTTGCATCACCCCCGCTGTGGACGGCATGCCGGTGTTAAAAAATACCGCAAAGACCACCAGCGACGCACGCCCCCAGAGCAACTCCAGCACGATCAGCACCAGCACCAGCATGCCCATGCTGCGCATATGCGGACGCCAGCAGAGCGCCGAAGACAGCAATCCCGGCGCCAGACCCTGCTCACGGCAGCGGCTGGCTTCGTACAGCCCCATGGCCAGAAACGGCCCGAGCAACAGGCAGCCCGATGCAATCGACATGGTGTACTCCGGGCGCGACCGGAACACCGCCTCCAACACCAGCGCCATGCCCCAGAATGCCAGCCCGTAGAAACCGGCTATGTGCGGCTGTGCCAGCAGGTCCAACCAGGCCTGCCTGAGCCACTGCAGCGGCGCCATCCAGCGCAGGGAAACAATGGTTTTTTGCGGGCCCTCGGGGGGCGGAGGAATATACGGCGGCGGGGCTTCAAAGGCGGGCAAAGGACTCATGGCTGGAGCCTAACCGCAGCCCGGCGTGCTGCCTACTGCGGGAAACACCAAGGTCGCCTAGTTGATTAGCGCAGTTGCAGCAGTGCCTGGGCGATGTCGGCCTGCAAATCTTCGACCGCCTCCAGGCCAACCGCAAAGCGCACCAGGGTACCGCGCAGCAGATGCGCCGGCCAACCTGAACGCATCGACGCCAGTTCGTAGGGCACTACCAGGCTCACCGGTCCACCCCAGCTGTAACCGAGGCGGAACAAACGCAAGGCGTCACAAAAAGCGTCGGTCTGGGCCGGCGTAAAGCGCGGATCGAGAATCACGCTGAACAGACCGGCCGCGCCACCCGGCGCGTTCTGGCACAGCGCCTGCCAGTGCGCATGGCCCGGGGATTCTGGCAGGGCCGGATGCAGGACCTGAACGAATTCGGACTGCATCTGCGCCCATTGGGCCAGCGCCCGCGTGGCTTGGTCATGGGCCTGGTAGCGCAAGGCCATGCTGGGCAGCGAGCGCAGCACGCTCTCGACATCGTTCATGCCGACCCCGAGCCCGAGCCGCATGTGCGTCAGCTTCAGGCGCAGGTGCAGCGCCGGGTCGCGGCTGACGATGCTGCCCATGAGAACATCGCCTCCGCCACTCGGGTATTTGGTCAAGGCATGCACGCTCAGATCAACGCCCAGCCCGGGCTCCTGCGCACCTGCCAGCGCAAACGGGCGAAATGCCAGACCGGCGCCCCAGGTGTTGTCGAGCGCCGTCAACACCTTGCGCTGACGGCAGATGCGCACCATTTCCCGCAAGTCGGGAAATTCCAGCGTCACCGAACCGGCGGCTTCCAGCCAGACCAGTTTGGTACGGCTGGAAATCTGCGCCTGCAGGTCCTGCGGGTCCATCGGGTCGTAATACTGGTGCGTGATGCCCCAGCCCAGCAATTCGCCTTCCACCAGCGACTTGCTCGGACCGTAGGCGTTGTCCGGGATCAGCACTTCGTCACCGCTTTTCAGCAGCGACAAGGCCACCAGCGCAATCGCCGCCAGGCCACTGGGCACCAGCACACACTGGGAGCCGCCCTCAAGCGTGCACAAGCGCTCTTCCAGCAGATACGAGGTCGGCGTACCGTGCAGGCCGTAGGTGTAGCCGGTCTTGTCCTTCCACTCGCGGCTGCGCATGGCAGCAACGCTGGGAAAGAACACCGTCGAAGCTTTGAAAACACCGGGTTGCGGCGCCGCAAAGCCGTCCGGTGCCGTGTAGCCGTGGTGAATCAGTTCGGTGCTGGGCTGAACCATGGCCGTAATCGGTGCGAGCGCGCCTAGACGCTCCACTTTTCAATCAGCTGCTGCGGACGCATCGCGTCGTAGCTTTCAAACGGCTGGTGAATCCAGGGATTGGTCGGCAGGTACTCGACCGAATAGTCGGGCTCGAAAGTCGACAGCGCCTTGGTCCAGACCACGGCACTGCGCAGTTCGGTGATCGGCTGGTAATTGTGCTTGAGCTGGTGCACCACGGCCTTGAGGGTCTGGCCGGAGTCGGCCAGGTCATCGACCAGCAGCACGCGGCCGGCAATCTCGCCCTTGGGCGTGGTAATGAAGCGGGCAATGTCCAGGTTGCCCTGGGTGGTGCCGGCATCGGCGCGGTAAGAACTGGTCGACATGATCGCCAGCGGCTTGTCGAACACGCGCGACAAAATGTCGCCCGGACGCATGCCGCCACGTGCCAGGCACAGGATGACGTCAAAGTCCCAACCCGACTGGAACACCTTGATCGCCAACTTTTCGATCAGGTTGTGGTACTCGTCGTAACTCACGTAAAGGTGTTTGCCGTCTTCAGTCAACATTGCATGGCTCCTGGTTCAGTTCGGGTGGGGCGCGGAATCAATCGGCCAAAAAGGGGTGGCGCATCAGAATCGTGTGGTCCCGGTCCGGGCTGGTCGACACCATATGGATGGGAACCCCGGTGAAGTGCTCGATGCGCTGCAGGTACAAACGTGCATTCACCGGCAGCTTGTCGTACTGCGTTACGCCCACGGTGCTGTCACTCCAGCCTTCCATGACTTCGTAAACCGGAGTGCAACGCTCAATGTCGTCTGCGCCGAGCGGCAAGATGTCGACTTTCTCGCCGTCCATCAGGTAGCCGGTGCACAACTTGAGCTCCTTCAGGCCGTCCAGCACGTCAAGCTTGGTGATGCACAGACCGGACAGGCCATTGACCTGCGCCGAACGCTTCAACAGCGCGGCATCAAACCAGCCACAGCGCCGTGAACGACCGGTGGTGACGCCCTTTTCGGCGCCGACCGTGCTCATGTGGTAGCCCGGCGTGCCCGGATTTTCCCAGTCCAGTTCGGTGGGGAACGGACCGCCGCCGACGCGCGTGCAATAGGCCTTGGTAATGCCCAGGATGTAATGCAGCATGCCCGGGCCAACGCCGGAACCGGCAGCGGCATTGCCAGCCACGCAGTTGCTTGAAGTGACGTACGGATAGGTGCCGTGGTCGACGTCAAGCAAGGTGCCCTGGGCGCCTTCGAACAGCAGGTTGGCACCTGCGTCGTTGGCTTCATTCAATTCGCGCGAGACGTCGGCAATCATGGGCTTGAGCAGTTCGGCATGGTGCATGGCCTGCGCGAACACGGCATCAAACTGGACCCGCCCCTGGTCCATGAAGGGCTTGAGCTGCTCGCCGAAGTCAAACGCTTCGGAACCCAGGTAGGTGGTCAGCACATGGTTGTGCAGGTCCAGCAGTTCGCGCAACTTGGCGGCAAAGCGGTCAGGGTGTTTCAGGTCCTGCACGCGCAGGGCCCGGCGCGCAATCTTGTCCTCGTAGGACGGGCCGATGCCACGGCCGGTGGTACCAATCTTGGCACTGCCGCCCTTTTCGCGCGCCACTTCGCGGGCCAGATCAAGCGCCACGTGGAACGGCAGAATCAGCGGACAGGCTTCGCTGACGCGCAGGCGCGAGCGCACTTCCACGCCGGCTTTTTCCAGACCTTCGATTTCGTCAAACAGCTTGGCTGCCGACAGCACCACGCCGTTACCGATGTAGCACTTCACACCCGGGCGCATGATGCCGCTGGGAATCAGGTGCAAGGCCGTCTTGACGCCGTTGATCACCAGCGTGTGGCCGGCATTGTGGCCGCCCTGGAAGCGCACCACACCCTGAGAGCTTTCCGTCAGCCAGTCGACCAGCTTGCCTTTGCCCTCGTCACCCCACTGGGTGCCGACGACCACTACATTTCGACCCTTGGTTGTATTCATGTCAGTTGCTTCTCAAATTGCAATTACTACCCATTCGCCAGCGACTTGTCGGAGTTCCCGGTCGCAGTCAAATTCGTCTACTTCACTTTCATGGCCTGGCAAAACGCAGACCACAATCTCGCCCTGGCGGCGCAAACTGGCGATCACCTGCTGCAGGCGCGCATCTTCGGCCCAGGGGGCCCGAATGGCAGCGCGCAGCGCCGCCGGCCGGGCCGATGCCACCAGTGCCTTCACGTCCAGACTGAAGCCCACGGCCGGACGCTTGCGGCCAAACACCGAACCGACTTCGTCGTAACGTCCGCCGCGTGCCAGCGCATCGTTGGCGGCAGGCGCATAGATGGAAAAGCGGACCCCGGAATAATAGGCATAACCACGCAAGTCCGCCAGATCAAAACTGATCGACACATCGGCAAAGGCGGCGCGGATGTGGCTGGCCAGCCACTCCAGCTGCGCCAGGGCTTCCTGCACCTGCGGCAGCGCCGGCAGGGTCTGGCGCGCCTGCTGCAACACCTCGTCGGAGCCGTACAGTTCAACCAGCGCGCGGAGCGCCGCACCGGCTTCGGCCGGGCAGTCACGTGTGATGGTCGCCAGTTCAGTGGCGTCTTTGGACGCCAAGGCCTGCTGCACCTGTTCCTGCACCGCGGCATCCAGGCCGCTGGCCTGAAGCAGCGCCGCCACCAGGCGCGCGTCCGCCAGATCAACCGTCAGGGGGCCGACATCGGCCGCGCGCAGGGCATCCAGCGCCAGCGTCAGGACCTCCAGATCGGCCTCCAGCCCGGCGTGGCCGTAAATTTCGGCGCCGAACTGCAGCGGCTCGCGACTGGCCTGCGGCGCCCCGGGGCGGGTATGCACAATCGGGCCGCAGTAGCACAGCCGGGTGACACCCGGACGGTTCAACAAATGGGCGTCGATGCGGGCCACCTGGGGCGTGGTGTCCGCCCGCAGACCCATGGTGCGCCCCGACAGCTGATCGACCAGCTTGAAGGTTTGCAAATCCAGCGCCTCACCGGTACCGGACAGCAAAGACTCCAGGTGTTCCAGCAACGGCGGCATGACCAATTCGTAGCCATAGCAGCGCGCCATGTCTAGCAGGTCTCGACGTATTTCTTCGATGTGGCGCGCCTCAGAGGGCAGCACATCGGCAATGTGATCCGGCAGGACCCAAGCAGACATGTATTAAAAGGGAAGCTTGTTAAAACGGCGATTTTACCGGGCTTGTCGACCGGTTTTCATCAGTTCCAGAAGCAAATCAGCAGCAGACCGGCAGAAATACTCAGCGCCGCATAAAAACGGATCTGTCCGTCTGTGAGTTGCAGCAGCTGCGCGAAGGTGCTACGCCAGCGGGCTGGCGAGATGAACGGGAATAAACCCTCGATCAGCAGCACCAGCGCCAGGGCCATCCACAAGGAATCGCTGTCCAAGACGAATCCGGCTTATTTTTTCGCCGGCCCGGCCGCGCCACCATTGCGCAGCACCTTGAAGAACTCGCTGGAGCTGGGGTCCAGCACCATCAGGTCGCTCTTGTTGGCAAAGCTGGCTTTGTAGGCGTCCAGACTGCGATAGAACTGGGCAAACTGCGGATCGCGGCCAAACGCCTCGGCATAAATACGTGCAGCGGCAGCATCGCCCTCGCCTTTGATTTTCTGCGCATCGCGGTAGGCGTTGGCAATCGTCACTTCACGCTGGCGATCGGCGTCGGCACGGATTTTTTCGCCTTCGGCGGCACCGGTGGAACGCAGTTCATTGGCGACGCGCTTGCGTTCGGCCTCCATGCGCCGATAGACCGATTCGGTAATCGCTTCCACATAGTCGACCCGGGTGATGCGCACATCCACCACATCGACACCCCAGGGCTTGTCACCACCGACCTTGTCGCGCACTTCGGCCTTGACGTCGGCCATCAGCGCTTCGCGCTTGAGCGACAGCAGCTCTTTCACCGTGCGCTTGTTGACTTCACCCTGGAATGCATTGCGCACCACACGGTTGAGCTGCAGCGCACCAGCGCCTTCGTTCAGTCCGACGTTGCGGATGTAGTCGGTCGGTTCGGTGATGCGCCAGCGCACATACCAGTCGATCACCACGCGTTGTTTTTCTGCCGTCAACATCGGCTCGGCGTCAGAGCTGTCCAGCGTCAGCAGGCGCTTGTCGATATAGGAGACGTTCTGAAACGGTGGTGGCAGCTTGACGTTCAAGCCGGGTTCGGTGATTACTTCCTTGATCTGGCCGAGTGCATAGACCACGCCAAACTGGCGCTGATCGACCACAAACAACATGGAGCTGGCCAGCACCAGCAGCACCAGCAGCGACGAAATAACGAGTCCAATACGATTCATGGGGTGCTCCTAGCGTGACTCACGCTCACGGGTGCGCGAGGCATCGCGGCCCCGCACATCGGTAGATGAACCGCTGCTGCCTGGCAGCACGGCAGCACCCGTGCCACCCGATGCGGTTGTGGGGTCGGCCGGCGCTGCAACAGCGGCGCCAGCGCCAATGCCATTGGCCTGCAGCAGTTTTTCCAGCGGCAGATACAGCAGGCTCGAGCCCTGGTGCGAATCCACCACCACCTTGGTTACATTGCTGTAGATCTGCTGCATGGCGTCCAGGTACATGCGGTCCCGCGTGACCTGCGGCGCCTTCTGGTATTCGGCAAAGACCGAACGGAAGCGCTGCGCATCACCCTGCGCCTGCGCTACCACACGGGCCTTGTAGGCGTCGGCTTCTTCTTTCAGGCGCGAGGCCGAACCCACGGCACGCGGCACTACGTCATTGGCGTAGGCCTGGGCCTCGTTCTTGGCGCGCTCGCGTTCCTGGCCGGCCTTCAGCACGTCGTCAAACGAGGCCTGCACCTGCTCCGGCGGGCGCACCCCGCCCTGCTGCAAATTGATGGCGACAATCTCGATACCGACGTTGTAGCGGTCCAGAATGCTTTGCATCAGCTTGCGCACATCGGGCGCGATTTGATCGCGGTCTTCCGACAGCGCGGCGTCCATCTTCATGCGGCCAATCACTTCGCGCACCGCCGTTTCTGCGGCCTGCACCACGGCATCGGTAGGCGCCTTGCTTTCAAATAGAAAGGCCCGCGCGTCGCTGAGGCGGTATTGCACGGCAAACTTGATATCGAGAATGTTTTCGTCCTGCGTCAGCATGGCCGACTCCTTCAACCCGGTGGCCTTCAGGATCGAGTCGCGGCCAATATCGACGGAACGGATTTGTGTCACGAACACCAACTCATGGCGCTCAATCGGATACGGCAGGCGCCAGTTGAAACCGGCGTTCACGGTGCCCTTGTATTTGCCAAACCGCGTGATCACCGCCTGCTGGCCTTCCTGCACGATGAAAAACCCGGTGCCCATCCAGATCAGCACCACCACGCCGAGAACCAGACCCAGCCCCAGACCGGCACTGCGCATATCCGGTTGAAAGCCGCCGCCATTGCTGCCGCCACTACCGCCGCCCATGCCGGGACCACCCGGGCCGCCCGGTTTGCCATTGCCGAACATGCCGCCGAGCTTGCGGTTGAAATCACGCCACAGCTCGTCCAGATCGGGAGGGCCATCATTGCCGGGGCCCTTGGGTGTGGGACGATCCTTGGAGGAAGCACGCCCCTCGTCGCCCGGACCCGGTTCACCCGCGGCATTTTTTTCGCGGGTGTGCTCGTCGTTACGGCCCCAGCGCGAGTCATTCAGATTGAACACGCGCGCCAGGCGCTGCAGAAGCAGACTCCATGGGAACCGAAATAATAGTGTTTTCATATCATCAACTTCTAAGCGATTGCGACGATTGTGCCGAATCAGAGCGTGGACCCTGCATTGTCAGGGACTTCAGGTGAAGCCACAGCGCCGCGCCCTGCCAGACTCACAATGTCTGCCAGTTTGCTGCGCAGTTGCGCCAGCCCGGTCAGTCCTTTGGCACTGACGAATATTCTAGGGGTCTGGATGCCATCCACTTCAAACTCATCTTCCAGACGCAAAGGCTGCTTTTCTTCCGGCAGCGCATCAATTTTGTTGAACACCAGCAGTTGCGGAATATCCTGCGCACCGATTTCGGCCAGCACCTGCTGCACCTGGGCAATCTGTTCGGTGTAGTCCGGGTTGGAGGCATCCACCACATGCAGCAACAAATCGGCGTCGATGGCTTCCTGCAGCGTGGCCTGAAAAGCATTCACCAGTCCATGCGGCAAGTCGCGGATAAAACCCACGGTATCGGACAGCGACACGGTGCGCCCGGCCTCGCCCAGATAGAGCTGGCGGGTGGTGGTATCCAGGGTGGCAAACAGCTGGTCTGCGGCGTAGGCGCGCGCCTTTACCAAGGCGTTGAATAGCGTTGACTTGCCCGCGTTGGTGTAGCCAATCAGGGAAATATTGAACGCGTCCTGGCGTTCGCGGTGGCGGCGCTGGGTCTGGCGTTGCCGCTTGACTTTTTCCAGCCGCTCCTTGGTGCGCTTGATGGTTTCGCCGATCATGCGGCGATCCAGCTCAATCTGGGTTTCGCCCGGGCCACCGCGCGTGCCGATGCCGCCACGCTGGCGCTCCAGGTGCGACCAACGCCGCACCAAACGCGTACTCAGGTACTGCAAACGCGCCAGCTCCACCTGCAACTTGCCTTCGTGGCTGCGCGCGCGCTGGGCAAATATTTCGAGGATGAGGTAGGTGCGGTCATTGACCGGCAGCTCCAGGTGGCGCTCCAGATTGCGTTGCTGGCCTGGGCTCAGGGACTGGTCAAACAAGACCTCCACGGCGCCGGTCTGCTGGGCCAGCAATTTGATTTCGTCGGCCTTGCCGGAGCCGACAAACAGGGCGGCATCGGGCGCGCGGCGCTTGCAGACCACGCGTGCCACGGGCTGCAAGCCGGCCGTTTGCGCCAGCAGGCCCAATTCTTCGAGCTCAGCGTCGAAGTTGGGGCCGCCAAGGTCCACCCCGACCAGGATGGTTGGGGCCTTGAATGGTGGAGGATTCAAAATCAAGCGACGCTGGGCAGTGCCCACACGGCCCGCACGGGCCGTTTAGCAGGCAATAGGTCAGGCTGCAGGCGCTTCGTCACTTGCGCCGGTGGCGAACGAAACCGCCCGACCAGGAACAATGGTGGAAATCGCATGCTTGTAAACCATTTGTGTCACTGTGTTGCGCAGCAACACGACATATTGATCGAAGGATTCAATCTGGCCTTGCAGCTTGATGCCGTTGACCAAGTAGATGGAAACCGGGACATGCTCTCTGCGCAATGCGTTCAAAAACGGATCCTGCAGGAGTTGGCCTTTATTATTCACGATATTCTCCGTGTTCGAAAAATTAACAAGACGCGACGATAACACAACTGCACAGGTTTCTGACACCAGGGTGACAAAAACCCCGTTTTGTGCGGGTTGTTCCGCACAAAACCTGCTGCCTAATCCTTGTCGCTGAACGGGTTGCTGGCACTTTTCATCTCTATGCGCAGCGGTGTACCCACCAGGTTGAATTCCTTGCGGAAACGACCTTCCAGGTAGCGTTTGTAGGTCTCGGTGACATGCTCCAGCGAGTTGCCATGCACCACAATGATGGGCGGGTTCATGCCGCCCTGGTGCGCATAACGCAGCTTGGGCCGGTACATACCGGTCTTTTTCGGCGTCTGGAACTGCACCGATTCCAGCAGCAGGCGCGTCAGCACCGGGGTAGGCATTTTGCAATTGGCCGAGCGGTGCGCCTGGGCGATGGAATCCCACAGCGGCCCCAGACCCTGGCGCTTTTGCGCCGAAATAAAGTGCTGGGTGGCAAATTTGAGAAAACCCATGCGGGTTTCCAGCGAACGCTTGACCAGCTCGCGCTGGTATTCGTCAACTGCGTCCCATTTGTTCACTGCAATCACCACTGCGCGGCCGGAATCCAGGATATAGCCGGCAATATGCGCGTCCTGGTCTGTCACACCCTGGGTTGCGTCGATCAGCAGCAGCACCACGCTGGCCGATTCGATCGCCTGCAGCGTCTTAACCACCGAAAATTTCTCGATCGCCTCAAACACCTTGCCCTTGCGCCGCAGTCCGGCGGTATCCACCAGCTCGAAGCGCTGCCCGTTGCGCTCAAAGGGCACGGAAATCGCATCACGGGTGGTGCCAGGCATGTCAAACGCCACCAGTCGCTCTTCACCGAGCCAGGTATTGATCAGGGTCGATTTGCCGACGTTGGGACGCCCCGCCACCGCCAGCTTGATGACGCCGGGGTCCTGCTCCGTAGCTTCTTCGCCGTCTTCGTCCAGGTTCAGCGGGTCCAGTGCCGCATCCACCAGGGTGCGCATGCCCTGCCCGTGCGCGGCGGACACGGCCATCACCTGGCCCAGCCCGAGCTCAAAAAATTCGCCCAGTTGCACCCCTTCGGTCATGCCCTCGGCCTTGTTGGCCACCAGCAGACAGGGCTTGCCCAAACGACGCAGGTATTTGGCAATGTCGTGGTCCTGCGCCGACACACCGGCACGGGCGTCAACCACAAACACCACCACATCGGCCTCGGCGACGGCCTGGCGCGTCTGCTTGGCCATTTCTTTGTAGATGCCACTCTCGGCATCTGGCTCAAAACCGCCCGTGTCAATCACGATGTACTCGTGCTTGCCCTGCTTGCCATTACCGTAATGCCGATCCCGTGTGAGACCCGCATAGTCGGCCACGATGGCATCACGGGTCTTGGTCAGACGGTTGAACAGGGTGGACTTACCGACGTTCGGTCGGCCCACTAAGGCTATTACGGGTTTCATTCGGGGGGGGACTCAGCTATTCCGGCCGGTAGGCAAATATTCCGCCACGGCGGGAAACAACGATCAGGGTTTTGTCCGCCAGCACCGGCGCAACGGCCAGGCCGGAGCTATCGGTAAACATACGGTTCAACTGCGCGCCATCCTGGCGCGACACAAAGTGCAGATTGCCGGAGTCGTCACCAAACACCAGCGTATTGCCGGCCAGCACCGGCATAGTCAACTGGCGCCGGCGCAAACGCTCTGACTCCCACAGTTTGTTGCCATTGGCTCGTGCAAAAGCCAGCACCCGGCCATCGGCTTCGGTGGCGAACACGGTAGCCGCATCGCCGGTGACACCAGTGGCGCCATTCGCCGGCTTGCTCCACAGCGATTTGCCGCTGACGCCATCCAGGCAGGTCACCGCGTACTGAAAGGCACGCACGCAAATCTGGTCACCCTGGCGACTGTATCCGGCCACCACATCGACCAAGCGCTCAACCTCGTTGGTACCGCGGCTGTTCGCTGCCGGCGTTTCCCAACGCGATGCGCCGTTCAGTGGATTCATGCCGACCACGCGGCCGGCGGAACCCAGCACCAACGTGTCTTGTACCGCCAGCAGCAGCCCGGACTGGCCCAGCACCAGCGGGTCGCCGCTGCGGGCCTGCTGCCACAGTTTGCGACCGGTCGCTGCGTCAAAGGCCGCCACGGTGCGATCGGCAGACGCGGTAAATACACGCGCGCCAGCCACCAGCGGCGCCGTCATGGTCAGCGCGGAAAGGTGCTGGCGCCAAATTTCCTTGCCGGCGTCGAGCACCACCAGGTCATTGGTACGGGTAACGACGGCGACGTAACGGCCATCGCTACCCACACCGGCGCTCAGTGGCGTGGCGAGCGACGTGCGCCAGACATCGGCACCCGTGTCGGTATGGATGGCCGCCACCGTGCCAGCAGCGTCTGCCACATAGGCGGTGTTCCCAACGACCCGTACGTCGAGGGCGAAGTCGACCGGGCCGATGGCCGCAGTCCAGGCCTGGCGCACGCCGATATGTGCCACCACCGGCTCCAGCGGAGCCGGTTGGGGTCGATCATTGGACGCACAAGCGGCCAGGACCAGGCTCAGCGCCAGCGCGAGGCCACGTCCGGCTGTGGAAATTCGGTAAGCCTTGAATTGCATCACTTGCTAACTTCGTTTTTGCCGGCGACCGACTTGTCCGCAGCCGGATCAACGCCCAGGGCATTTAATTTGACTTCCACCAGGCGCCGGTATTCGGTTTGCGCGTCCATCGCTTGGTAGGCCTTCAGATAGGCTTCCTTGGCCAGCGCCTTGTCGCCCTTTTCCATGGCAATGTCGCCACGGCGGTCAGCGGTCAGGCCCTGGAACTCAGGGCTGCTGTTGCCGTCAAGTACCTTCAAGGCTTCGTCATAGGCCTTGGTGTCCAGCAAAATACCGGCCAAACGCAGGCGCGCCACAGCGGCGTAACCGGGGTCCGAGGATTTATCGCCGACCCAACGCAGAATGCCGATGGCGCTGTCCACCTTGCCCGCGTCGTACAAGGCCTTGGCCACCATCAGACCGGACAGGGGCGCATAGGCGGTGCCGGAAAAGCGCTCTTTCATGTCATTGAAGGCGCGCTCCAGTTTGTCGGCGTCGTGGCTTGCGGCAACTTTTTGCACTTCATCGAACATGGCGGCGGCCTGCGCGGCCTGGCTGCGCTGCCAATACTGGTAGCCATTCCAGGCAGCAAATGCGCCCAGCACCACAATAAGGCACCAGCTAATGGCATTGCCATACTGTTTCCAGAAATGCTTCAGCTGGTCGAGCTGTTCCTGTTCTTCAAGGTCGAGATGATTTGCCATGGGTCAAAAGAGTTAAGCCTTGGATTGTAGGCGCTCGGCCCACTGCGGCAATTCGGTCACGGCCAGCGTCTGTTGGGCTACGCTGGCGTCGCGCAAGGCCTTGATGGTAACGCTGCCCTGGGCCATTTCATCGGCACCAAAAATCAGCGCAAAAAGCGCACCAGAGGCGTCAGCGCGTTTGAATTGCGCCTTCATGCTGGGCATGCCCTCGGCGCCAGATGCCTGCATCAACACCGACGCCCCGGCTGCGCGCAGCGCCTGCAGACTGCGCATGACCTGCGGTAGATCTTGGCTGTCGGTCACGATGGCGTAGGCGTGCAGGGGCGCCATGGCGCTGGCACTGGTCTGCTCCTTGAGCAACTCAAGCACGCGCTCGACCCCGATCGCCCAGCCGACCGCTGGCGCCGGCTTGCCGCCGACCTGCTCCATCAGGTAGTCGTAACGCCCGCCAGCACAGATGGTGCCCTGGGCACCGAGCTTGGTGGTGACGAATTCGAACACCGTCAGGTTGTAGTAGTCCATGCCACGCACCAGGCGCGGATTGATGCTGTAGGCCACGCCGTTGGCGTCCAGAACATTGCAAACCGTTTGCAAGTGGGCACGCGAGGCCTCGCCCAAAAAGTCAATCAGGCGCGGCGCCGCTTCAATCACGGCCTGCATGGCCGGATTTTTGCTGTCCAGCAGGCGCAGCGGGTTGAGGTGCAAACGGCGCTTGGCTTCTTCGTCCAGCACGTCCATGTGCGCCTCGAAGTGGCCGATCAGCGCGCTGCGGTGCAGATTGCGCTCTTCAGGCTGGCCCAGGCTGTTGATTTGCAGGGCCACGTCCTGCAGGCCAATTTCCTGCCACAGCGCATGCGCCATCAGAATCAATTCGGCGTCGACTTCACCGCCCGAAAAGCCCAAAGCCTCGGCACCAATTTGGTGGAACTGGCGGTAGCGCCCGCGCTGCGGCCGCTCATGGCGGAACATCGGGCCCATGTAGTACAGGCGCTTGCCCCCGTTGTAGAGCAGGTTGTTTTCGATCACCGCACGCACCACGCCGGCGGTATTTTCCGGGCGCAGGGTCAGCGCTTCGCCATTGAGGCGGTCTTCAAAGGAATACATTTCCTTTTCGACGATGTCGGTGACTTCGCCCAGACCGCGCACAAACAGCGCCGTCGGTTCGACGATCGGGGTGCGGATGTTTTCATAGGCAAATCGGCGCATCAACTGGCGCACGCGCTCTTCCAGTGCCTCCCAACGCGCCGAGTCCGGCGGCAGGATGTCATTCATGCCCTTAACTGCCAGCAGTTTCTCCACCTTGCGGGAATTGTTTTTTTCGTCCATTCAACACATTCTTTATACAGAAGCAGCCGACTTGCCGAAGCGTTGCTGCACATAAGACTCAACCACCGCCTGAAACTCGGTAGCAATATTTTCACCGCGCAGCGTCATGCGCTTTTCGCCATCAATAAAGACTGGCGCCGCCGGTGCCTCGCCGGTGCCTGGCAGGCTGATGCCGATATCGGCGTGCTTGCTTTCGCCCGGACCGTTGACGATGCAGCCCATGACAGCCACCTTGAGCATTTCAACGCCCGGATAACTGGCGCGCCAGACAGGCATCTGGGCACGCAGAAAATCGTCGATTTGGCGTGTCAGCTCCTGGAACGTGGTGCTGGTGGTGCGGCCACACCCCGGGCAGGCGGTGACACTGGGCACAAAAGTACGCAATCCCAGCGCCTGCAGAATTTCCGACGCAATCACCACTTCCTGCGTACGCGACTCGCCAGGTGCCGGCGTCAGCGACACCCGGATGGTGTCGCCAATGCCTTCTTGCAACAGTACCGCCAGCGCCGCGCTGGACGCCACCGTGCCCTTGGTGCCCATGCCAGCTTCGGTCAGACCGAGATGCAGAGCATAGTCGCAACGCGTGGCCAGGGCCCGGTACACCGCCACCAGATCGCGCACCCCACTGACCTTGCAGGACAGCATGATCTGCTGCGCCGCCAGTCCCATGGCCTGGGCCTGCTGCGCCGAGGCCACTGCCGAAGTAATCAGGGCTTCGTACATCACCTGTTTGGCGTCCCAGGGCTGGTCCCGGCGGCTGTTCTGGTCCATCAGGGCGGCCAGCAGTTCCTGGTCCAGGCTGCCCCAGTTGACGCCAATGCGAATGGCTTTGTTCCAGCGCACCGCCGCTTCAATCATTTGACCAAACTGGCGATCGCGCTTGTCGCCCTTGCCGACATTGCCGGGGTTGATGCGGTACTTGGACAGCGCCTGGGCGCATGCTGGAAATTCGGTCAGCAGGCGGTGGCCGTTGAAATGGAAATCCCCGATCAGCGGCACCGAAACGCCCATGCGGTCGAGTTGCTCACGGATATAGGGCACCGCCTGCGCGGCCTCCGGCGTATTCACCGTGATGCGCACCAGCTCCGACCCGGCCAGCGCCAGCTCCTTCACCTGGATCGCGGTACCTACCGCGTCTTCGGTGTCGGTATTGGTCATCGACTGAACGCGTACCGGCGCCCCGCCCCCGACCGTCACCACGTTGTCGCCCCAGACCACCCGTGCTTGCAGGGATGGGCGGCTGGCCGGCAGAGCCAGCTCAATCGGCTTGTCTACAGACATTACTTCACCTCAAATCTGGCAACATTGGTCGCGCCAATCGGGTCCAGCGCAAGCGGCTTGCCCTGCACTTCCACCGCCACAGCGTCGACCGCGCCAACCACCACCGCCAGCGGCATGGCGCCATTAACTTCGGCCTTTTCCCCGGCGTTCAACGAGCGCCGGATCAACACCGCCTTGTACGCGTCCGTGACTTCAACCCAAGAGGTGGCGTGCGCCCGAAAAACCACGCTTGCGTTGCCCAAGGGTGCGCTTGCCAGTGCCGTGCTGGGCGCTGCAGTGGCGCTGGACGCCGGCGCCAGCGGCGCCGATGCCAGCCGCGCCAATGCCGCCACCGCTGGCATGCTGGCGGCCTTGGCCAGGATGGCCGCAGGTGCCGACGCGACCATTGCCGCCACAGCGCTGGCAGGCGTCTGCGGCACATTCAGCGGTTCCGATGCAAACACCGCGCTGCCCTGCGCCTGTGGCGGCACCGCCTCCACCGGAACGCTTGCCACGGTAGTGGAACTGTGCGTGGTCGGAAACAGCAGAATCAGCACGGCAGCCAACAGCAAACCGAACACCAGCAACACCGTCGGCTTGGAAAAATAGGCCGACACCGAGGTCAGCGGGTTCTCACGCCCGCTTTGAAAGGGTGTGTTGATGCCACGTACATCCGAGTCCAGTCGCGGCACGGCAGATTGCGGCAATTTCGCAAGAACCTCGGCCGGGTCCAGCTTCAGCGCCCGGCAAACACTGGCCGCCAGGGCGCGTACAAAAACGGCATCGGTCAGCAGGTCCCAGCGATCAGACTCGAGTGCCTCGAGCTTCTTCACCGGCACCTTCATCGCTACCGCCAGTGCCGCCACGTGCAAGCCGCTGGCTTCACGGGCGCGGCGCAGCAAGGCGCCAGCACTGACTTCGGCAGCAGGAATGTCACCTCCCGCTGGCGCAGCGGCGACTGTTTCATCACTCATCAAATGCCCCTCGTTCCAAGGCTTGGGCTTCGGTCGACTGACCGAAACGCTTGCGCAACTGCGCAGACAGCTGTTCTACCGCATCGGTATTGCCAATGCGGCGCTCAATTTTGATGCCCAGCCACAGCGACTCGGCGCTGGCCTGGTCGCTGTTGTTGATACGCCGGGCATAAAACAGGGCGCGCGTATTTTCCTTGCGTTCGAACAGCAGCGCCGCCAGATGGTACGCAGTAACGCCGTTGCTGGCATCGAGTTCGAAGGACTTCTGGTAGCTGCTCTCGGCCTGCGCCTTGTTGCCCATCGCCAGCAGGCAATTGCCCTGCTCCAGATAGGTTTTGGCAACCTGCCCATAGGCCGGGTTGGCCAAGGCGGCGGCGAACATGCGCAGACCTTCGTCGTAGCGCTTCATCTTGCACAGCAGGATGCCATAGTTGTGCTTCAGGTCAGCGGCATTCGGATTGATCGACAGCGCCCTCTGAAAACTGGTTTCGGCGGGCGCATAGTCCTGCATCTGCATCTGAATCAGGCCACGCATCCAGTAGGGCTCGTACCAACCCGGATCGATCAGGATGGCCTGCTTGATCTCGTCCAACGCAAAAGTGTTCTTGCCATCCTGGAAATACAAAACTGCCAATTGCAAGCGATTGGTCGCCCGCTTGCGGACTTCCGGCGCGTCTGAAGCGGTGTAGGTGACATCGGGGTTGTCCATCGGCGCTTTCGGTGCCGCGCAGCCGCCCAGCGTCAAGCTCCACCACAGCAGCACCCCGGCGCCGGCCGCATAGCCGAGCCGCGCCATGCGCCCGTTCACTGACTTGATCATTTCGCGTCCCCCGACAGTTTGCCCCCGGCGCCAGCGGCGAGGGGTTTGATTTCAATACGCCGCTGCTTCGCAATACGCTGCTCGACCGCCGTGCGATCCATCACATCACCGGCCAACTGACCACAGGCGGCGTCGATATCGTCGCCCCGCGTCTTGCGCACCGTGGTCACAATGCCGGCCTCGCCGAGGATTTTGGCAAACGCCGCGATCGCAGCCGGTGCCGAGCGCAACAAGCCCGAGGCAGGAAAGGGGTTGAACGGAATCAGGTTGAACTTGCACCAGGCCCGGCTTCGACCACCCGCGCTGACCAGGGCCACCAGTGCCCGGGCATGTTCCGCCGTGTCGTTTACGCCGTCAAGCATGCAGTATTCAAAGGTAATAAAGTCGCGCGGGGCAAAAGCCAGATAGCGCTGGCAGGCATCCAGCAGCTCTTGTAAGGGATATTTGCGATTGAGCGGAACCAGATTGTCCCGCAACATATCAGTCGGTGCGTGCAGGGACACCGCCAGCGCCACCGGGCAATCGCGGCCCAGCTTGTCAATCATGGGCACCACGCCGGAGGTCGACACGGTGACCCGGCGCCGCGACAGCCCGTACCCATGGTCGTCCAGCATGACGCGCAGGCTGTGCAGCACCGCCTGGTAATTTTGCAGGGGCTCACCCATGCCCATCATCACCACATTGGAAATCACACGGTCTTCACGGCCCAGGTGGCGGCGCAGGAAATGCTCGGCAAACCAGAGCTGGCCGACAATTTCGGCCACCGTCAGATTGCGGCTGAAGCCCTGGTGTCCGGTGGAGCAGAAACGGCATGCCATGGCACAACCGGCCTGCGACGAAATGCACAGGGTTCCGCGATCGTCTTCGGGAATGAATACCGCCTCGACGGCATCGCCAGCACCAACGTCAAACAGCCACTTGATGGTGCCATCGGTGGATTGGTGTTGAAACGTGACGCGGGGGGCGCTGACGGCAGCGCAGGTCTTGAGCTTTTCGCGCAGCGACTTGGCCAGATCGCTCATGTCATCAAAATTGGCGGCGCCCTTTTGATGAATCCAGCGAAACAACTGGGTGGCGCGAAAGCGCTTCTCACCCAGCCGCTCGCAAAAAGCAGCCAATCCCTCGAGATCGTAATCGAGCAGGTTGGCTGTCATTGCATAACTTAACGAGTGTAGACGTTCATGCCGGGGAAGAAGAACGCGATTTCGACAGCAGCGGTTTCCGCAGCGTCAGAACCGTGCACGGCATTGGCGTCGATGCTGTCAGCGAAGTCAGCGCGGATGGTGCCGGCAGCAGCCTTCTTCGGGTCGGTAGCGCCCATCAGGTCGCGGTTTTTCAGGATGGCGTTTTCGCCTTCCAGGGCCTGGATCATGACCGGGCCGGAAACCATGAAGTCCACCAGATCCTTGAAGAAAGGACGGGCCTTGTGCACAGCGTAGAAAGCTTCTGCTTCGCCGCGCGACAGATGGGCCATCTTGGCAGCAACGACTTTCAAACCAGCGGCTTCAAAGCGGGCGTAGATCTGGCCAATCACGTTCTTGGCAACGGCGTCAGGCTTGATGATGGAAAGAGTACGTTCGATAGTCATGGTAATTCCTGAACTGGATTGAATAATTATTTGCCAATGGCAACAAAGCCCGCTAGTTTAGCATTGCTGCGTGAAGTCCCTACGAAAGCCTAGCCAGAACGACCGCGGCCACCGCGTCCGCGTGGCCCCGGGCCGCCACCACGCGGTCCGCGCTCCTGCCGCTGGCGGTTAAAACTCTCGGCGCCGATATAACCCAGCGAAGTCTTCATCGGATCCGGCTGCGCCGCGTTCGCGCCGGCCGAGCGTTCCTGCCGCCCGGCACCATTGCGGGCACCGCCTGCCGCACCCGGAGCCGTCCCGGCGCGCGCGCCATTGGCGCGTGGACCGCCATTGCGCGGCCCACCGCGCCGGTTGCCGCGTGCCGGACGCGCCGGACCATCGCCGCGCGGACCGGCCTCGCCGCGTGCCGCCGGGCTGGCGCGGCCGGCACCGGCGGCCTGCATCAGCGCACGGATATCGGCGTCATCGAGTTCCATCCACTCGCCCCGCTTCAGGCCACGGGGCAACAGCATGGCGCCATAACGAATCCGGATCAGGCGGCTCACGGCATGGCCGACGGCTTCCATCATGCGCCGCACCTCACGGTTGCGACCTTCGGAAATCGTCACCCGGTACCAGCAATTGGCGCCCTCACCGCCGCCTTCTTCAATGCTGCCAAACTGGGCCATGCCGTCGTCCAGCTTGACGCCGTCCAGCAGCAACTGCTTTTCTTCCTTGTTCAGCGAACCCAGCACACGCACCGCATATTCACGCTCCAGGCCGAAGCGCGGGTGCATCAGGTTGTTGGCCAGCTCACCCGAGCTGGTAAACAGCAGCAGGCCTTCGGTATTCAAATCGAGGCGACCTACCGACTGCCACTTGCCCTGCGGCAGCTTGGGCAACTTGCGAAACACGGTAGGACGGTTTTGCGGATCATCGTGGGTTACCACTTCACCGGCCGGCTTGTGGTAGGCAATGACACGCGCTGGCGGCGGATCGATGCGGACCCGGATCGGCTTGCCGTTGACCTTGATGCTGTCACCAAACTGGATGCGCTGACCGATATGGGCCGGCTCGTTATTCACCGAAATACGGCCTTCCAGAATCAGCTGCTCCATCTCCAGGCGCGAACCCATGCCGGCCTGGGCCAGCACTTTGTGCAGTTTGGGGGTGTCCGCCATCGGAGCCAGCACGCGTTTGGCGACGACCAGTTCATCACTCTCTGCTTCGGCATCAAACTGGCCCGACAAAATATCGTCAAACCGGCTGGCACTGTCGCTGCTTTGCGGCGCTGCGCCTGCGTCAGCGCTGGCAACAGCCGGGCTGCTGGCCTCCGGCACCGACACCGGCAACTCAGCCACTTCTGCCAGCGCCGGTAACGCTGGTTGCGCCAGCAATTCCGGCACTGCCTGCGCCAGCTGCTCCGCTTCGGATGCCGTCAGGTTGGTTGCAGTATTTTGGTTCATATCAAGGTTCCCATCGGGGGTGGAGCTGGCGTTTCACCAGCGTCATTCAAAGGCATTTCCATCGGCAACTCCGGCTCTACCGCATCAGGCGCGGGAGCCGGTAGCGGCTCGCTGGCATCATTCAGTGCAGCCAGCGATTCAAACGCGGCACTCGCCGTGCTGGCACTGTCAAGCAGCGGCAATTGGTTCAGCGAGACCAGCCCCAGATCATCCAGAAACTGGCGCGTGGTGGCATACAGTGCCGGACGCCCGGCCGACTCGCGGTGCCCGATCACTTCGACCCAGCCCCGGTCTTCCAGCTGCTTGATCAACAGCGAACTGATGGTCACGCCGCGAATATCTTCCATGTCACCGCGCGTCACCGGCTGGCGATAAGCAATGATGGCCAGCGTTTCCAGTGTGGCCCGGGTATAGCGCGGTGGCTTTTCCGGATGCAGACGGTCCAGGTACTCGCGCATCTCCGGGCGGCTCTGAAAGCGCCAGCCGGTAGCCACTTGCACCAGCTCCACGCCCTTGCCGGACCAGTCGGCGTGCAAATCGTCCAGCAAGGACTTCAGGGTATCCAGGCCCAGGGCGTCGCCAAACAGCGCCTTCATGTCGCGCAGCGGCAAGGGTTGTTGTGCGCAAATTAACGCGGTCTCGAGAACTCGCTTTGCATCTGCCATATTCATAAAGGCAATTTCCGGAAAACGCAGCCTCACGGCTTCAAATCGATGGGAATCGTTCGGGTGGCAGCAGGAGTGAAATTCTCCGCGCCGGGTCCTGCCTCGTCAGGGCAGGTTCCATTATTTAGCGTCAAGCTTGCGCAAGATTGTAGCGTAGCCCGCACTGCTGCAGTGCCAGCGTCAAATCCTCGGGCGGCGGCGCCTCAAACACCAGGGGCGCACCGCTCACCGGGTGGGCAAAGGCCAGCCGGGTGGCGTGCAGGGCTTGGCGCTGCATGCCGAACGCCGGGCTGCCGCCATACAGCACGTCCGCCACCAGCGGATGCCCGATGTGCGCCATATGCACCCGAATCTGGTGCGTGCGTCCGGTGTGCAAGGTGCATCGCACAAAGCTCGCCTGCGCGCTGGCGCCCAGCAGGGCAATGTCGGTACGGGCGGTTTTGCCGGCCTGGTAGGCCAGGTCCACCACGCCCATGCGCAAGCGGTTGCGCGGGTCGCGCCCGATCGGCACATCCACACTGCGCTGCGCCGGGCCGCTCCAGCCGCCGTGCGCCAACGCCAGGTACTGCCGACTGACGCTGCGCGCGGCGATGGCCTGCACCAGGCGGTCCATCACCTCGCGCTGGCGCGCCACCACCATCAGGCCGCTGGTGTCCTTGTCCAGGCGGTGCACGATGCCTGCGCGCGGCACCTGCAAAAAATCCGGGTGGTGGTGCAACAGGCCATTGAGCAGGGTGCCACTCCAATTACCCGGCGCCGGGTGCACCACCAGTCCGGCGGCCTTGTTGACCACCAGGAGGTATTCGTCTTCATAAGCAATCTGGAACGGCACCGGTTCCGGCTTGAAGGCCTGGCTTTGCGGGGTGGGCCGCAGTTCCAGCCGCAGCTGATCGCCGGCGCGCACCTTGTGCGAAGCCTTGCTCACCACCTGCCCATTGACCTGCACCAGGCCGGCATCCTGCAGTTGCTGCAGGTAGCTGCGCGAAAATTCGGGCACAAATTCGACCAGCGCCTTGTCCAGCCGCAAGCCATGCTGGGCCGGCGCGACCTCGGCCAGCCGGATATCGGACTCGGGCCCGAGCTCTTCACCCTCTTCAGGCATCCCCTCGGCCGGGGTGGCCGATATAATTCCGACGGTTTGTTTCAAGAAGGTTTCCCACAATGCTGCGTGTCAAATTATCGGTGCTTTATACGTTCGTGCTTTTCGGTGCGGCGTTGCTGCTTACCGGATGCGGCTCCACGCCAGTGGACAAGACCCTCACCATGACGCCGCAGGCGATCTACGCCGACGCCCAGGACAGCATGGGCAACGGGCAATGGGACAAGGCCATTCCGCTGCTGGAAAAGCTCGAAGGCCGCGCGGCCGGCACGCCCCTGGCCCAGCAGGCGCAGCTGGACAAAGCCTATTCGCAGTACCGAACCGGTGAGCCGGTGCAGGCCATCACCACGCTGGACCGCTTCGTCAAACTCCACCCGGCCAGCCCGGCCATGGACTATGCGCTCTACCTCAAGGGCATCATCAATTTCAACGACGACCTGGGCCTGTTCTCGTCCATCACCAGCCAGGACATGACCGAGCGCGACCAGAAAGCCGCCAAGGAGTCCTACGAAGCGTTCAAGGAACTGCGCAATCGCTTTCCGGACTCCAAGTATTCCGCCGACGCCGGCCAGCGCATGAACTACATCGTCGCCTCGCTGGCCCAGTACGAAGTCCATGTGGCACGCTATTACTTCAAGCGCGGCGCCTACATTGCGGCGCTGAACCGGGCGCAGACCGCGCTGACCGATTACCGCGAAGTTCCAGCCCAGGAAGAGGCTCTTTACATTCTTTACAAATCGTATGACGCGCTGGGCATGGCGCAGCTGCGCGATGACACAAAGCGCCTGCTGGACACCAACTACCCGAACTCCGATTTCCTGGTCAAGGGTGAGCCGACGAAGGAAACTCCGTGGTGGCGCTTTTGGTAATTTGATCCAGCCGGAGGCCAAACTCCTCTGGCGTCTGTAAGCGCTGCATCGGCGGCAAGGCTGCCAGCAACTGGCGTCCATAGCCTTTTTGCGCCAGGCGCACATCGCATACCACCAGCACGCCCTGGTCGCTTTCACGCCGGATCAGGCGCCCTGCGCCCTGTTTCAGCGCCACTGCGGCGTGTGGCAAATGCAAGTGCTTGAAGGCACTTTTGCCCTGCCCTTCCAGGCGTTCAGCGCGGGCTTGCTGCAAAGGGTCGTCGGGCGGGGCAAAGGGCAATTTGTCAATCACCAGCAGCTGCAGGGCCGGGCCGGGAATGTCGATGCCTTCCCAGAAACTGGCCGAAGCCACCAGCACGGCACCCGGTCCGCCCGCCAAACCGGCACCACAAAAACGCTCCAGCAAAGCGCGTTTCGGCATCTCGCCCTGAACCAGTATTTGCATGCCGTGCGCCGCGGCCAGATCGGCACGCAGTTGCGCGCCAATGCTGCGCATGGCACGCAAGGTAGTGGTCAGCACCAAGGTGCGTCCGCCCAGGGCCAGCGCGCCCTGGCGCACCAGTGCCGCCACCGCCAGACTGTGCTGCGCGTCGCCTGGCTGGACGAAATTCGGCGGCACAAACAAGGCCGCCTGGCGTGCGTAATCAAAAGGGCTGGCAACCTGCAACACGCGGGCGCCGGACAGGCCGCAACTGTCGACAAACCAGCTCAGGCGGGCATCATGGCCGAGCGTGGCGGAGGTAAATATCCAGGATTTGTGGGACTGGCCGGCCGGCGCCAGCACTTGCGCCTGCATCACCTGGCCAATGTCCAGCGGTGCCTGCAGCAGGCGCAACTGGCGCCCGAGTTCGAGCCAGCGTACCGCGCCCGGCTCCAGCGCTTGCACCAAGCTGCCCAGCACCTGCAACAAATCGGCCGCACGCGACTCCAGCAAGCGCAGGTCCGGCGATATATCGACCACACTGGCAAGCGCCTGTTGCAGCGCCGCCAGGGCCTGCAGCACGCGCTCCAGCTGTGCCTGACCGCCGCTGCCCAGCGCACTCCAGTCGAGCCGGACCACACTGTCGCTGGCCGGAAAGCGTTGCAGCAAGCCGTCGCTGGCGCGCACCAGCGTGTCCAACAGCGCCGGCCACGGTGCATAGGCGCCGGCCTGGGCCAGCGCCAGGTAAGCCACATCGCGTGCCAGCGCACTGAGCTGGACGGTACTGAGTTGCTGGCCTAAAAACTGCACGCCAATTTCATTCAACTGGTGCGCCTCATCGAACACCACGGCGTGCACCGAGGGCAGCAGCTCGGCGACACCGGATTCACGAATCCGCATGTCGGCAAAGAACAGATGGTGGTTAATCACCACCAGATCGGCAGCCTGGGCTTCGCGCCGGGCCTGATTGACAAAGCAGGCAGCAGCCTGCGGGCAGCCCGCACCGAGGCAGTTTTCCCGGGTTGAGGTGAGCAGCGGCAGAATCGGTGCGTCATCGTCCAGCGCCGCCACCTCGGCCAGATCGCCGCTGCGCGTGGCATGGGCCCAGGACTCGATGCGTGCCAGCAACGCGCTGTCGCGGCGTTCGTCAAAGCGCAAATCCTGGCGAGCCCGTGCCACCCGGTCCAGGCACAGATAGCTGCTGCGCCCCTTGAGCATACGGACCCGCAGTGCCAGTCCGAGCCATTGCATCAATTGTGGAATGTCGCGCCCGAACAGCTGGTCTTGCAAGGCCTTGCTGGCGGTGGACAGCAGCACCCGGCGGCCCGACAACAAGGCCGGCACCAGGTAGGCAAAGGTTTTTCCGACCCCGGTACCGGCTTCCACCACCAGGCTGCCCCCCGTGTCCATGGCCTCGGCCACGGCGGCGGCCATTTCCTGCTGGCCACTGCGGCTGCGAAATACCGCGACCTGCTGCGCCAGCGGACCACCGTCGGCAAAGACCTGCGCTACGCGCTGCGCCAGAGTCATTCAGGCCGGCTCGTCGGGGGACAACGCGCCTTCCAGCGCGGCAATCTCGTCACGCAATACCAGGCGCCGCTTTTTCAGGCGGCGCATGGTGAATTCATCCAGCGGCACGGTTTCCGACGCGCGGTCGATCAGCGCGTCCAGGTCGGCGTGTTCCATGCGCAAGGCAATGAGACGGCGTTCGGGGGATTGGAGGTTGTGTATCAAAATATGCGAGCACTGCTAGGAATACGGCAGAACCCGCCTGCCATGGCTCGATAATACGGGCAGAAACCTGTTTACAAGAAAGTTTCGCAGACGCGCACCACTATGGCTACTTCAGGTTATCGGCTCACTGCCTCCACCGGCCTGCACAAAGGCGATCGGGAATACCAGCAGGATCAACTGGCGCTGATCAAGCACAGAAACTGCAATGGCTGCATCCTGGCCATCGTCGCCGACGGCATGGGCGGGCGCAGCGGCGGGCGCAAAGCCTCGGACCAGGTCATGCTGACCGCCAAACAGCTGTTTGACCGCTACGACCCCGCCACCGATGACGCCACCGCGGTGCTCAAGCAAATCGCCGAGGAAGCCCATCTGGTGATCAAGCTGACGGCAATTTCCTCGGAAGAAGAGCCGCACAGCACGCTGGCCGCCTTCATCATCAATCCCGGGGGCGACTGCCACTGGGTACACGCCGGTGATTCGCGCATCTACCATTTCCACGGCAGCCAGTTCGTCAAACGCACCACCGACCATTCCTACGTACAGGTGCTGGTCGATCGCGGCGAACTGACGCCGGAACAGGCGGCAGTGCACCCGCAGTCGAATATTCTGATGGGCTGCCTGGGCACCGAAGCCGAGCCGCCGGTCGATACCCACTTCATTCCCCGGCTGCGTGCTGGCGATGCCATCATGGCCTGCAGCGATGGCGTCTGGCACTATTTCAACAACCAGGAACTCGGCACGGTGCTGGCTTCGCTGTCGGCGCGCGAGGCCACCGAATTCCTGATCGACAAGGCGCGTTCGCGCGCCCGGGGCGGTGGCGACAACCTGTCGGTGATTGTCGTCAAACTGGAAGTTCTGGTCTAGGCGCCTGGGCGCGCGCACTATCAGTGGTGATCCGGCAGCGGCAGTGGCGGCGTGCTGCCCTGCTCCTGCAAGCGCTTGGCCAAATCTTCCTTGCGCTGTCGGGCGGCCTCTTGCTTGCGCAAATAGGCTTCGCGGTTTTGTGCCTGTGCATCACTGTCCAGCCCCCTCGGCGCTGGGGATGCGGCGGGCGCGGATGTCGGACTGAGCGCCGCCCGGGCATGGGCCTGCTGCTTTTCCAGCAGATCGGCGCTGCGCTGCTCGGCACTGCGCTGCGCCTGTTCGGCCTCGGCATCCATCTGCGCGTGCTCAATCTGCTTGATCTCCACGCTGCGCAATTCATCCTGGCTGCGTTGCTGGCGCTCGCTGTCATGCAAGATCGCCTCCTGGCGCCGCAGCTCGGACATTTCGGTGCGCCGCTGTGCCTGGACCCGGGAGTCGCAGTCGCTCTGGGCAAAGGTGTGTGTGCAGGCTTCTTCCTGGGCGTCCAGCGCACGCATCTGCTCGCTGCGCCGCTGCTCCAGGCGCTGGTGCTCAGCCGACACGCTGGGCAGGCCCTGCAGCGGGTCGTCCTGCGCCAGCACGGCGGCGCACACCAGCCAGCCCCCCAGCAGCAGCGCGGCTTTCATGTAATGCTGGTGTCCACCACCCGCCGCTCCTGCGTCAGGTATTCCTTGGACTGCATTTCATTCAGACGCGACACCGTGCGCGGAAACTCGTGTGACATCGGGCCTTCGGTGTACAGCAGCTCGGGCGCCACCTCGGCCGACATCACCAGCTTCACGCGCCGGTCGTACAGCACGTCAATCAACCAGGTAAAGCGCCGCGCTTCGGACGCCATGCGCACCGGCATCACTGGCACATCGCTCAGGAACACGGTGTGAAACTGGGTGGCAATTTCCAGGTAGTCGTTTTGCGAACGCGGCCCACCGCAGAGGGTCTTGAAGTTGAACCAGACAATGCCGCCGGCCTTGCGCCAGGCGCGAATCTGGCGTGCCTCGATGTGCAGCACCGGGTCTTCGTCCTGCTGTTCGGCCAGGGCGTCAAACGCCTGCATCATGGCCGCATCGGCACTTTCGCCTAGCGGCGAGTGGTACAGCTTGAGGGTTTCCAGCGTGCGCTGGCGGTAGTCGGTACCGTTGTCGACACTGAGCACTTCCAGGCGTTCATTCAGCAAGGCGATGGCCGGCAAAATGCGGTTGCGGTGCAGGCCATTCGGATACAGGTCGTCCGGCTTGAAATTGGAGGTTGTGACAAAGCCGACGCCATTGTCGAACAGCGCCGTCAGCAGGCGATGCAAAATCATCGCATCGGTGATGTCGGCGACATGGAATTCGTCAAAACAGACCAGCTTGAAACGCTCCGACATGCGTTTGGCCAGCACGTCGAGCGGATTCACCGTGCCCTGCAGATCGGCCAGTTCACGGTGCACTTCGCGCATGAATTCATGGAAATGCAAACGCGTCTTGCGCCGCAGCGGCACCGCGTTGTAGAAGCAGTCCATCAGAAAGCTCTTGCCCCGCCCGACGCCGCCGAACATGTAGACCCCACGCGGAATCTCTGGCCGGTTGATCAGCTTCTTGAAGGCGTTGGAGCGCTTCTCCTTGTACGCGGCCCACTCACGGGCACAACGCTCCAGGGCCTCCACGGCGCGCAGTTGCGCCGGGTCGGCCTGGAACCCACGGGCGGCCAGTTCCGCCTCGTAGGTTTGCTTGACACTTAAACGCACGGACTTAGAAATTCAGAGTCCGCTTGTCCACTGCCAGCGCAGCTTCTTTGGTCGCCTCACTCAGGCTCGGGTGGGCATGGCAGATGCGGGCAATGTCTTCCGCGCTGGCCTTGAATTCCATTGCCACCACGGCTTCGGAAATCAGTTCGCTGGCCTGCGGTCCGATGATGTGCACGCCCAGAATTTCGTCGGTGGTGGCGTCGGCCAGGAACTTGACGAAACCGGTGGTGTCACCCAGCGCACGGGCACGGCCGTTGGCCAGGAACGGGAACGAGCCGGCCTTGTAGGCGCGGCCTGCGGCCTTGAGCTGCTGCTCGTTCTGACCGACCCAGGAAATTTCCGGGCTGGTGTAGATCACGAAGGGCACGGTGTCGAAATTGACGTGACCATGCTGGCCGGCAATGCGCTCAGCCACGGCAACGCCCTCTTCTTCCGCCTTGTGTGCCAGCATCGGGCCACGCACCACGTCACCCACCGCCCAGACATTGGGCAGGTTGGTGCGGCAGTCGCCATCCACCTGAATCGCACCGCGCTCGTCCAGCGCCAGACCAACCGCCTGGGCTTCCAGGCCGTTGGTGTTGGGCGTGCGGCCGATGGAAACGATGAGTTTGTCAACGTCCAGCGTCTGGGCTTCGCCCTTGGCGTTGGTGTAGGCCACCGAGACGCCCTTCTTGCCGGACTTGATTTCACCGACCTGCACACCGAGTTCGATCTTCAGACCTTGCTTGGTGAATACCTTCATGGCTTCCTTGGCGACCTGCTCGTCGACCCCGCCCAGGAAAGTCGGCAGACCTTCCAGAATGGTGACTTCAGCACCGAGACGGCGCCAGACCGAACCCATTTCCAGACCGATCACACCCGAGCCGATCAGGCCCAGCTTCTTTGGCAAAGCGCCGATGCGCAGTGCGCCGTCATTGGACAGAATGTTTTCTTCGTCAAATGCCACGCCGGGCAGCGGTCGGGCATTGGAGCCAGTGGCGATGATGATGTGCTTGCCAACCAGCACTTCTTCGGAGGCGCCAGCCACCTTGATCTCGTAACCACCTTCCACGGCCTTGGCAAAGGAGCCACGGCCATGGAAGAAGGAAATCTTGTTCTTCTTGAACAGGTACAGAATGCCGTCGTTGTTCTGCTTGACCACGGTGTCCTTGCGGGCAATCATCTTGGCCACGTCCATCTTCAGGTCCTTGACGCTGATGCCGTGTTCGGCAAAGTGGTGGTTGGCCTGTTCGAAATGCTCGCTCGACTGCAGCAGTGCCTTGGACGGAATGCAGCCGACGTTGGTGCAGGTGCCGCCGGGTGCCGGGCCGCCCTTGTCGTTTTTCCACTCGTCGATACACGCAGTGGAGAAGCCCAGTTGGGCGGCACGAATGGCGGCCACATAGCCACCGGGGCCGCCACCGATAACGATCACGTCAAATTGTTTACTCATAGAAAATTCCTCGAAGTCGATAAAAATAAACCCACCGTTTGGCAAGACACGGGGTCGGGCCAAACCGGCGGGTTCACAAGGCCAGGCCTTTAGATGTCAAACAGCAAGCGCGATGGATCTTCCAGCGCTTCCTTCATGGCCACCAGACCCAGCACGGCTTCGCGGCCGTCGATGATGCGGTGGTCGTAGGACATGGCGAAATAGTTCATCGGGCGCACCACCACCTGGCCGTTTTCAACCATGGCGCGGTCCTTGGTCGCATGCACGCCCAGGATCGCCGATTGCGGCGGGTTGATGATCGGGGTCGACATCATGGAGCCGAAGGTACCGCCATTGGAGATCGAGAAGGTGCCGCCGGTCATGTCTTCAATGCCCAGCTTGCCGTCCTTGGCCTTGGCGCCGAATTCGGCAATTTTCTTTTCGATGTCGGCAAAGCTCATCTGGTCGGCGTTGCGCAAAATAGGCACCACCAGGCCGCGCGGCGAACCCACTGCGATACCGATGTCGAAATAGCCGTGGTACACGATGTCGTTGCCGTCCACCGAGGCGTTCAGCACCGGGAACTTCTTCAGCGCGTGCACTGCCGCCTTGACAAAGAAACTCATGAAGCCGAGCTTGATGCCGTGTTCTTTTTCGAAGCGGTCCTGGAAGCGCTTGCGCATGTCCATGACCGGCGCCATGTTGATTTCATTGAAGGTGGTCAGGATGGCATTGGTCGACTGCGATTGCAGCAGACGCTCGGCGACCCGGGCCCGCAGACGTGTCATCGGCACACGCTGCTCGGGACGGCCGGCCAGGCTGACGGCAGGTGCCGCCACTTGCGGCAGCGCCTTGGTCGGCACGCCGGTAGGAATCACGGCGGCGGTGGACTGCACGCCACCGGCCACAGCGGCCAGCACGTCGCCCTTGGTGACGCGGGCGTCTTTGCCGGTACCTGCCACCGATCCGGCAGCCAGATGGTTGTCCGCCATCAGCTTGGCCGCAGCGGGCATGGCCACGCCAGCCTTGCTGGTGGAGGCAGCCGCGGCAGCGGCGGGCGCCGCAGCGACGGGTGCGGCAGCCGGAGCAGCCGCTGCTGGCGCTGCAGCAGCGCCAACCTTGCCGTCGGTGTCGATGCGGGCGATCAGCTGTTCAGCGGTGACGGTGCCGCCGTCGCCAACAATGATTTCCGCCAGCACACCGGACGACGGTGCCGGAACTTCCAGCACCACCTTGTCGGTTTCGATTTCGATCAGGGTCTCGTCGACCGTGACCATGTCACCGACTTTTTTCTTCCATTGCAACATGGTTGCTTCCGCCACAGATTCAGACAGCTGGGGGACTTTTACTTCTGCGATTGCCATAACTATTCTTTCTATTTGTAACGTCTTACTTGGTCAGTACGAAGCCCTTGAGCTTGGCGAAAGCACCCTCAACCAGCGATTTTTGCTGTTCCTGGTGCAGATGTGAGTAACCCACTGCAGGCGATGCCGAAGCCGCACGACCGGAGTAACCCAGCCGCTGGCCTTCTTGCATGTTCTCGTGCAGATAGTGCTGCACGAAGAACCAGGCGCCCTGGTTTTGCGGCTCATCCTGGCACCAAACGATTTCGCTGCAGTTCGGGTACTTCTTGAGTTCGGTCGAGAACGCCTTGTGCGGGAACGGATAGAGCTGTTCCACACGCACGATGGCAACGTCATCGTGGCCCTTTTCTTCGCGCTTCTTGACCAGGTCGTAGTACACCTTGCCAGAGCATGCGACCAGGCGCTTGACCTTGTCGGCCTTGATTTCGCGCTGTTCCGGAATGATGGTCTGGAAGCTGCCCTTGGTGAAGTCGGACAGCGGCGAGGTGGCGTCCTTGTTCCGCAGCAGCGACTTCGGCGTCATGATCACCAGGGGCTTGCGCAGGTTGCGGATCATCTGGCGCCGCAGCACGTGGAAGATCTGGCTGGCCGTGGTCGGCTGCACGATCTGCATATTGGTGTCAGCCGCCAGCTGCATGAAGCGCTCCAGGCGCGCCGAGCTGTGCTCCGGACCCTGGCCTTCATAGCCGTGCGGCAGCATCAGCGTGATGCCGTTGACACGGCCCCACTTGACTTCACCGGAGGCGATGAACTGGTCGATCACCACCTGGGCGCCGTTGGCGAAGTCGCCGAACTGGGCTTCCCAGATCACCAGGGTATTGGGATCATTGGAGGCGTAGCCGTACTCGTAACCCAACACCGCTTCTTCCGACAGGATCGAGTCGATCACGACGAACGGCGCCTGGTTGTCGGCAGCGTGCTGCAGCGGCACGTAGGTGCCGGTATCCCAGCGCTCACGGCTCTGGTCATGGACCACGGCGTGGCGGTGGGTAAAGGTACCGCGACCGCAATCTTCACCCGACAGACGCACTGGATAGCCGCTGGCCACCAGCGAAGCGAAAGCCATGTGCTCGCCCATGCCCCAATCCACCGGCGCGTCGCCACGGCCCATGGCAGCGCGGTCGTCCAGCACCTTCTTCACCAGTTGGTGCGGCGTGATGTTGGCCGGCACCTGGGTAATGCGTTCAGCCAGGCGTTTCCACTCGGCCAGGGGGATGGCGGTGTCGCCCGCGTCCGTCCACTTCTTGCCCAGGAACGGCGCCCAGTCCACGGCGAACTTGCTCTTGAAGTTGGTCAGCACCGGATCGACGGTGTGCTTGCCGGCGTCCATGGCGGCGCGGTAGGCCTTGACCATGTCGTCGCCCAGGGTGTCTCCCAGGCCTTGGGCCGACAGTTTGTCGGCGTACAGCTTGCGCGTGCCGGGATGGGCCGCAATTTTCTTGTACATCAGCGGCTGGGTCAGGCTCGGGGTGTCCTGCTCGTTGTGTCCGAGCTTGCGGTAGCAAACGATGTCGAGCACCACGTCCTTGCGGAATTCGAGGCGGTATTCCAGGGCCAGCTGGGTCGCCAGCACCACGGCTTCGGGATCGTCACCGTTGACGTGCAGCACCGGTGCTTCCACCATCTTGACGATGTCGGTGCAGTACACCGAAGAACGCATGTCGCGCGGGTCCGAGGTGGTAAAGCCGATCTGGTTGTTGATGATGATGTGCACGGTGCCGCCGGTGGTGTAACCACGGGTCTGCGCCAATGCCAGCGTTTCCTGGTTCACACCCTGGCCGCCGAACGCGGAGTCGCCGTGCACCAGCACCGGCAACACTTGTGCGCCCTTGCTGTCACCACGGCGGTCCATGCGTGCGCGCACCGAACCTTCCACCACCGGATTGACGATCTCCAGGTGCGAGGGGTTGAACGCCAGCGACAGGTGCACCGGGCCGCCTTCGGTTGCCAGGTCGGAGCTGAAGCCCTGGTGGTACTTCACGTCACCGGCAGGCAAGTCTTCGGGGGCGGTGTGGTCGAATTCGGCAAACAGGTCCTTGGGCATCTTGCCCATGGTGTTGACCAGCACATTCAGACGGCCACGGTGGGCCATGCCGATCACCACTTCCTGCACGCCGCGCGAACCGGCGGCCTTGATCAGCTCGTCCATGGCGGCGATAAAGCTTTCGCCACCTTCCAGCGAGAAACGCTTCTGGCCGACGAACTTGGTGTGCAGGAAACGCTCCAGACCTTCGGCTGCGGTCAGGCGTTCGAGAATGGCTTTCTTCTTCTCGGAATTGAAATTGGGCTTGCTGCGGATCGACTCCAGCTTCTGCTGCCACCAGCGCTTTTCAGCCTGCTCGGTGGTGTACATGTATTCGGCGCCCAGGGTGCCGCAATAGGTTTCGCGCAGCGCATTGAGCAGCTCGCGCAGCGACATATTGTTCTTGCCGAAGAACGTGTTGCTGGTGTCAAACACGATTTCCTGGTCCGCATCGCTGAACCCGAAAAACGCCGGGTCCAGATCCGGAATCGCCGGACGCTCGGTGCGCTGCAGGGGGTCCAGATTGGCCCAGCGCTGACCGACGTTGCGGTAGGCGGCAATCAGCTGCTGCACGGCGGTGCGCTTGCGGCCCATTTCGACGTCGGCACTGGCCATCACGACCTTGGTACCGCCGGCCTTGGCGCGCTCGGCAAAGGCATTGATCACCGGCATGTGCGGCACGTCTTTGGCATTGCTGCCATCGACCGCAGGCACGTGCTGCAAGGCGTCAAAATACTGGCGCCAAGAATCGGGAACACTGCCGGGGTTGGACAAATAGTTCTCGTACATCTCTTCGACGTACGGGGCATTGCCACCGAACAGATAGGTATTGTTTTGGTACGCCTGGAAAATAGACGACGCTGAATCACTCATATTGCGCTGACCTCCGTTCCCCTTCAGGGAACATTAGCTGGTTAAAGCTGGTTGATTAACCTTCCGCGACACGGCTGAACCGATTGGCGGATGCGACTGTGGCATGGGAAGGGCCTTCATTGCGGGGTGGATTGTGCCACTGAAACGCAGGTTGCGGAAAGGGATTTCCAGAACATGCGTTACAGATTGCACTTATAACAGCACCAACTCCCGGATTTGCTGTAGTGCAGACGGGTCGTCCATGGTGGTCAAATCCCCCGGATCACGGCCTTCGCAGACCGCCTGGATCGCGCGCCGCAGCAACTTGCCGCTGCGCGTTTTCGGAAGCACATTGACAAAGCGCACGCGCGCCGGGCGCGCCACCGCGCCGAGCTGGCCGTCCACCACTTTCATGACTTCGGCTTCGAGCTTTTGCGCGTCGGCATCGCTACCGAGCACACTCGGATCTTTCAGCACCACGAACGCCACCGCCACCTGGCCCTTGAGTTGGTCGGCCACGCCGACCACGGCGACTTCGGCCACATTCGGGTGGCTGCTGATGCTTTCCTCGATCTCGCGGGTGCCCAGGCGGTGACCGGCCACGTTGATCACGTCGTCGGTGCGGCCCAGGATGAAGTAGTAACCGTCGGCATCTTTCACGCCCCAGTCGAAAGTGCTGTACATCACGCGCTGGTGGATGCTGGACCAATAGGTTTTGACAAAGCGTTCGTCATCGCCCCAGATGGTTTGCAGACACCCCGGCGGCAAGGGGCCTTCCACGGCAATCACACCCTTCTTGTTGGCTTCATGGATTTCTTCGCCGGTGGTTTCGTCGATCAGCCGCACGTCAAAACCGTACACCGCTTTGCCAGGCGAACCGAAGCGCGTTGGCGCTGGTTCGACGCCGTTGCAGATCGCCATGATCGGCCAGCCGGTTTCGGTCTGCCAGTAGTTGTCGATGATGGGCTTCTTGATGGCGTCGGAAATCCAGTTGGCGGTCGGCTCATCCAGCGGCTCGCCGGCCAGGAACAGCGCCTTCAGGCTGCTCAAGTCGTATTTGCTGAGGTAGGCCGGGTCCTGCTTCTTCAGCACCCGGGCCGCGGTCGGCGCGCTGAACATGACACTGACGCGGTACTTTTCCACCAGCTGCCACCAGATGCCGGCATCCGGACGGATCGGCAGGCCTTCGTACATGATGGTCGCCATGCCGGCAATCAGCGGGCCGTAAATGATGTAGCTGTGCCCCACCACCCAGCCAATGTCGCTGGTAGAAAAATAGGTCTCGCCCGGCTCGCCCATGTAAATATGCTTCATGCTGGCCGCCAGGGCCACGGCGTAGCCGGCGGTATCCCGCTGCACGCCCTTGGGCTTGCCGGTGGTGCCGCTGGTGTACAGGATGTAGCTCGGGTGGCTGCTGTCCAGCCATTCGCATGGCACCTGCACATCCATGCGCGCGGCACGCATGGCGGCATAGTCTTCGTCGCGGCCGGCCACGCGGGGGAACGCGGCCAGGCCGCGATCCACCATCAGCACCTTGGCCGGCTTGTGCGCCGACAGCTGAATCGCTTCGTCGAGCAAATGCTTGTAGGGCACCGCCTTGCCGCCGCGCATGCCGGCATCGGCACTGACAATGGCGACCGGCTTGGCGTCTTCAATCCGGCTCGCCAGGCTGTGGCTGGCAAAGCCGCCAAACACCACCGAATGGATGGCACCGATGCGTGCACAGGCCAGCATGGCAAAACAGGCTTCGGCCACCATCGGCATGTAGATCAACACACGGTCGCCCTTGGCCACACCCAGGTCCTTCAGGATGGCGGCCATGCGCTGCACTTCGGCGTGCAGTTCACGAAAGCTGTAGGTCTTCTCGGTATCGGTTTCGGTGGAAACAAAAATCAGCGCATTCTGGTCCGGGCGCTCACGCAAATGGCGGTCCACCGCGTTGTGGCACAAATTGGTCTGGCCGCCAGCGAACCAATGGGCAAACGGCGGATGGCTGTAGTCACAGACCTGCTCAAACGGTTTGTGCCAGTCGATCAGGCGGGCCTGCTCAGTCCAAAACCCGTCACGGTCTTCAATGGAACGGCGGTGAAATTCTGCATACGCGGTCATGGGGGCTTGTCTCCGATACCTGTTTGAACGAATCGCCAAACTGAATTCTTAATTATGGGCAGGCAACTTGCTGCAAGCTGACTCTGCCGCTACGCCCTGGCCCAGCCCCCCCCGCTTTAGCCTAGCGCAGAAAAATTTTCCGCTCCGCCGCCCGCCCGCCCAGGGCAAAGCCGGCGCCCAGCAGCGTGCCGGCCAGCACGTCGAGTGACACGTGCTGTTTGGTGGCCATGGTGGAATACACGATCGCCGAACACCAGAGCATTTGCACTGCCTGCACGCGCCAGCCCAGGCCGAGTCCGCGCAGCAGCCCATAGAGCCAGAAACAGGAAAACACGGCTGCGGCCACATGCAGCGAAGGACAGGCATTGCCCGCTGCATCCACGGTTTTAAGAAAGGCCACGCCGGGGTAGCGCGACCAGTCGATATCGGCCACCGGCACGGCGTTCGGCCAGAAATAGAAAATCGACAAAGCCAGCAGGCACATCGCCGCAATCCAGGCGCCGTAGTGGTACAGGCGCGGGCGGTTCGGCATCAGCGTCACGGGCAAGCCGCAATACAGCCAGAGCGACAGGTAAGGAATCAGCGCCAGCGGCGAAAAACCAATCCAGTGGTCGAGCAGCGTCAGCGGCATGGTGCGGACCGGAAAGGCCGGATTTTTCAGCAAATAAAGATAGGCCCAGAAGAACAAGGTCATGAAGGCGCTGGTGCCAAAAAACTTGAACCAGAAATCCTGCCACAGCACGACACGCCAATTCACTTCGGAGCGCGGAATCAGATCAGTGGGCATGCGTAGGGAAGAAATCGGGCAGAAGGTGTGATTGCATTAAAATGCGCGGGCTACAGATTGCGGCAGCCGTGGCGGCCGCCCTGAATTTTGTTACCAGAGCCGCTGCCACCCAAGCCCCGACGGGCGCGCCGCGAACCGATTATTCCACGCTTTTTTTACACCATGACCAACCCATCCAGTGCGGCTGACACCCACCCAGACCTTGAACGTGAAGTTGCCAAACTGATTGTCGAGGCACTGAATCTGGAGGTTGCACCGGAGAGCATCGGGCCGGACTCCGATCTGTACGGTGACGGACTCGGGCTGGACTCGATCGATATTCTGGAAATCGCCCTGGTGGTGTCCAAGCAATATGGCATTCAGATGAAAACTGAAAGCGACGACAACTTTCAGATTTTCAAGTCGCTGCGCAGCCTGTGCAGCTATATCGCCGAGAAGCGCAGCAAGTGAGCGCACTGGCGCGGTGGCTGGCCATTGCAGCACTGGCTGCGGCGGGCGCTGCGTACCTGGCCTTCAGCCATCTGCTGACCATTGCCGAACGTCCCAGCACGCTGATGCTGGCGCTCGGTGTCACGCCACTGAGCGCCATGGCCTTGCTGGCGGCCTGGCACGCACCGCAGCGCTGGCTGGCGCTGGGCCTGCTGGGCGCCCTGGCGCTGGCGGTTGGCATTTACCTGGAAGACCTGCGCAATCACATCAACTGGCTTTATTTTGCGCAGCATGCCGGCAGCATGGGCTTGCTGGCGATTACGTTTGGCAGCACCCTGGGCAGCGGCGACGCCAATGCCCTGTGCTCGCGTGTCACGCGGCTGATGCTGGCCGGCCCCCCAGACCCGGTCTACATGCGCTACACCTGGAAAGTCACATGGGTCTGGACGGTTTATTTTGTCGCCAGCGGTGTGCTGTCGGTGGGCCTGTTTTTCTTCGGCCCGCTCACGCTTTGGTCTTATTTCGCCAACCTGCTGACGCCGGTCTTCGTCGGCCTGATGTTCGTGGTCGAATACCTGGTGCGCGTGCGTGTGCTGCCAGACCGCGAACACTTCAGCATCGCAGCCACCATCAAGGCCTACCGTTCCTATGACCAGCAGCGCTAAAACCCTCCTATCCCCGGCCCTGCGCGGCACCCTGTTGGCAGCCCTGCTCGGCCTGGCCTGCTGCAGCCTGGGCTGGGCCGGCGACTGGACCTTGCCCGAGCTGATGCAGCTGCTGGCACAGCAAAAATCCGGCAAGGCAACGTTCCAGGAAAAAAAATACATTGGCATTCTGGACAAACCGCTGGAGTCGTCTGGTGAGCTGTCCTTTGAAGCGCCGAACCGGCTCGAAAAGCGCACCCTCAAACCCAAGCCGGAACTGATCACACTGGACGGCGACCAACTGAGCCTGACCCTGGGCGACAAGCGCCCGCTCAACGTGCGCCTGCAAGACCATCCGGAAGTCGCCAGTGTGGTGGAAAGCATCCGCGGCACGCTGTGCGGCGACCAGACCGCGCTGGAAAAAAACTACCGGATTGAACTCGGCGGTGTCGCCGCCAAATGGCAGCTGACGCTGACGCCGCTGCAAAAGTCGGTCGCCAAGGTACTGCGCCAGATCCGCATCGCCGGCGCCGACGCCAATATCCGGCTCATCACGTTCGAGCAGGCCGATGGCGACCGCTACGAGATGAGCATCGCCAAAGTAGTTGCACCGTGAAACCGGCCTGGCAGCCCAGCCCCTTGTTGCTGAGCCAGCTGGCAGTCCACGCCGCCGCCGTGCTGGCCGTGCTGCGCCACCCCGCCGACTGGCCCTGGGCCCTGGCCACCATACTGCTGAGCCAGACCCTGTTGATGGCGGTCTGCCTGTGGCCGCGCAGCCAATCGATGGGGGCCAACCTGGTGCGCCTGCCACCGGCCGCGGCACAGCGTGGTGAAGTCGCCATCACCATCGACGACGGCCCGGATCCGCTGGTAACGCCGCAAGTGCTGGCCATATTGCAACACTATGGCGTGCGCGCCACCTTCTTCTTCATTGGTGCGCGTGCGGCAGCCCACCCCGCGCTGTGCCGCAGCGTGCTGGCGGCCGGCCACCGGATTGAAAACCATGGCGCGCATCACCCCACCCTGCTGGCGTTTTCCGGCCCGGCCGGTTGGCGCCGCGAAATCATCGACGGGCAGCGCCTGCTGCAGGACATCACCGGCCAGGCGCCAGCCTTCTACCGCGCCGTCGCCGGACTGCGCAATCCCTTTCTCGACCCGGTGCTGCACCGCTGTGGCCTGCGCCTGGCCAGCTGGACCCGGCGCGGCTTTGACACCCGTGAAACCGATCCGGACAAAGTTCTGCAACGCCTGACGCGGCAACTCGCTGCCGGTGACATCCTGCTGCTGCACGACGGCCACGCCGCACACACCCGCGACGGTGCAGCGCTGATTGTCAGCGTGCTGCCGCGCCTGCTGGAGCAGCTGCGGGCACGCGGCCTGACACCGGTAACACTGGCGCAGGCCTGCGGCCTGCCCTGAAGCGGGCGGACTGACCACACCGGCCCGGCGCCAGTGCTGGCCGCAGGCCTGGTCAAGTAGAATTTCAGCGTTCCATCATGTGAATTTGCCGTGCAGCCACTACTTCTCAAAACATTCACAAGCACCACCGCATTGGGGCGCGGAAACGCCGACACACTGGCTGCATTGCGCGCGCAACGCAGCGGCCTGCAAAACCGCGCCTGGGAGACGGTGGAGATTGCCACCTGCCTCGGCGAAGTCGATGGACTGGACGAGGTCACGCTGCCCGCCGCACTGCAGCAGTTTGACTGCCGCAACAACCGGCTGGCCCAGCTGGCACTGGCACAAGACGGCTTCATGGCCAGCGTGGCAGCCGCGGTGCAGCGCTACGGGCGCCAACGCATCGGCGTGTTTCTGGGCAGCAGCACCTCCGGCATCCTGAGTTCGGAGCTGGCCTTTCGCGCGCGTGACCCGCTCACTGGCGCGCTGCCAGCCAGCCACAGCTACCAGCACACCCACAATATGTACTCAGTGGCCGATTTCGTGCGCCACTACGCTGACCTGCAGGGCCCGGCCTACGTTGTCTCTACCGCCTGTTCGTCCAGCGCCAAGGTGTTCGGTATTGCCCAGCGCATGATGGCGTGCGGGCTGATCGACGCGGCCGTGGTCGGCGGTGTTGACTCGCTGTGCCTGACCACGCTGTACGGCTTCAACTCGCTGCAGCTGGTGTCCAGCCGGCCGTGCAGCCCGTTTGGCGCCGCACGCGATGGCATTTCAATCGGTGAAGGTGCCGCCTTCATCCTGCTGGAACGCGCCGACCAGGCCAGCGCCGGCGACATTCTGCTGCGCGGTGTCGGTGAATCGAGTGACGCCCACCATATGTCAGCGCCGCATCCGCAAGGCCTGGGCGCGCGCCTGGCGATGCAGGCCGCGCTGGACATGGCTGGTCTGGCCCCGCAAGCCGTCGGCTACATCAATTTGCACGGCACCGCCACGCCCAGCAACGATGCCGCCGAGGACCTCGGCGTCACCGCTGTGTTTGGCAGCAGCACGCCCTGCAGTTCCACCAAGGGCCATACCGGCCACACCCTGGGCGCTGCCGGCGCGGTCGAAGCCGTCATCTGCGCCCTGGCGCTGCGCCATGGATTTCTGCCCGGCGGCGTCGGCACCGCCAGCCAGGACCCGCAGCTGCACTGCCATTACCTGCTGGCCAACCAGGCGCAGCCGATCGAACACGCGCTGAGCAACTCGTTTGGCTTTGGCGGCAGCAATTGCAGTCTGTTGTTCTCCAGGCAAGCAGCATGACGGGCCAGCCGCCCTTGCAGATTTTTGTCGACAGCGTTGGTTTATTCGCTCCCGGACTGAATGGCTGGGCCAGCGCGCGCAACGTACTGGCGGCACCGCACACCTACTGCAGCAGTGCGCTGCAACTGCCGGCCATCGACTCCCTGCCAGCGGCCGAACGCCGCCGCCTCAATCTGGTCGTCAAACTGGCCATGGCTACTGGCTTTGACGCGCTGCGCCAGGGCACGCCCGCGCTGCTGCCGTCGGCCAGCGTATTTGCCTCCAGCGCCGGCGACAGTGACAACTGCCACCAGATTCTGGAAGCCCTGGCGGCGCCCGAACGGACCGTGTCACCGACGCGCTTCCACAACGCTGTGCACAACGCCGCCGCCGGCTACTGGAGCATGGCCACCGCCAGCCGCCATGCCTCGACCAGCCTGAGCGCCCATGACGGCAGCTTTGCCGCCGGGCTGCTGGAGGCCGCCAGCCAGGTCTGCAGCAGCCAGCAAGCCTGCCTGCTGGTGGCCTACGACACGCCTTACCCCGAGCCACTGCAAACGCTGCGCCCGATCGCCCACGCCTTTGGCTGTGCGCTGTTGCTGACACCGCAGCGCAGCGCGCGCAGCCTGGCCAGCCTGGCCCTGTCCCTGTCCCTGACCGGAGACAGCGCCAGCACACTGGCTACTCCGGCGCTGGAAGCCATGCGCCGCCAGATACCCGCAGCGCGTGCGCTGCCGCTGCTGGCACGGCTGGCGCAAACGCCGGTGCCAAACCAGCCGCCGCTGGTACTCGATTACCTGCCAGCACTGAACCTGGCACTTGACCTACAGCCATGAAGATCGACCGCGCCTGGATTCAGGCCCACATTCCGCACCAGGGCACGATGTGCCTGCTGGAAGAAGTCAGCGAATGGAGCGACAGCGACATCTGTTGCCGCGCAAGCAGCCACCGGGCGCTGGACAATCCGCTGCGCAACGCGCAGGGCCTGCCGGCCAGTGCCGGTATCGAATATGCGGCGCAGGCCATGGCGCTGCACGGCGCCTTGCTGGCCGGCGACGATCAAACGCCGCAGGTCGGCTACCTGACCCACGTGCGCAACGTCACCTGGACCCACCCACGGCTGGACCAGCTGCTGCCGGACCTGACGGTGCAAGCGCAGCGGGTCTCCGGCAACGAACTCAGCCTGCTCTACGATTTCCGCATTCTTGCCGACACCGAACTGCTGCTGTCGGGCCGCGCCGGGGTGCTGATCAAGGCGCCAGCGCCGGCCACCCTGCCACTGCTGCCGGGGGCCTCGGCCAGCCAGACCATCGCCTACCGCCAGCAGCAAGCAGTCAGCCAGGCCGAATTCCTGCAGCACGTGCTGCAACTGGCGGCGCAACTGCCGAACACCGGCCATGTCTTCAACCTGTGCAAAGAC
>CAIUDG010000065.1 GCA_903897925.1 uncultured beta proteobacterium | reverse complement strand
TATGGGTGCGGGCGTGGAAATCGCCAGCTGCTGCGACCTGCGCCTGGCCGGTGCCAGCGTGCGTTTTGGTGCGCCGATTGCACGCCTGGGTTTTCCGATGGCGCCGCGCGAAGCGGCCCTGGTGGCGCGCAATGTCGGCGCTAGCATGGCCCGCGCCATGCTGCTGGCGGCAGAAATTTTTACGGCCAGCCAGTTGCTGGCGCAGGGCTTTCTGACGCAGGTGCTGGACGACGGCGCGGTGCTGGAGAGCAGCCAGGCGCTGGCGCAGCGGGTTGCCAGTCTGGCACCGCAGGCGGCACGCGCCAACAAGCAGACGCTGCGCGCGCTGCAGGACGGCCAGCCGGTCACCGACGCGTATGCTTTTGCGGCGAGTGCCGAACACCGCGAGGGCATCATGGCATTTCTTGAAAAACGCAAACCGAATTTTTGATTTTCATGTCCGCTTCGACTACTTCCCCCAACAACGACAACAACACCAACAACGCCAATCTGTTTCTCGCATTGCGGGCCGGTTTTCCGGCGGCCATGCACGAATGCGCGGTGCAGACCGATAGTGGCCTGGAATATTCCTGGCAGGACCTGGACGAGGCCACCGCTATGTTGGCCAATTTGCTGCAGTCGCTGAATCTGCCGCATGGTGCGCGGGTGGCGGCGCAGGTGGAAAAGTCGGTCGAGGCCATGGCCTTGTACCTGGCGACTTTGCGTGCCGGTCTGGTGTTTGTGCCCTTGAATATGGCCTACCAGAGCGCCGAAATGGCCTATTTCATCGCTGATGCGCAACCGGCGCTGCTGGTCTGTAGTGCGGCGAATTTTGTCTGGCTCAGCAAACTGGCGTTTGGCGCCGGTTGCGAATACGTATTCACGCTGAACGACGACCGCAGCGGCTCCTTGCTGGAGCGCGCTGCGGCCTTTCCCCGCCAGCATGCGGTGGCGCAGTGCACGGCGCAGGATCTGGCGGCGATTATTTACACCAGCGGCACCACCGGGCGCAGCAAGGGTGCCATGCTGAGCCATGGCAATTTGCTGAGCAACGCTCGGGTGCTGCAGGCCTATTGGGGTTGGACCGGTACGCCACGTGACGTGTTGCTGCATGCTTTGCCGATATTCCATGTGCATGGCCTGTTCGTCGCCATCCATGCGGCGCTGATCAGTGGCAGCAAGATGCTCTGGCTGGCGCGTTTTGATCCCCGCACGGTGCTTGCGCTGTTGCCACAGGCCACGGTATTCATGGGTGTGCCGACCTTGTACGTGCGCTTGCTGGCGGAGCCCGGTCTGGACCGCAACGCAGTGCGCAATATGCGGCTGTTCATATCCGGCTCCGCGCCTTTGCTGATAGAAACGTTTCAGGAATGGCAGCGGCGCACCGGCCACACCATACTGGAACGCTATGGCATGAGCGAGACCATCATGCTGACTTCGAATCCCTATTTCACCGAGACCGGGCCGCGCATCGGCGGCACCGTGGGCCAGCCGCTGCCAGGGGTGCAGTTGCGCGCGACCGACGCGCAGGGCAGCACAGTCGGCGTCGGTGAGATTGGTGATATTGAGGTGCGCGGGCCCGGTGTTTTTTGCGGCTACTGGAATATGCCGGAGAAAACTGCGCAGGAATTTTCTGCGGATGGCTATTTCAAGACTGGCGACGTCGGGCGGGTTGACGCCAATGGCTATGTGACGATCGTCGGGCGTAGCAAGGACTTGATCATCAGTGGTGGCTATAACGTCTATCCGGCCGAGGTTGAAGGCTATATCAACGCCTTGCCCGGGGTCGCGGAAAGTGCGCTGGTGGGGGTGCCCGATGCCGATTTCGGCGAGGTGGGTGTTGCGGTGGTGGTGCTCAAGAGCGGCAGCACGGTGCAGCCGGCCGCAGTCATTGCGCAACTGAAGGCGACGCTGGCCAATTTCAAGGTGCCCAAGCGCTGCTATGTGGTTGCTGAATTGCCACGCAATGCGATGGGCAAAGTGCAAAAAAACGTGTTGCGCGAGCGATATGAAAAAAGCTAGCCGAATAGCCCTCTGAAGGCATAGCTTTCGGGCGTATTATCGTTGCCGGATTGATCACTTCAAACAACTCAAAGGGGACCTTGATGCGTGTACAACAGGTGACGGTAAAAGCGGCTGATTCGGCGACGACGGAATTTGCGGCTTTGGCTGCCTTGCAGCCGCAGCTGGTGTTGGCGTTTGGTTCGGTTGCAGGCTTGCAGCAACACGCGCAGGCCCTGAAGCAGGCGTTTGCACAGACCCATCTGGCCGGCTGCTCTACCGCCGGCGAAATCAGCGCCTCTGGGGTAACGGACGATACCGTGGTGGTTACGGCACTGTCTTTCGAGCGTACCCGCGTGGCCCAGTTCAGTACCGAATTGCAAGGCATGGATGACTCCTTCGCCGCCGGACAGCGGCTGGCGGCCGGCCTGGATCGCCAGGGTCTGCGCGCCATCCTGATTTTTGGCCAGGGCGTACAAATCAATGGCAGCGCCGTTATTTCCGGCATGATGGACGTGGTCGGCGAGGCGGTTCCCATCACCGGGGGTCTGGCTGGCGACGCGGGCGCCTTTGCCCAGACCTGGGTGCTCGACGATCAGGGCCTGAGTGACCGGCGACTGGTGTGCCTGGGGCTGTACGGCGAGGCCCTGCAGTTCAACCATGGTTCATTTGGTGGCTGGTCGCCGTTCGGACCGGCACGCAAGGTGACGCGCTGTGACCATAACGTGTTGTACGAGCTCGACGGTGAGTCGGCGCTGGCAGTTTACAAACGCTATTTGGGCGAGCACGCCAAGGACTTGCCAGCCTCGGGACTGCTGTTTCCATTTGCCATGCTCGGCAAGGACCACAATGAGTTGGGCCTGATCCGCACCATTTTGGGTGTTGACGAAGCCACCGGCAGCCTGACCCTGGCCGGCGATATTGAAGCCGATGGCTTTCTCAAGTTGATGCACGCCAGCACCGACGCCCTGGTCGACGGCGCGGAAGTGGCGGCACAGGCCGCCAAGCGCAGTGGCCAGGACAGCGATTCCGGCTTCGCATTGCTGGTCAGCTGTGTCGGGCGCAAGCTGGTCATGGGTGGCCGGGTCGATGAGGAAGTCGAGGCGGTGCAGGAAGTGTTTGGCAAGAACGCTACTTTGGCCGGGTTCTATTCTTATGGCGAAATTAGTCCAATGGAGCAGGCCTGCGAGTGCAAGCTGCACAACCAGACCATGACCATTACCTATTTGTCGGAAGCGAACTGAAGAGCGGACCCGGCGCCATGCACAAGTTGTTATCGCGTCAGCTCAAGCGCACTCTGGGTGTCGATGAGACACAACTGCAGGCGGTGCAGTCCGAGCTGGCGGAGCTGGTACGCGGCGGCGGCTTGTCGCCCCAGGCGTGCAGCGTGCTGGGCGGGCTCGAGACACTGTTCCAGCGGGTGGACGAAAGCTACCAGCAAAACGACCGTGATCTGGACCTGAAAACGCGCAGCCTGGAGCTCAGCTCGGTGGAATTGGGCGAGAGCAATGCACGCCTGCGCCAGGAACTGGCCAGCCGGACCCGGGCGATTGATTCGCTGCGTACCGCGGCCATGGGCTTGATGGAGTTTGTCGACTTTGACCAGCCGGCGCTGGTGGATGACAACCTGGAGAGTCTGTCGGCGCTGATGACGGCGCTGGTGCGGCAGAAGGAAGAAAGCCAAAAGGACCTGCATGCGGCGCTGACCGATCTGGCGCACCAGAAGTTTGCGCTGGACCAGCACGCCATTGTCAGCATTACCGATATCAATGGCTACATCACCTATGCCAACGACAAGTTTTGCGATATCAGTGGTTACGCCCGCCATGAGCTGCTGGGCTGCGATCACCGCATTATCAATTCCGGCGTGCACCACAAGGCGTTTTTTGCCGATATGTGGGCCAGCCTCAAGGCCGGCAAGGTCTGGCACGGCGAGGTTTGCAACCGCAACAAGACGGGCGGTCTGTACTGGGTGAATGCGACCATCGTGCCGCTGCGCGACGACGGTGGCACGCCCTCGATGTTCATTGCCATTCGCACCGACATTACGGAACGCAAGCGCATGGAGTCGACCATCAAGGCCGCTGAAGCGCGTTTGCGCCGCATCACCAACACCGTGCCGGGGGTGGTGTTCCAGTGGCAGGCGGCCACGGCGTACAACAAGTTTACTTTTGTCAGTCCACGCGTATTTGAAGTGCTGGGCTTGACCAGCGCGGCGGTGATGCAGGATTCGGTGAGCGTGTTCCAGCAAATTCTGGAATCGGACCGGCGTGAAGTCGAGCTGGCCTTTCAGGAAGCGGTGCAGCGTTCCAGGGCCTGGCGCGGCGAATACCGGGTTCGCTTGCCGAACGGTTCATTGCGCTGGATTCGCGCGGAAATCAACCCCGATGCCGAACGCGCCGCCGATGGTGCGATCTTGTTCACCGGCATCTGGCAGGATGTGACCGAGCTGAAAGAGGCCGATGCGCGGCTGCGCGAGGTGACGGAAAACATTCCGGTGGCGGTGTTTCAGTATTTCGCCAAAGACGGTGGCGGCTATGTCATTACGTTTATCAGCCGGGCGATTGAAGACATTTGCGGCTTGCGTGCTGACGACGTGATGCAGGGCAAGGTTTCTTTGCTCGACAGCGTGCTGGAAGAAGACCGGTCGATCTTCATGGGGGGGCTGGGCGTGGCCAATGCGCAGGCGCAGTCGCAGGCGGTGGATTTCCGCATGTGCCACGGCGGCACCGGCAAGGTGGTGTGGGTCCATGGCGAGGCGCATCCGCGCCAGTTGCCCAATGGCACCTGGGTCTGGAATGGCTATTTCACGGACGTATCGGCGTCCAAGGAAGTGGCGGCAGAACTGCAGCGCGCGAAGGACGAGGCGGTGGCGGCGAGCCGTGCCAAGTCGGACTTTCTGGCGAATATGAGCCACGAAATCCGCACCCCCATGAACGGCGTCATGGGCATGGCCGATCTGTTGCTAGACACCGCGCTGGACAGCGAGCAGAGCGAATACGTCGGCATTGTGAAGAGTTCGGCCGATGCTTTGCTGCGGGTGATCAACGATATTCTGGACTTCTCCAAGATTGAGGCCGGCAAGCTGCAGATCGAACACATTCCCTTCCATCTGGGCCGCACCGTGGACGAAACCATGAAAGTGGTGGCCCTGCGTGCGCACGACAAGGGGCTGGAGCTGGTCTGCGATATTGCGCCGGATGTGCCCGTGCATGTGGTGGGCGACCCCGGGCGCCTGCGCCAGATTTTGGTGAATCTGGTGGGCAATGCGATCAAGTTCACCGGCAGTGGTGAGGTGGTGGTGCGGGCCGACTGCGCGTCGCAGGACGCCAGCGGCATGGTGCTGCATGTGAGTGTCAGTGATACCGGCATTGGTATCGCTCCGGACAAGCTGAAGACGATTTTCGAAGCCTTTTCGCAGGAAGACAGTTCCACCACGCGCAAGTATGGCGGCACCGGTCTGGGCTTGACCATCTGTGCACGGCTGGTGGAAGCACTGGGCGGAAAAATCTGGGTCGAGAGCGTGCTGGGCAAGGGCAGCGTCTTCCATTTCACCTTGCGCATGGGCATTGATGAAAGCCAGCTTCCACCCTTGATTCCGGTGACCGGATTTGGTGGCTTGCGCATGCTGGTGGTCGATGACAACGAGGTCAACCGGGTGGTGTTGTCGCGCGCCTTGCAGCATTTTGGCGTCGAGGTGTCGGTCACCGAGTCGGGCCCGCAGGCACTGCAATGGCTGGCCGCACACGGCACGGACGGGCCGCCTTGCGACCTGGTGCTGCTGGATGCGCAGATGCCGGACATGGACGGATTTGAAGTGGCGCAGCGCATTCAGCGGCTGGAGCATTGTGCGCATTTGCCGATGGTCATGCTGTCCAGTGCCGGCATCAAGGGCGATGTGCAACGCTCACGCGAAGTGGGCATTGCCGGCTATGTGTCGAAGCCGGCGTCGCGCGAGGAGTTGGTGCAATTGATGGCCCGCGCACTGGGTATGGAGCTGCAGGTGGTGCCGGAAGTGCAGACTAGCGTGGTCGGGGCCAACGGCGAGCGTTGCCTGGACGTGCTGCTGGTGGAAGACAATGCCATCAACCAGAAGCTGGCCGTGACCCTGCTGGAGCGCTGGGGCCACAAGGTCAGCCTGGCTGACAATGGCCAGGAGGCCGTGGAGATGGTGTTCCAGCACCGCTATGACGTGGTGCTGATGGACATGATGATGCCGGTCATGAACGGTCTGGATGCCACCCGGGCGATCCGCAAGGGCGAGCCCCGGGGCCGGCGTTTGCCGATCATTGCGATGACGGCCAATGCCATGGAGTCGGACCGCCTGAGTTGTATAGAAGCTGGCATGGACGACTATATTTCGAAGCCGATCCGGGCCCAGGAATTGCAGGAAATGTTGCGGCGCTTGAAACTGGATGTGGTGCAGACGCTGACCGCGGTGGCAACGCGGCCGGCGCCATTGATGGAAAATGCCGCAAGCCATAGCTATTCGTTTGACTATTCCGCCGGCATCCAGGCAATGGACCAGGAAATTCTGGAAATCATTGCCCAGGCCTTTGTCGATGAGTGGCCCGACGATGTGCGCAAGATTCGCCAGGGCCTGGAGCGCGACGATCTGAAGCCGGTGTTGCATTCGGCCCATGCCTTGAAAGGTACCCTGGCCATGTTTGGCGCGCGCCCGGCCAGTGAACTGGCTGCGCGCATGGAGTCGCTGGCGGGGCACGGCGAGGGCGCCGCCATTGCTGTGTTGTTGCCGAATTTTTGTGAAGAAGTGGAAAAGCTGATACGCGAGCTGCAGCGGGTGTTACAGGCTTAAGCTGCCCCTGCACTGACCCAAACCGCGCTGCCATGTATTCACCGATTGCCGAATTAGGAGTTGAGCTTCCGTGACCCAACAAGTCCTCATCATTGACGACACTGACATCAACCTGATCCTGTTTGGTGCCCTGGTAAAAAAACTCGAGGATTGTGTCGGACATACCTTTTCCGACGCGCGCAAGGCGCTGGCCTGGGCCCAGAGCAATGTGCCGGACCTGATTATTGTGGACTACATGATGCCGGACATGGATGGACTCGAGTTCATCCGCCAGTTGCGTGAAACCCCGGGACGCAAGATGGTGCCGGTGCTGATGATTACTGCGAATGACCAGAAGGAAATCCGCTACAGCGCGCTCGATCTGGGGGCCAATGATTTTCTGACCAAGCCGGTGGACAAGGTGGAGTTCCTGGCGCGCGTGAAAAATATGCTGCACCTGAACCAGGCGCGCAAGCAGTTGGCCGACCATGCCTCCTGGCTCGCCGGCGAGGTACGCAAGGCAACCAAGGAGATTGCCGACCGCGAGCGCGAGACCGTGTTCCGTTTGTGCAAGGCGGCGGAATACCGTGACCCGGAAACCGGCGCCCATATTTTGCGCATGGCGCATTTTTCCAAACTGATTGCGCGCGAACTCGGCTTGTCGGCCGACGATCAACAGCTGATTTTGGAAGCTGCACCGATGCATGACATTGGCAAGGTCGGCATTCCTGACCGGGTGCTGCTCAAGCCGGGCCGGCTGGACCCGGACGAATTTGAATTCATGAAGCAGCACGCCCTGTTTGGTTATGAGTTGCTCAAAGGCAGTTCATCCCGGGTGTTGCAGGCGGGTGCGGAAATCGCCAAGGGCCACCATGAAAAGTTTGATGGCTCGGGCTATCCCTATGGCCTCAAAGGCGATGAAATACCGATCTTCAGCCGCATCGTGGCAGTTGCAGACGTGTTTGACGCACTGACTTCGGCGCGTCCTTACAAGAAGGCCTGGGAGCTGGAGGCGGCGGTGGATTTCCTCAACGCCGGCGCCGGCAAGCACTTCGACCCGGCTTGCGTGGGAGCCTTCCTGAATGCCTGGGAGGAGGTCATGGACGTGCGCTCCAAGCACCAGGAAGAGCTGCTGTCGGACACCATGCCGCTGGAGTAGGCCTTACTTCAGCACCAGCACCGGCACTTCGGCATGGGTCAACACGTGCTGGGTTTCACTGCCCAGCAGCAGGCGCTTGATGCCTTTGCGTCCGTGCGAGGCCATCACCACCAGGTCGCAGCGGTATTGGCGCACGGCGTCCAGCACGGCGTCGGATACCACGTCGGCGCGCATCACCACGGCGCGCGCGCTGACCGCTCTGGCGCTGGCGCGCTGGACCACCGCATCGACCACTTTCTGGCCTTCGTCGGCCCACTGCTGCTCGACCCGGTCTACGTCTTCGGGTTGTAGCGCAATGCCGCCTTCGAAATAGCTCTGCGGATAGCGGGCAACAATGTTGATGGCGATGAGCTCGGCGCCGCAGAGCGCCGCCAGTTCAATCGCGTGCTTGGTGGCAGTGTCGGACAATGGGCTGCCGTCGGTGGCGACCAAAATACGGTGGTACATGAGTTCACTCCTTGTTGTGTTATACGCCCCAGCTTACGCCTCGCTTCTGGTTTTGCCTTGATGTGAATCAAATTATCCATTGGCCGTTGATGCACACTATCGACTATGTCTACTGATGCCCTTGACGCGCCTGGCGCCACCCGTTCGACGCCCGCAGCAATGGCGCGGTCTGCACCTTTGGTACCGGTGCCGCCACACAGTGTGGCGGCCCTGCATTTGCTGGATGATCCACAGGAGTGGCAGGCGTTCAGTCGTCCGGCCAGCCAGGGCGGGGATTGCTGGGAATCCAATGTCGTGATTGAAGGCATGCACTGTGCTGCCTGTGCCTTTACGGTGGAAGACGCGCTGGAGCGGGTGCCCGGTGTGCGCAGCGTCCATGTCAGTGCTGCCAGCCGGCGCGCCAGGATTGTCTGGTCCGCGGGCCGGGTACTGCCCTCGGGCTGGATGCAGGCGGTGCAAGAGTGCGGCTACCGTGCCATGCCGGCGAATGACGTATTTGCCAGTGAGCGGCGTCGTAGCGAAACCCGCAAGGCCTTGTGGCGCTGGCTGGTGGCCGGCTTGTGCATGATGCAGGTGATGATGTATGCCTACCCGGCCTACACCGCCCGGGTCGGCGACCTGAGCCAGGAAATGGAGAGCCTGCTGCGCTGGGCGTCCTGGGTTCTGAGCTTGCCGGTGATGCTGTTTTCCTGTGGCCCTTTTTTCAGCAACGCCTGGCGCGATTTGCGGCGTGCCCGTATCAGCATGGATTTGCCGGTGGCACTGGGCATCGGCATTACCTTTGTCGTCAGCAGCGTCGGCACCTTTGAGCCCAATGGCGTGTTCGGCCGCGAAGTCTATTTCGACTCGCTCACCATGTTTGTCTTTTTCCTGCTCACCGGGCGCTGGCTTGAGCTGCGCCTGCGTGACCGCACCGCCGGCGCGCTGGAAGCGCTGATGAACCGCTTGCCGGACAGCATTGAGCGGCAGAGCGCCGAGGGTCAGTTTGAACGCGTCGCGGTACGGCGCCTGCTGGTCGGTGATCTGGTGCGTGTGCATCCGGGCGAGGCGTTTGCTGCGGATGGCGTGGTGGAGCAGGGCGCCACCATGGTCGATGAGGCCTTGCTGACCGGCGAATCGCGGGCGCTGCGCCGTGAATGCGGCAGCGCCGTGGTTGCCGGCAGCCACAATTTGAGCGCCACCGTGTTGGTGCGCGTGCAACGCCTGGGGGCGCAGACCCGCTTTGCCCAGATCGTTGCGCTGATGGAGAGTGCCTCCACCACCAAACCGCAGGGCGCCCAATTGGCGGACCGTCTGGCCAAGCCCTTTTTAGTGTCGGTGCTGGTGGCGGCCGGCCTGGCTTGTCTGTGGTGGTGGTCAAAAAATCCGGAACACGCGCTGATGGTAGCGGTGTCGGTGCTGGTGGTGACCTGTCCCTGTGCGCTTTCGCTGGCCACGCCGGCCGCCATGCTGGCAGCGGCCGGCAATATGGCGCGCAAGGGCGTGTTAGTGCGCAATTTGCAAGCACTGGAGGCGCTGGCTGAAGTTGATACCGTGGTGTTCGACAAGACCGGCACCCTGACGCAGGATGCCATGGTGCTGGGCCAGGTCAGCGCCCGCGATGGCTACAGCACGCAGCAAGTACTGCAGATGGCGGCGGCGTTGGCACGCCATTCACTGCATCCTGTGTCGCGTGCCTTGGACGCTGCTGCTGCGCTCGCGCCTGCCAGCGGCTGGACTTGCGCAAGTATCCGTGAAACGCCGGGTGCCGGGCTGGAGGGTGAAGCCATGCCCACGGCGCCGGGCGCTGCAGCGCTGGCGCAGGCCCTGAAGCTGGGTTCAGCCAGCTATTGCGGGGTGGCGGCAACGGCGCCAGGTTTGGCGGTGTACCTTAGTGACGGCCAGGGCTGGTTGGCCACCTTCACGCTGGAGGAGGCGTTGCGCGGCCAGGCGCGGGCCGCGGTAGATGCCCTGGCGCAGGCGCAGGTGGAGGTGCACCTGGTATCGGGTGACAGCTCGGAGGCGGTGCAGCAAATTGCCCAGGAGCTGGGCATTGCGCAGCCTCGCGCTGCCTGTTCACCGGCCGAAAAGCTGGAAATCTTGCGCTCCCTGCAGGCCCAGGGGCACAAGGTCATGATGGTTGGCGACGGCCTCAACGACGGTCCGGTGCTGGCCGGTGCCCATGTGTCGTTTGCGTTTGGTAAGGCGGTGCCGTTGGCGCAGTCGCAGGCCGACTTCGTGGTGCTGTCCGATCAGCTGGAAAATGTGGTCGATGCCCTGTTGCTGGCGCGCAAGACTCTGCGCATCGTGCGACAAAATCTGTGGTGGGCATTGGTCTATAACGCCGCCTGCGTGCCGCTGGCGGTGCTCGGCCTGCTACCGGCATGGCTGGCCGGGCTTGGCATGGCTAGCAGCTCGCTGGTCGTGGTGCTCAACGCCATGCGGCTCACGCGTACTACGTATACGCGCTAGGAAACCTGATGGAAATACTCTATTTGCTGATCCCACTCTCGGTGGTGATCGTATTTTTTATCCTCGGAGGCCTGTGGTGGGCTATCCATAAGGGACAATTCGAAGATATCGAGTCGGAGGGTGAAAGAATACTGAAAGATTCGTAGCTATTCCTGTACAAAAATAGGGGTATTCACGTTGGGTTTGATATTGGTCAACCTTGTGTAAAGTCGGCGCGACGAAACTCGCGGCAGCGTAATCAAAGAAGAGGAAAAAATGGCATTTCAAAATCAGAAAGCTGAGCTGTACAACGATACCGTTGTACGGCAATTCGCCATCATGACGGTGGTGTGGGGGGTTGTTGGTATGCTGGTTGGCGTGATCATCGCCGCCCAGCTTGCCTGGCCCGAATTGAGCTTGGGCATACCATGGCTCACCTACGGACGACTGCGGCCCTTGCATACCAATGCCGTGATTTTTGCGTTTGGTGGTTCTGCCTTGTTCTCTACGGTGTACTACATCGTGCAGCGCACCTGCCAGGTTCGCCTGTTCGGTGGCCCGCTGGCGGCGTTCACCTTCTGGGGCTGGCAACTGGTCATTCTGCTGGCTGCTATTTCGCTGCCCCTGGGTTACACCACGGGTAAGGAATACGCCGAGCTGGAGTGGCCAATCGACATCCTCATCACCTTGGTGTGGGTCTCGTTTGCCATCATCTTCTTTGGTACCGTCGGAACCCGCAAGGTTCGCCACATCTATGTGGCCAACTGGTTCTTTGGCGCGTTCATCATTGCCGTGGCGATTTTGCACCTGGTTAACAGTGCTGAAATCCCGGCAGGCTGGACCAAGTCCTACTCTGCTTACGCAGGTGTGCAGGACGCCATGGTGCAGTGGTGGTACGGTCACAATGCGGTGGGCTTCTTCCTGACTGCTGCGTTCCTGGGCATGATGTACTACTTCATCCCGAAGCAGGCCGGCCGTCCGGTGTACAGCTATCGCCTGTCCATCGTTCACTTCTGGGCACTGATTTTCACGTACATGTGGGCGGGTCCTCACCACCTGCACTACACCGCGCTGCCTGACTGGACCCAGTCCGTCGGTATGGTGTTCTCCCTGATTCTGTTGGCTCCCAGCTGGGGCGGCATGATCAACGGCATCATGACCCTGTCCGGCGCATGGCACAAGCTGCGTGACGACCCGATCCTGCGTTTCCTGATCGTGTCCCTGTCGTTCTACGGTATGTCGACCTTCGAAGGTCCGATGATGTCGATCAAGACAGTGAATGCACTGAGCCACTACACCGACTGGACCGTTGGCCACGTGCACTCCGGTGCCCTGGGTTGGGTTGGTCTGGTGACCATGGGTTCCATGTACCACCTGATTCCGAAGCTGTTCGGTCAGAAACAGATGTACAGCATGAAGGCGGTTGAAGTTCACTTCTGGACTGCCACCATCGGTATCGTGATCTATATCGCTGCAATGTGGATTGCCGGTGTGATGCAGGGTCTGATGTGGCGCGCTATCAACCCCGATGGCACGCTGACCTATACCTTTGTTGAAGGCGTGAAGGCAACCTATCCCTTCTATGTGCTCCGCTTGCTGGGTGGTTTGCTCTACCTGACCGGCATGATCATCATGCTCTGGAACACCCTGAAGACTGCAACCACCGGCCGCGCTGTGAATGTCGCTGTGCCTGCTGCAGTGGCCCACGCTTGAAGGAAACCTAACCATGGCAAATAACACTTCTTCTGGCTTGTCTCATGAAAAGATTGAGACCAGCAACTTTCTGATGATCGTGCTGATCCTGCTGACTTTGCTGTTCGGCGGTTTTGTGGTAATCGTTCCGCTGTTCTTCCAAAAGTCGACTACCGAGCCGATCGCTGGTGTGCAGCCCTACACTGCGCTGCAAGTGGCAGGACGCGATATTTTTGTGCGTGAAGGTTGCTACAACTGCCACTCGCAAATGATTCGTCCGTTCCGTGCAGAAACCCTGCGTTATGGCCACTACTCGGTGGCTGGCGAGTCGGTCTATGACCACCCGTTCCAGTGGGGCAGCAAGCGCACCGGTCCGGATCTGGCCCGTGTTGGCGCCAAGTACAGCGACGAATGGCACCGTATCCACCTGACCAACCCGCGTGATGTGGTTCCTGAGTCGAACATGCCCGCTTACCCCTGGTTGGCAAAGAACCTGGTGGATGCTGACAGTCTGCCAGCGCACATGAAGGCACTGCGCACCGTGGGTCTGCCTTACACCGATGAGCAAATTGCCAAAGCTGCTGATGATGTCCGGGGCAAGACCGAACTGGACGCCGTCATCAACTACCTGCAATCACTTGGCTTGGCGCTGAAATAAGCGCGAAGGAGTCGTGAATGGACATCGACATCAACACCCTTCGGGCCGCGGCAACGCTGGCTAGCTTCGTGCTGTTCATCGGCATTATGGGATGGGCGTATTCGAAGCGTCGCTCGGGCGACTTTTCGGAAGCAGCCAACCTGCCGTTCGAGCAGGATTGATCCAACGGACAAGGAAAAAAAATGAGTGACTTTACAAGCAATTTTTGGTCAGTGTATGTAGCTGGCATCACGATCTTCTCGATCGTGGCGTGCGCAGTGCTGCTGTGGTTCACTGGCAAGGCCAAGGCCATGACAGCCGCCGACAACACCACCGGGCACGTGTGGGATGATGACCTGCGTGAAATGAACAACCCCTTGCCACGTTGGTGGGTTGGTTTGTTCATCATCACCATCATCTTTGCCGCCTTCTACCTGTACTTCTACCCTGGACTGGGTGGCTATGCCGGCAAAGCGGGCTGGACCTCCAAGGGCCAGTTTGAAGCCGAAGTAGCCAAGGGCGACGCCGAAGTGGCTCCGCTCTACGCCAAGTTCACGGCCATGAGTGTGGAAGACATCTCGCGTGACCCCCAGGCCCACGCCATTGGTGAGCGTTTGTTCATGAACAACTGCTCGCAATGCCACGGCTCGGATGCACGCGGTGGAAAAGGCTTCCCCAATCTGACCGCCAGCTACCGTTTGCACGGCGGCCGTCCGGAAGACCTGATTGAAACCATCACCAAAGGCCGTGTCGGTCAGATGCCCCCCATGGCTGCTGCCGTGGGTTCTGCAGATGACGTGAAGAATGTGGCCAACTATGTGCTGGAGATTTCTGGCAATCCGCATGACTCCGTGCGTGCTGAACTGGGCAAGGCCAAGTTTGTGGTGTGCGCTGCCTGCCACGGACCGGAAGGTAAGGGCAACCAGCAAATCGGTTCCGCCAACTTCACGGCCAACCAGTGGTTGCATGGTTTCGGCGAAGCCGCCATCATCAACATGGTGAACAACGGCAAGATCAACATCATGCCGGCACAAGGTGGCAAGTTCAGCGAAGCACAGATTCGCGTTCTGGCAGCCTATGTGTGGGGCTTGTCGAACAAGTGATCGAGGGTGAGGGCGGCCACTACTGGCCGCCTTCAAAATAAGAATCCCGCAACATTCCGACTATCCAGTCGTGGTGGCGCGGGATTTTTTATGGGTTCTGGTTAAATAGCGCTTTTGCGCAAAGGAAATAGACATGACACAACCGAATGCACAGGAAGCACAGCAGTCGACTTCCAGCGGACCATGGTGGAAGTTCGGTCACGTGTGGATGGTATTTGGTGGCCCGGCAATTGTGGTGGTGGCGGCGTTTTTCACGCTCTATTTGGCAGTGACCCGGCCTGATCCGGTGGTCGACCAAAACTATTACCAGAAGGGGCTGGATGTTAACAAGACGCTGGGCGCCAATGCCAGCAGCATGGCGCCTTCTACCGACGCCCGCAACCACGCGGCAACTGGCGTGCCACAGCCCAAGGAAGCGCCTTAATCCCTGGTGGTGGTGTGCCTGGCTAGGCCTAAGGCCTAAGGGCGTTTCAGTCGCACACCTTGGGGTTGACGATTTCGCGCAGCCCGTCCGTATTGATGATGCGGACGTGGCGCTGCTTGACTTCGACAATGCCGTCTTCGACAAATTTCGAGAAGGTGCGGCTGACGGTTTCCAGTTTCAGTCCCAGATAGCTGCCGATTTCTTCGCGCGTCATGCGCAGCACCAGTTCGTGCTGGGAAAAACCGCGTGCATGCAGGCGCTGCACCAGGTTCAGCAGGAAGGCCGCCAGGCGTTCCTCGGCGCGCATGCTGCCAAGCAGCAGCATGACGCCGTGTTCGCGCACAATTTCCCGGCTCATGATCTTGTGCACATGGCGCTGCAAGGCATTGATTTCACGCGATAGTTCTTCAATGCGCTCAAACGGCATGACGCAGACTTCGGCGTCTTCCAGTGCCACGGCATCGCAGGTATGGTGCTCGTGCACGATGCCATCCAGACCGACGATTTCGCCGGCCATCTGAAAGCCGGTGACCTGGTCACGGCCATCTTCCGAGGCGACGCAGGTTTTGAAAAAACCGGTGCGAATAGCGTAGAGGCTGGTGAATTTTTCGCCGTTGCGAAACAGTGTTGTGCCGCGCTTGATTTTGCGCCGGCTCGCCACCACATCATCGATACGGTCGAGTTCGGCCGGACTCAGTCCCAGTGGCATGCACAACTCGCGCAAGTTGCAGTTGGAGCACGCCACCTTGATCGTGTGGGTGCTCATGTCAATGACGTTGCTTGCGGTATTCATGGTGTTGGTAGATGGTGCTACGGCGACGGTCTTTGCGTTAGAGAACATTCCAGCAACTAGGCCCTGATATAGATCAATTATGAACCTATTTGCTTGGGTCAAACTTGATTCACATCAAACGCAAAAAATCGCAGTTCGGGCACATTAGATTCGCTCGCACCGGAGAAATTATGAACGATGTTACCGCACCTGTTACGGACGAATTATTGCGCCAATACGACGTATCTGGCCCGCGCTATACCTCGTATCCTACTGCCGATCGCTTTGTTGAAGCTTTCACCGCCACAGATTATGCGCAAGCCCTGACACAGCGGCGTAGCGGAGCGGCGGCGCTGGCACTGCCGCTGTCGCTGTATATCCACATTCCGTTTTGCGAGTCGCTTTGCTATTACTGTGCCTGCAACAAGATTATTACCAAGCACCATGACAAGGCCGCCGAATACCTGCGCTATCTGAGCCGCGAGATCGATCTGCATACCGCCCTGATAGGTACCGGTCAGTCGGTCAGCCAGCTGCATCTGGGGGGCGGCAGCCCCACTTTCCTGAACGACGACGAATTGCGCCAGCTGATGGCCATGCTGAAGCGCAATTTTGTGCTCGCCCCAGGCGGCGAATATTCGATTGAAGTAGATCCGCGCACGGTCGACGCCAAGCGGCTCGACACGCTGGCGGAACTGGGTTTTAACCGCCTGAGTTTTGGGGTGCAGGACTTTGATACCGCGGTGCAAAAGGCGGTGCACCGGGTGCAACCGGCGGAACAGGTGTTTGCGCTGGTGCAGGCGGCGCGCACGCGTGGCTTTGAGTCGGTCAATGTGGACCTGATCTATGGCCTGCCGAAGCAGACGCCGGAGTCTTTTGACCGCACGCTGGCCCAAGTGGTCGCGCTGCGCCCGGATCGCATCGCCTTGTATGCCTATGCGCACCTGCCGGAGCGGTTCAAGCCCCAACGCCGGATCAATACGCCGGAGTTGCCCAGCGGCGGCGCCAAAATATCCATGCTGTCGCGCTCACTGGCGGCATTCATGGGGGCCGGCTATGTCTATGTCGGCATGGACCATTTTGCGCTGCCGGAAGACGCGCTCGCGGTGGCCAAGCGCCAGGGCCGGCTGCACCGCAATTTCCAGGGCTACAGCACGCAACCGGATTGCGACTTGATTGCGCTCGGCGTCTCCAGCATCGGCCGCATCGGTGCGACCTACAGCCAGAATGCCAAGACCCTGGAGGAGTATTACGACGCACTCGACCACGCACGCTTTCCCGTCGTGCGCGGACTGGCACTGACGCGCGACGATCTGGTGCGCCGCGCTGTCATCATGGCCTTGATGTGCCAGGGCCATGTGCTGTTTGAATCGATCGATCTGGCCTATCTGATCGAGTTCCGCTCCTATTTCAGCAAGGAAATAGACGCTTTGGCAGCGCTGCAGGAGCAGGGCCTGGTACTGGTCGGGGATACCGATATCCAGGTTACCGCCAAGGGCTGGTTCTTTGTGCGGGCGGTGGCGATGGTGTTCGATCGCTATCTGCAATCCGACCGCACCCGCGCCAAGTTCTCCAAGATCATTTAGCATCGGCGGATGCAATTTTCTTTGGCGCTGACTGCGCTTGTAATGGGTTTGGTAGGCGGGCCGCACTGCGTAGCCATGTGTGGTGCTGCCTGTGCGGGGCTGGGGCAGGCGGCCGGTAAGCGTGGCCACGTCGCGCTGGGCAGTTTTCAGCTGGGTCGGATTATTGGTTATAGCCTGCTGGGCGCGCTGGCAGCAGCGTCGATGCAGGGGCTGGGCTGGCTGACGGTGCAGTCAGCGGCCTTGCGCCCGGTCTGGAGTCTGTTCCATGTGGCCGCCATGGCACTGGGCTTGCTGCTGCTCTTGCGTGGACGCCAGCCGGTCTGGCTGGACCTGGCCGGTCGGCATATCTGGGCGCGTGCCAAGACGCTTGGTACGGGCCATGCCGCAGCGCCGCTGGTGCTGGGCGTGTTCTGGGCCTTGCTGCCGTGCGGCCTGTTGTATTCGGCCCTGCTGGTCGCAGCCATGGCGGGTGGACCACTGCAGGGCGCAGCGGTGATGGCCTTGTTTGCTTTGGGCACCAGCGTTGCCATGGGCCTGGCGCCCTGGTTGTGGCTGAAATTGCGCGCCGCCCGGCCCGGCGCCGGCTCCTGGGGCGTGCGTCTGGCCGGGGCGGCCTTGGCGCTGAGTTCCGGCTGGGGCTTGTGGATGGGGCTGATGCACAACGCGGCACCCTGGTGCGCGGTTTCCTGATGCCTGGTATCGTGTGGCGCGCCCGCTGTCGGGCCGCGGCGCCGAACTGCGAAAATAGGCGCTGTTGCGTAATTTGCGCATATCCATCTATCCGCTTTTCTGATGACTGAATCTCTTGTGCGTCCCGGGGCCAGCGTGCCACGGCTCAGCGTCGCTCCGATGCTGGACTGGACCGATAGGCATTGCCGGTATTTCCATCGCCTGCTGAGCCGGCATGCCCTGCTGTACACCGAAATGGTGACCACCGGTGCGCTGCTGCATGGCGACGTGGAGCGCCATTTGCGTTTCAATATCGAGGAGCACCCGCTGGCCTTGCAGCTCGGTGGCAGCGAACCGGAAGATCTGGCCGCCTGTGCCCGCCTGGGCGCGCAGTGGGGCTACGACGAGATCAATCTGAACTGCGGCTGTCCCTCGCAGCGGGTGCAGCGCGGGGCCTTTGGTGCCTGCCTGATGCACGAGTCCGGCTTGGTGGCCGATGGCATCAAGGCAATGCAGGACGCGTCTTCAGTGCGGGTGTCGGTCAAACACCGCATCGGTATTGATAGCAACGAGAGTTATGAGTTTCTGCGCGATTTTGTTGGCACCGTGGCCAGAACCGGCTGCAGTACCTTTATCGTGCATGCCCGCAATGCCTGGCTCAAGGGTTTGAGTCCCAAGGAAAATCGCGAGGTTCCGCCTTTGCGTTACGGGCATGTGTACCAGCTCAAGCGCGATTTTCCCGATTTGCACATCAGCATCAATGGCGGCATTACCACCACCGATCAGGTGCGCAGCCACTTGCAAAAGGTCGATGGCGTAATGATCGGGCGCGAGGCCTACCACTCACCGTGGTGGCTGTCCGAGTGGGATCAGGCATTCTTCGGGGACCAGGAATACCCGCTGAGCCGTGACGAAGTGGAGCAGGCCATGGTGCGCTACATGGAGCACGAAGCACGGCTCCATGGCACCCACTGGTATGGCATTGCACGCCATATTCTGGGTTTGCACCACGGCATGCCTGGCGCGCGCAAATGGCGTCGCATCTGGAGTGATCACCGGGTCAAGAATATGTCGCCGGCCGAGGTCAGTGTTTTGGCGCGCCGGGCCCTGGAGCCGCAAGAGGCGCTGGCTTAGGAGGCTGGGAGCGGCTTCAGGCGGCGGCTTCCAGCCCGTTGCTGAAGTGTTCGCGCATGCGTTGGGCTGCCAGGCTGGTGTTGCGCGCCAGCAGCGCTTCCATGATGGCGCGGTGCTCCATCAGTGACTCGTCCATGCGGCCGGACTTCAGTAGCGAGTTGTGGCGGTTCAGCTTCATGACCTTGCGCAGATCGGCAACCATCTGGTCACGCCAGCGGTTGTTGGCGATCTCCAGCAAACGCATGTGAAAGCGCTCATTGATGGTGAAGAAGGCGTCTGCATTGCTGGTACCGGGTTTGGCCGCGGTTTCCAGTTCCTGGTGCAGCGCTTGCAAGTCCTGCAATTCCCGCGCGCTGGCACGCTCGGCGACGACACCGGCGGCGTCGCCTTCGAGCAGGCTCAGCAGGTGGTAGACGTCACTCAGGTCTTGCGTTGACACTTCGGTGACATAGGCGCCACGGCGCACTTTCATGGTAACCAGCCCCTCTGCCGCCAGCACCTTCAGCGCTTCGCGCAGAGGAGTGCGGCTGATGCCGTACTCCTCGGCAATTTTCAGTTCGTCGATCCAGCTGCCGGGTTCGAGTTCGCTGTGAAAAATGCGCTGGCGCAAGAGCTCGGCCACCTCAACGTAGAGGGCGCGTGGGGAAATCCGGGGAGGGGCCGTTCGGCCGGGACCGGGCTTGAAAGTCAGAGCGGGCATGGTCGCGGATTGTAAGGTCGGCGCTATATTTTGAATCAATAATTATAAATAATGTAAACTTTCGCCCTAGGGATTTTGAAAAACATCCCCCGGGGATGTGCGCACCTGTCTTTTTAGTGGAGAGGCTGCGCTACTCCCAGGGGCACTACAACAGCGCAACGGAACACGCCATGACTGACAAGAAACCTGAATTTCAATCTGCCACGCTAGAGGCCTGGGCCAAGGCTGCCGCGAAGTCCGCACCTGGCGGCAATGTCGATGCCCTGAACTGGATGACACCGGACGGCATTGCCGTGAAGCCGCTGTACACCGCAGCCGACGTGGCGGGTCTGGAACATGCCGATACCCTGCCAGGTTTTGAACCCTATCTGCGCGGCCCCCAGGCCACCATGTATGCCGTGCGCCCCTGGACGATTCGCCAGTACGCTGGTTTCTCCACGGCCGAAGAATCGAATGCCTTCTACCGCAAGGCGCTGGCCGCTGGTGGTCAGGGCGTCAGCGTGGCGTTTGACCTGGCCACGCACCGCGGCTACGACTCGGACCATCCGCGGGTTACCGGTGACGTCGGCAAGGCCGGCGTGGCCATTGACTCGGTGGAGGACATGAAGATTCTGTTCAACGAAATTCCGTTGGACAAGGTGTCGGTCTCGATGACCATGAACGGCGCCGTGCTACCGGTGTTGGCCGGCTATGTGATTGCCGCAGAAGAGCAGGGCGTGCGCCAGGACCAGCTCAGCGGAACGATTCAGAACGACATTCTGAAAGAGTTCATGGTGCGCAACACCTATATCTATCCGCCGGCGCCGAGCATGCGCATCATTGGCGACATCATTGGCTATACCGCCAAGAACATGCCCAAGTTCAACTCGATATCGATCTCGGGTTACCACATGCAGGAAGCCGGTGCCAACCAGGCGCTGGAACTGGCCTTCACGCTGGCCGACGGCAAGGAATATGTGAAGACCGCGATTGCCTCCGGTCTGGACGTGGACGAATTCGCTGGCCGCCTGAGCTTCTTCTGGGCCATCGGCATGAACTTCTATCTGGAAGTGGCCAAGATGCGGGCGGCGCGTCTGCTGTGGTGCCGCATCATGAAGGGCTTCAATGCCAAGAACCCGAAGTCGCTGATGCTGCGCACCCACTGCCAGACCAGCGGCTGGAGTCTGACCGAACAGGACCCCTACAACAACGTCGTGCGTACCACCATCGAAGCCATGGCGGCGGTGTTTGGCGGCACCCAGTCGCTGCACACCAACAGCTTTGACGAAGCGATCGCGTTGCCAACCGAGTTCAGCGCGCGCATTGCCCGTAACACCCAGCTCATCATTCAGGAAGAAACCCACATCACCAATGTGATCGATCCCTGGGCCGGTAGCTACATGATGGAAAAGCTGACCCAGGACATGGCCGACGCCGCCTGGAAGATCATCGAGGAAGTCGAAGCCATGGGCGGCATGACCAAGGCCGTGGACAGCGGCTGGGCCAAGCTGAAAATTGAAGCGGCGGCGGCGGACAAGCAGGCGCGCATCGATTCCGGTCGCGACGTGATTGTTGGCGTCAACAAGTACAAGCTCAAGACCGAAGACACCATTGAAGCGCGCGACATCGACAACGTGGCAGTGCGTGACGGGCAAATTGCACGCCTGCAATCGATCCGGGCCAGCCGCGATAGCGCCAAGGTGGAAGTTGCCTTGAATGCACTGAGCGCAGCGGCCGAAAGCGGCAGCGGCAATTTGCTCGACCTGTCGATCCAGGCGATGCGTCTGCGTGCCACGGTGGGTGAAGTCAGCGACGCGCTGGAAAAGGCTTTTGGCCGCCACCGTGCCGACACCCAGAAGGTTACCGGCGTCTACGCTGCGGCCTACGACAGCGCCCAAGGCGACACCATGGAATATTGGGAACTGCTGAAGAAAGATATCGCCGGCTTTGCCGAAGCGCAAGGCCGCCGCCCGCGCGTGATGATCAGCAAGCTCGGACAAGACGGCCATGACCGGGGCGCCAAGGTGGTGGCCACGGCCTTCGCCGACCTCGGTTTTGACGTGGACATGGGCCCGCTGTTCCAGACCCCGGAAGAGTGCGCGCGCCAGGCGATTGAAAACGACGTGCATGCCGTTGGCGTGTCCACTCTGGCCGCCGGTCATAAGACCCTGGTGCCGGCCATCATTGCCGAGCTGAAGAAGCAAGGCGCTGACGACATCATTGTGTTTGTCGGTGGTGTGATTCCGCGCCAGGACTACGACTTTCTCTGGTCGGCGGGTGTGAAGGGCATTTTTGGCCCGGGCACACCGATTCCGGTCAGCGCACGCGGGGTGCTCGACGCGATTGAAAAAGCCCAGGCCTGAGGCCGGCCGCTGGCGACTTCAAGCATGCTGATGGCGACCGATTCGATGCAGTTCGACAACCCGCAGGCGCAGGCGGTGGCGGCGACGATTGTGCAGACCGAGGGGCTGCTGCAACGCCGTGCCATTGCCAAGGCGATTACGCTGCTGGAGTCGACGCGTGCCGACCACCGCTTGCGCGCCGACGCCTTGCTCACCGCGCTGCTGCCGCACAGCGGCAAGTCTTTGCGCCTGGGCATCAGCGGCGTACCTGGTGTGGGCAAGAGCACCTTCATTGAAGCGCTGGGCCTGTACCTGATCGGCAAGGGCCATCGGGTGGCGGTGCTGGCGGTGGACCCGAGCAGCACGGTTTCAGGCGGCTCCATTTTGGGCGACAAGACGCGCATGGAGCAGCTGTCGGTACAGGAGCGCGCCTATATCCGGCCCAGCCCGAGCAGCGGGACGCTGGGTGGCGTGGCCGAGAAGACGCGTGAATCGATGCTGGTCTGCGAGGCCGCCGGCTATGACGTGGTGATCGTCGAAACCGTGGGCGTGGGCCAGAGCGAAACCGCAGTGCAGGGCATGACCGATATGTTTGTGCTGTTGCAGTTGCCCAATGCCGGCGACGACCTGCAGGCGATCAAAAAAGGGGTCATGGAACTGGCCGATCTGGTGGTGATCAACAAGGCCGACCTCGACGCCGATGCGGCGATGCGCGCGCAGGCCCAGATCACTTCCAGTCTGCGTCTGCTGGCGCACCCGGAAGGTGGCAGCCATGCGCATGGCCACAGCGAGCGCTATTGGAAACCCGAAGTCATGCGCCTGAGCGCTTTGCACGGCCAGGGGCTGGAAGGGTTTTGGGCGGCGGTGTGCCGCTTTCAGGAGTTACAGACCGCCAACGGCCTGCTCGCGCAGCGGCGGCAACAGCAGGCTTTGTCGTGGATGTGGGAACGCATCGACGCCGGTCTGAAACAGGCATTCAAAAGCAATCCTGCTTTGCAATTGGAGCTGCCGCAATGCATTGCGGCAGTGCAATCCGGACAATTGGCCGCCAGTACCGCCGCGCGCAAGCTGCTTGCAGCGCATGCCGGTGCGCTGGCGCCAAACACTATTCGACAGTGATAACAAAAGAAGGTAACTATGCACGATATCCTTGAACAACTCGAAGCCAAGCGCGAACTCGCGCGCCTGGGTGGCGGCCAAAAACGCATTGATTCCCAACACAAAAAGGGAAAACTCACTGCGCGCGAACGCATTGAAGTGCTGCTCGACGAAGGCACGTTTGAAGAGTGGGATATGTTTGTCGAACACCGTTGTGTCGACTTCGGCATGGCCGACCAAAAGATTCCCGGCGACGGCGTGGTCACCGGCTACGGCATGATCAACGGCCGCCTGGTGTTTGTCTTCAGCCAGGACTTCACGGTGTTCGGCGGTGCCCTGTCGGAAGCCCATGCGGAAAAGATCTGCAAGGTGATGGACCAGGCCATGAAGGTCGGTGCTCCGGTGATCGGCCTGAACGACTCGGGCGGCGCCCGTATCCAGGAAGGCGTTGCTTCACTCGGCGGCTACGCGGACGTATTCCAACGCAATGTGATGGCCAGCGGCGTGATTCCGCAGATCAGCATGATCATGGGCCCCTCGGCCGGTGGCGCGGTGTACAGCCCGGCCATGACCGACTTCATCTTCATGGTGAAGGACAGCTCTTACATGTTTGTGACGGGCCCTGAAGTGGTCAAGACCGTGACCCATGAAGAAGTCACCGCCGAAGAACTCGGTGGCGCCGTGACCCACACCACCAAGAGCGGCGTTGCCGATCTGGCGTTTGAAAACGACGTTGAAGCGCTGCTGATGCTGCGCCGCCTGTACAACTACCTGCCGTTGAGCAACCGGGAAAAAGCCCCGGTGCGCCCCAGTGGTGACCCGGCCGAACGCATGGACAAGAGCCTGGACACCCTGGTGCCAGACAATGCCAACAAGCCTTACGACATGAAAGAGCTGATCGTCAAGACGGTGGACGATGGCGACTTCTTCGAACTGCAACCCGAATACGCCAAAAATATTCTGATCGGCTTTGCCCGCATGGACGGCCAGACCGTCGGCATCGTGGCGAACCAGCCGCTGGTGCTGGCCGGTTGCCTGGACATTAAGAGCTCGATCAAGGCGGCCCGCTTTGTGCGCTTCTGCGACGCCTTCAATATTCCGGTGATCACCTTTGTGGACGTGCCCGGCTTCATGCCCGGCACCTCGCAGGAATACGGCGGCATCATCAAGCACGGCGCCAAACTGCTCTACGCGTATGCCGAGTGCACGGTGCCGAAGATCACCGTGATTACGCGCAAAGCCTACGGCGGTGCCTACGACGTGATGGCGTCCAAGCACCTGCGTGGCGACGTGAACTTCGCCTGGCCAAACGCCGAAATCGCCGTGATGGGCGCCAAGGGCGCGGTGGAAATTATTTTCCGAGAAGACAAGGGCAATCCGGAAAAGCTGGCAGCCAAGGAAGCCGAGTACAAGGCCCGCTTCGCCAACCCGTTTGTGGCGGGTGCCCGCGGCTTTATCGACGACGTCATCCTGCCGCACGAAACGCGCAAGCGGATCTGCCGCAGCCTGGTGATGCTGAAGGACAAGAAGATCGAGAACCCGTGGCGTAAACACGGCAACATTCCACTGTAAAAAAAGAACAGAAGAATAGGAAAAACCAGACCATGTTTACCAAAATTTTGATTGCCAACCGCGGTGAAATCGCTTGCCGTGTGATCGCTACTGCCCGCAAGATGGGCATCAAGACGGTTGCCGTCTATTCCGACGCGGACCGCGATGCACGCCATGTTTTGTTGGCGGACGAAGCCGTGCACATCGGCCCGGCGCCCAGCCGCGAAAGCTATCTGCAGGCGGAAAAAATCATTGCTGCCTGCAAGCAGACCGGCGCCCAGGCAGTGCACCCGGGCTATGGTTTTCTGAGCGAAAACTCCGAGTTCTCCAAGCGCGTGGAAGAAGAGGGCATTGCCTTCATCGGCCCCAAGCACTATTCGATTGCCGCCATGGGCGACAAGATCGAGTCCAAGAAGCTGGCCGGCGCGGCCGGTGTGAACTGCATTCCGGGTGTTAACGACGCCATCGAAACGCCGGAAAAAGCCGTCGAGATTGCCAAGAGCATTGGCTATCCGGTGATGATCAAGGCCAGCGCCGGCGGCGGTGGCAAGGGTCTGCGCGTGGCCTGGAACGACAAGGAAGCCCTGGAAGGTTTCACCAGCTGCCGCAACGAAGCCCGCAACAGCTTTGGCGATGACCGCGTCTTCATCGAAAAATTCGTGGAAGAACCGCGCCACATCGAAATTCAGCTGATCGGCGACGCGCACGGCAATGTGCTGTACCTGAACGAGCGCGAGTGCTCTATCCAGCGCCGCCACCAGAAGGTCATTGAAGAAGCGCCCAGCCCCTTCATCAGCGACGCCACCCGCAAGGCCATGGGCGAACAGGCAGTGGCTCTGGCCAAGGCCGTGAAGTACCAGAGTGCGGGCACCGTGGAATTCGTGGTCGGTAAGGACGAGAGCTTCTACTTCCTGGAAATGAACACCCGTCTGCAGGTGGAACACCCGGTGACCGAAGCCATCACCGGCCTCGATCTGGTCGAGTTGATGATCCGTGTCGCCGCTGGCGAAAAGCTGCCGCTGACGCAAGCCGAAGTCAAGCGCGACGGCTGGGCCATCGAGTGCCGCATCAATGCCGAAGACCCGTTCCGCAACTTCCTGCCGTCCACTGGTCGTCTGGTGCGCTTTGCGCCCCCGGCGCAGACCATGTGGCAAGGTGACATCGAGCACCTGCAAGGCGTGCGCGTGGATACCGGCGTGCATGACGGCGGCGAGATTCCGATGTACTACGACTCCATGATCGCCAAGCTGATCGTGCACGGCAAGGACCGCATGGAAGCGATTGCCAAGATGCGCGAAGCGCTGAACGGTTTTGTGATTCGCGGTGTGTCCAGCAACATCCCCTTCCAGTCGGCACTGCTGGCGCACCCGAAGTTTGTCAGCGGCCAGTTCAACACCGGCTTCATCGCCGAGAACTACGGCAAGGGCTTCTTCGCTGAAGACGTGCCTCATGACGACGCCGACTTCCTGCAGGCGCTGGCCGTGTTTGTGCGCCGCAAGTCGCGCGAACGTGCCGCCGCCATGAGCGGTCAGCTGCCCGGTTACGCCGTCAACGACGGCGCCGATTACGTGGTGGTGACGCTGGGCAGCGAAGGCGCCAATCGCTACACCCCGGTGCGGGTCGAAGATTTTGTCGGTCGCACCGGCTCGGCACGCGTTACGGTGGGCAGCCAGAGCTACGACATCTGCAGCAGCTCGCGCCTGAATGACATTGTCATTACCGGCAGCGTCAACGGCACGCCTTTTGTGGCCCAGGTGGAGCGCGGCACGCCGAAGAATCCGCTGGCGCTGCGCGTGCAGCACAACGGCACCCGTGTCGATGTCATGGTGATGTCGCCACGCAATGCCGAACTGCATGCCCTGATGCCGTTCAAGGCCGCGCCGGACATGAGTCGCTTTGTGCTGTCGCCGATGCCGGGTCTGCTGGTGGAAGTGGCCGTGGTGCCGGGTCAGAAGGTGCAGGCCGGTGAGCGCGTGGCGGTGATTGAAGCCATGAAAATGGAAAACGTGCTGTTCGCTGTGGCCGATGGCGTGGTCGGCAAGGTGCTGGCCAACAAGGGCGAAAGCCTGTCGGTGGACCAGCCGATCGTGGAGTTTGCATAAATGCAGCGCCCATTCCAGGTGCTGGGCATCCAGCAAATCGCCATCGGTGGTCCGGACAAGAAGCGTCTGCAAAATCTGTGGGTCAACATGCTTGGCCTGCAGGTGACGGGCACTTTTCAAAGCGAAAAAGAAAACGTTGACGAAGACATCTGCGCCATCGGCAGCGGCCCCTTCAAGGTCGAGGTCGATCTGATGCAACCGATGGACCCCGAGAAAAAGCCGGCCGTGCACGCCACGCCGCTGAACCACGTGGGTTTGTGGATTGACGATCTGCCCACCGCCGTGGACTGGCTGACCCAGCATGGCGTGCGCTTCGCCCCGGGGGGCATTCGCAAGGGCGCTGCTGGTTTTGACATCTGCTTTCTGCACCCCAAGTCGAACGACGAATTCCCGATTTCCGGCGAAGGCGTGTTGATCGAACTGGTGCAGGCGCCACCGGAAGTGGTGAAGGCCTTTTCGCAAATGGCCACGCGGGTGGAGAAAGGGCTGCTCTAAGCGCTGCCCCTGCGCTGGCTTAGCGGGCGCGCAATGCGCGTGCCCGCTCCAGTGCCGCCTGGATGACCTGGCGTTTTCGGTCCAGGATGGCCGGGTCGGTGTGCTGCGAATGTGCCGCCAGGTCGGACAGTTTCAGCAAGGCCTTGTTTTCGCGCTTTTGCTGCAACTCTTCTTCGGCACGCTGGCGCCGCAAGAGCGACGCGCTATGGCGCTGGCGCGCCTGCAGTGCTTGCGGCTCTGACCAGGCGGCCCAGCCGGTGCGCTCTGCGCTGACATTTTCCAGCAAGATGCAGTCTACCGGGCACACCGGCAGGCACAGCTCACATCCGGTACAGGCCGACTCCAGCACGGTGTGCATGCGCTTGTTGCTGCCGACTATGGCATCTACCGGGCAAGCCGTGATGCACAGGGTGCAGCCGATGCACCAGTCTTCGTCGATGAAGGCCACGGTGCGTGGACCTTCTTCACCAAAATCAGGGTTCAGAGTGCAGTCGGGCGCGCCGGTAATGGCCCGCAGGCGCTGTATGCCTTCGGCACCACCGGGCGCACACTGGTTGATACCGGCCTCGCCCTGGGCCATGGCCTGCGCGTAGGCGGCGCAGTCCGGGTAGCCACAGCGCTTGCACTGGGTCTGGGGCAGCGCATCCAGCAGGCGCTCGGCCAGCGGCGCGGACGGAACTGCCCCGGCGCTCACTTCTTGACGGCCACTTTCTTGGCAACGGCCTTTTTGGTAGCCACTTTCTTGGCTGGAACCACGGCGAGCGAACTGGAGGTCGGGTTGTCGGCGATGGCCCCAGCGCTGGTGCTGGCAGAAGCAGCGCGGGCAGCACCGGCACTGGCCGGCGTGTTGTGATCCAGGATAAAGGCCTTGACTACCGGGTAGACCATCTCGCGCCAGCGGCGGCCCGAGAAAATACCGTAGTGACCGGCACCTTTGGCTTCGTAGTGGTGTTGCCATTCCTTGGGCACGCCACCGCAAATGTCGTGCACGGCGCGGGTCTGGCCGGAACCGGAGATGTCGTCGAGCTCGCCTTCCACGGACAGCAGTGCGGTGTCCTTGATGTCGTCCGGATGCACACGCTCCACCTTGCCATTGACGCCGCGCACATCCCAGGTGCCGTTGACCAGGCTGAAGTCCTGGAATACGACGCGGATGGTTTCCAGGTAGTAGTCGGCGTCCATGTCGAGCACGGCGTTGTATTCGTCGTAGAACTTGCGGTGCGCTTCGGTGCTGGCGTCATCGCCCTTGATCAGGTCCTTGAAGTAGTCATAGTGGCTCTTGGCATGGTGATCGGGGTTCATGGCCACAAAACCGGTGTGCTGCATGAAACCGGGGTAGACGCGGCGTCCGGCACCCGGGAAGCTGCTGGGTACGCGGTAAATCACATTGTTTTCGAACCAGGTGTGGCTCTTGTTCATGGCCAGGTTGTTCACCGCGGTGGGCGAGCGGCGCGCGTCGATTGGTCCGCCCATCATGGTCATGCTCAGCGGTGTCTTTTCACCGCGGCTGGCCATCAGGGACACCGCCGCCAGTACCGGCACGGTCGGCTGGCACACACTCATGACGTGGCAGTTACCGTAGATTTTCTGAACGTGGCGGATGAATTCCTGCACGTAGTTGACGTAGTCGTCGAGGTGGAACTCGCCTTCGCTCATGGGCACCAGGCGGGCATTTTTCCAATCCGTGATGTAGACCTTGTGGTCCCGCAGCATGGTCTTGACGGTGTCACGCAGCAGGGTGGCATAGTGGCCGGAGAGCGGTGCCACGATCAGCACGGCCGGCTGGTTCTTGATTTTTTCCAGTGTGTGTGGGTCGTCGCTGAAGCGCTTGAAGCGACGCAGTTCGCAAAACGGCTTGTCGATTTCCACGCGTTCATGGATGGCCACGTCCACACCGTCGACTTCGATCGTGCGCAGGCCGAATTCTGGCTTCTCGTAGTCTTTGCCCAGGCGGTGCATCAGGTCATAAGTGGCCGACAAACGCTGTGCAAACGGGTTTTGACCGGCCACCGACAGAGGGTTGGCATACACTTTTGCAGCGGCTTGCGCCAGATCCGCAAAAGGTTCCATCAAGGAGCGTTGGGATTCATAAAGCTGGTAAAGCATAGGGCACTCTCTAATTAAAAATGTTGCAGTGCAATATAACAGTTTTAAGTCTTTTACATTGGATTGCTTGCTCTAAGAATTCCTCGCAGGGCGTTTCGGCTGTGGGAAGCGAAATTCCCGAGAAGTTCAGTCAACAAATTATCCAACCGCGTGCGATCTGCGGGGTCGCGTTTGGCGACTTCGGCTAGCACACTGATTCCGGCTGCATTCGCGGCGAAATCATACAAGGGATCCGATACGTACGCTGGGGGCATGGCTGCCAGCAAGGCGCTGGCGACACGCGGTCCGGCCTGGATCGCCTGCGGTGAAACCACGTCGCGCAGATAGCGCTCGCTCCACTCCGGGTAAGACTTGTCCTTGTCCGTGTTGCGCAGCGCTTTGCAGAAGCCGCAGTCGGACTTGTTTTGCGCCAGGTTGTCCATTAGCTCCGACTGGTATTTCGCCAGCACGCGAATGCGGTTGCTGCGCAGGGCCAGGTAGTCGCTTTTCATGCTACCGAAGCCCAGTGCCGCCAAAGTCTGGGCGCCCAGCAGTTTGATGCTGGCGTCGTTCGGGCTCAGGCGCGCACGGTAGGGCTCGGTCAGGTCTTGCAGGTAACGCAGTGCCAGTCCGGAAAAGCGCCAGCCCCAGTACGCGTGCCCGGTGCGAAAGGCCAGCGCCGCCAGGGTGCTGAACTGGTAATTGCGCAAGGCCAGAAAAGTGCGATGCAGTCCGGGCATGGCCCAGTACAGGGTGCGGCTTTCATGCATGAAAGCCATGTGAAATGGTTCCTGCGATGCGGCGGCGGAATTGGCGTCGCCAAATGGGATCGGGCCGAAATCGTAGTATTGGGCCCATTCGGAAGGGCTGTCGTTCCACAGGAATGCATCCAGACCGAAATCGGTTTCATCAGTGGCCGAGGCCACCACCGCCAGCGGCGCGACGCTGTCGCCGGATTTGATGGCAATCAGATGCCGGTTGCCAGTGCTCGGATCGGCCACAGTGCTGGCGGCGTCCATGGCAAGGGCCGGACCGGTGAGCGGATTCCAGGGGTCGGGTTGGAGATAAAGCGCAAACTTGCTATTCGGTGCCACGCGCAGGGCCATCAGAAACGCCCGTTTGCGGGTGTCGTCGCCGGCGTTCGGACTGGCGGTGAAGGCCAGTGTGGCAGGACGTGGCGGGTATTGCTCCAGGTTGGCAACGGCCCAGGCTTCCTGGCTCGCTAACAGCGCTTCGATGGTTTTTTCTTCGCTGCGCAGAAAGACTTCCAGTGGCTCGGCCGCAACCGGTGCGGCATCGGCCACCTCATGCAGCTTTTCCAGGGCGCGGTAGCTGGGAAAACTGTGGTTTTCCCAGGCCAGGGCCTGGGCCATGCAGAGCATGCCCAGCAGCCAAACCGCAAGCCTTGGAACGCACATAGCAGCTACCGGCGTGCCGGATCAGACCACCTTGGCGATGGCGGCGCAGACGTAGTCGATGTTTTTGCTGTTCAACGCCGCCACGCACATGCGGCCGGTGTCGGTGCCGTAAACACCGAATTCGCTGCGCAGACGCACCATCTGGTCCTTGCTCAGGCCGGAGTAGCTGAACATGCCGATTTGCGTGGTGATGAAGCCCATGTCTTGTTGCACGCCAGCGGCCTTCAGGCCGTCGACCAGCTTTTGGCGCATGGCCTTGATGCGCACGCGCATTTCACCGAGTTCTTTTTCCCACAGGGCGCGCAATTCCGGGTTGTTCAGCACGGCGGCGACCACGGCTCCACCATGGGTGGGTGGGTTGGAGTAGTTGGTGCGAATCACGATTTTCAGCTGGCTCAGCACGCGGCTGGCTTCTTCCTTGTCCTGGCACAGCACCGACAGGCCGCCGACGCGCTCGCCGTACAGGCTGAAGCTCTTGGAGAAGGAAGTGGAGACAAAAAAGTTCAGGCCGGAGGCGACAAATTTGCCAATCACTGCGCCGTCTTCGGCGATACCGTAGCCAAAGCCCTGGTAGGCCATGTCCAGGAACGGGGTCAGCTGGCGTGCCTTGATCACGGCAATGACCTGGTCCCACTGGGCTGGCGTGATGTCATAGCCGGTCGGGTTGTGGCAGCAGGCGTGCAATACCACGATGGTGCCGGCAGCGGCGGCGTTCAGGCTGGCCAACATGCCGTCGAAGTTGACGCCGCGCTGGGCCGCATCGTAGTAGGCGTAGGTGTCGACCTGGAAGCCGGCGTTGCTGAACAGCGCGCGGTGGTTTTCCCAGCTCGGATCGGAAATCAGAACCGTGGCGTTCGGGCTCAGGCGCTTCAGAAAGTCGGCACCGATTTTCAGGCCGCCGGTGCCGCCAATGGCTTGCACCGTGGCAACACGACCCGAGGTAACGGGTTCGCTGTCGGCGCCAAACACCAGGCCCTTGACGGCGGCGTCATAGGCGGCGATACCGTCGATGGGCAGGTAGCCACGGGCGGTGGGCTTGTCCATCATGGTCTTTTCGGCGGCTTGCACGCAAGCCAGCAGGGGCAGTTTGCCGTTGTCGTCGAAATACACGCCCACACCCAGGTTGACCTTGTTGGGGTTGGTGTCGGCATTGAATTGCTCGTTCAGACCCAGAATCGGATCGCGAGGGGCCATTTCGACAGCGGAAAAGAGTGACATGAACAAGTCCTGTGTTGAAGAAGTTGGGGAAAACCCGGTATTTTAGCGGTGCTCCAGGATAGTGCGTCGCGCGCCTTAACGACCGGCCAGTTGGCGTGTCAGTTCACCGGCATCGATCTCGGCGCAGCCGCTGGTGTTGCTGCCACTCCAAAGCGGTGAAAAATCACTGCTGCCGAGGGCTTCGGCGTGTTGCCGTAAAGGCGCCATGGCGGTGCTGGCCCAGGGAAATACCGGCGCATCAGGGCACAGGGGGCCGAGCTCGCGCATGGCCCGGTTCGGCAATCCGCGTGCCGGGCGACCGGTAAATACATTGGTCAGGGCGGTGGCGGTGTGCGTCGCGTCTGGCTGCCGGGCCGCGTGCTGCAAGGCCTGGCGGTGCAGCGGGCTGGTACCGGCTTGCGGGCAGAGCAGGTAGGCCGTGCCGATTTGCGCCGCGCTGGCGCCGGCCTGCAATGCGGCCTGTACGCCGTCGGCACTGGCGATACCGCCGGCAGCGATGACCGGTACCTGCAGCTGCGCGACCAATTGGCGCACCAGCTCCAGGGTGTCCATCTGGCCACGCAGGTCAGGGGCTAGAAAGTGACCCCGGTGGCCGCCGGCGGGCAAGCCCTGGGCAATGACTGCATCGACGCCGTGCGCCTGCAGCCACAGGCCTTCCTCCAGGGTGGTGGCGCTGGACAGGATGCGCGCACCCCAGGCCTTGGCGCGCAGTACCAGGGCGGCGTCGGGCAGTCCGAAATGGAAGCTGACAACCGGCGGCGCAAAGGGTTCCAAGACGGCCGCCATGCTGGCATCGAAGGGCATTCGGGTTGGTGCCAGCGGCATTGCCGGTTCGCTCAGGCCAAAGGCCTGGTAGTACGGCCGCAAGTGCTGACGCCAGCGTTGCTCCTGCGGCAGGTCGAATGGCGTCGCCTGGTGGCAAAAAAAGTTGACGTTGTAGGGCTTGGCGGTGTGCTGGCGGATGCGTTCCAGCTCGCTGCGCAAGGTCTGCGCGTCCAGCATGGCGGCGGGCAGCGATCCCAGCGCACCGGCCTGGCTTACGGCCAGCGCCAGTGCGCTGCCCTGTACGCCGGCCATGGGGGCTTGGATGATGGGCAGTTCAATGTTCAGCAGTTGCGTAATTTGCATGGCGGTTTGCGGTCTGGTGTATGGGGGCTGCGCGACTAGTCTACAGTTGCGGGTTTGATCGATGGATTGTTGCGCTGCCCATGTCTGTATCTTCTTTGAATGTGAATCCGCCTGGCCTGGAGGCCGGCGATGCGGCGAAGGCGCCGACCGGAACCTTTGTGCGCTTTCCGGATTCCCCGTTTGAGCTGTACCAACCGTATCCCCCGGCCGGCGACCAGCCGGAGGCGATTCGCCAGCTGGTGGAGGGCGTGGAAGATGGCGAGGTGTTCCAGACCCTGCTCGGGGTCACGGGCTCCGGCAAGACCTTCACCATGGCCAATGTGATTGCGCGGCTCGGGCGTCCGGCGATTGTGTTTGCGCCGAACAAGACCCTGGCGGCCCAGCTCTACAGCGAGTTCCGGGAGTTTTTCCCGAAGAATGCGGTGGAGTACTTTGTCAGCTATTACGACTACTACCAGCCAGAAGCCTATGTGCCGCAGCGCGACCTTTTCATCGAAAAGGATTCCGCCATCAATGAGCACATTGAGCAAATGCGCTTGTCCTGTACCAAAAGCGTGCTGGAGCGGCGCGATGTGGTGATTGTGGCCACGGTGTCGGCGATTTACGGTATTGGTCAGCCCGAGGCGTACCACAAGATGGTGATGACACTGCGTGTCGGCGACAAGCTGGGCCAACGCGACATGATTGCCCAACTGGTGCGCATGCAGTACCAGCGCAATGACATGGATTTCTCGCGCTCCGCATTCCGGGTGCGGGGCGACACGATTGACATTTTTCCGGCCGAGCACAGCGAAATGGCAATCCGTGTGGAGCTGTTTGACGATGAAATCGAGTCGCTGCAGTTGTTCGATCCGCTGACCGGGCGCATCCGCCAGAAGATTCCGCGCTTCACGGTGTACCCGAGCAGCCATTACGTGACGCCGCGTGAGCAAGTGTTGGCCGCGGTGGAGACCATCAAATTGGAACTGGCGCAGCGTCTGAAGCAGTTTGTCGCCGATGGCAAGCTGGTGGAAGCCCAGCGCCTGGAGCAGCGCACCCGGTTTGATCTGGAAATGCTGTCCGAGGTCGGGCACTGCAAGGGCATTGAAAATTATTCGCGGCACCTGAGCGGCTCGGCGCCGGGTGAGCCGCCGGCCACGCTGACGGACTATTTGCCCAAAGACTCGCTGATGTTTCTGGACGAAAGCCACGTGCTGATCGGCCAGTTTGGCGGCATGTACAACGGCGACCGGGCGCGCAAGACCACGCTGGTCGAATATGGCTTCCGGCTGCCGAGCGCACTGGACAACCGGCCGCTGAAGTTCGAGGAGTTCGAAACCAAGATGCGCCAGGCCGTCTTCGTGTCGGCGACGCCTGGGCAGTGGGAAAAAGACCATGCCGGGCAGGTGGTGGAACAGGTGGTGCGGCCGACCGGACTGGTCGACCCGGAAGTCGAAGTGCGCCCGGCGACCAGCCAGGTCGACGACGTGCTGCAGGAAATTCGTATCCGGGTGGAAAAAAATGAGCGCGTACTGATTACCACCCTGACCAAGCGCATGGCCGAACAGTTGACCGACTACCTCGGCGACAACGGCGTCAAGGTGCGCTACCTGCACAGCGACGTGGATACCGTGGAACGGGTCGAAATTCTGCGCGATTTGCGTCTGGGCACTTTTGATGTGCTGGTGGGCATCAATTTGCTGCGCGAGGGCCTGGATATTCCGGAAGTTTCGCTGGTGGCGATTCTGGATGCCGACAAGGAAGGCTTCCTGCGCTCGGAACGTTCCCTGATCCAGACCATCGGCCGCGCTGCGCGCAACCTGGAAGGGCGCGCCATTTTGTACGCGGACAAACGCACCGATTCGATGAACCGCGCCATAGGTGAGACCGAGCGGCGCCGCGCCAAACAGGTGGCGCACAACCTGGCCATGGGCATCACGCCGCGTGCCATCGTTAAAAAAGTGCGCGATCTGATCGATGGTGTCTACAGCGAAAAAGCCGGCAAGGAAGCCGAGCGCCTGGAGCGCGACGCCCAGGCCCGGGCCCAGGTCGAGGAGATGAGCGAGAAGGATATTTCCCGCGAAATCAAGCGCCTGGAGAAACAGATGATGGAATTTGCGCGCAATCTGGAATTCGAAAAGGCGGCCCGTGTGCGCGACCAGCTGCGCATTTTGAAGGAGCAGGCCTTTGGTGCGCCGGGCTCGGACAACGTGGTGCCGATGCCTATCCCTAAGTAATAGTCGGGTATGCGACTGATCAGTCTATTAACCCGAGCGCTTTGCTGGGTTTCTTGCTATACTTGAGTCCGTTAGTCAACCAAATCGACGGAAGGAGCATGCCATGCGTCTCACTACCAAAGGCCGCTTTGCGGTCACCGCAATGATTGATCTGGGCCTGCGCCAGAGCAGTGGCCCGGTGACCCTGGCTGCCATCAGCCAGCGGCAGCAGATTTCGCTGTCCTACCTGGAGCAGCTGTTCGGCAAACTGCGACGCCACGAACTGGTCGAATCGACCCGCGGGCCGGGCGGCGGCTATATGCTGGCGCGCAAGGCCTGTGACATCACCGTGGCCGATATCATTGTGTCCGTCGATGAGCCGATTGACGCCACCCAGTGCAGCGGCAAGGAAAATTGCCTCGGCGAAGGTGCGCGTTGCATGACGCACGATTTGTGGGCTTCCCTGAATGTGCGCATGGTCGAATTCCTCGACGCTGTGACACTGCAGAAGCTGGTTGACGAACAGTTGGCCAAGGGACTGCAAGTGGAAGAAAAGCCCAGCCTCAAGCGCGCCATCTCGGCCATGCCGGTGAGCAAGCCGATGCGGGTTAACGCGCCGAATTCGGTGTTCGCACTGGGCAATGCATTCTCCAAGAGCTAAGTTTCAAGAACAAAAAATCATTCAAGTAGGTATCGAGTCCGATCATGGAAAACACGCCCCATTTCCCCATTTACATGGACTACAGCGCCACCAACCCCTGCGACGAGCGGGTCGTGGACGCCATGTTGCCCTGGTTGCGCAACCATTTTGGCAACCCGGCCTCGCGCAGCCATGCCTGGGGTTGGGAAGCCGAAGCAGCGGTGGAAAAGGCGCGCGAGCAGGTGGCTGCGCTGATCGGAGCCGACCCGCGCGAGATTGTCTGGACATCTGGCGCAACCGAGTCGGACAACCTGGCCCTCAAGGGCGCAGCACATTTTTACAAGACCCGCGGCAAGCACATCATCACGGTCAAGACCGAGCACAAGGCGGTGCTGGATACCTGCCGCGAACTGGAGCGCCAGGGTTTTGAAGTCAGCTATCTGGACGTGCAGCCGGACGGCCTGCTGGACCTGAACGCGTTCCAGGCGGCAATTCGCCCGGACACCATTCTGGCCAGTGTCATGTATGTGAATAATGAGATCGGTGTGATCCAGGACATCGCGGCCATCGGTGCCATCTGCCGTGCCAAGGGCGTGATTTTCCACGTCGACGCGGCGCAGGCCACGGGCCGGGTGGACATCGATCTGGCGCATTTGCCGGTTGACCTGATGAGTCTGACTTCGCACAAAACCTATGGTCCCAAAGGCATTGGTGCGCTGTATGTGCGCCGCAAGCCACGCATCCGCCTGGAAGCGCAAATGCACGGTGGCGGCCACGAGCGCGGCATGCGCAGCGGCACCTTGCCAACACACCAGATCGTCGGCATGGGCGAGGCCTATCGCATTGCCAAGGAAGAAATGGCAGCGGAAAACCAGCGCATTCTGGCGCTGCACAATCGCATGCTGGACGGATTGAAAGGCATCGAGCAGGTGTTCATCAACGGCCATCTGGAAAAGCGCGTGCCACACAACCTGAACATGAGCTTCAACTATGTGGAAGGTGAGTCGCTGATGATGGGCATCAAGGGACTCGCCGTGAGCAGCGGTTCCGCCTGCACATCTGCCAGCCTGGAGCCCAGCTATGTGCTGCGTGCCCTGGGGCGCAGTGACGAACTGGCGCACAGCAGCCTGCGCATGACTATCGGCCGCTGGACCACGGAAGCCGAAATTGACTATGCCGTGGAGACCATCAAGGTCAACGTCGCCAAGCTGCGAGACCTGAGCCCCTTGTGGGATATGTACCAGGAAGGCATTGACATCAGCACCATCCAATGGGCTGCACACTAATTTATCGAGGTAAGCAAAATGGCCTATTCTGAAAAAGTGGTTGACCACTATGAAAACCCACGCAACGTAGGTAGCTTTGACAAGGGCGACGATTCGGTAGGCACCGGCATGGTCGGTGCACCGGCCTGCGGTGACGTGATGAAGCTGCAGATCAAGGTGAATCCGCAGACCGGCGTGATCGAAGATGCGCGTTTCAAGACCTACGGCTGTGGCTCTGCCATTGCGTCGAGTTCGCTGGTGACCGAATGGGTCAAAGGCAAGACGCTGGACCAGGCAGCGGCCCTGAAGAACAGTGAAATCGCCGAAGAACTGGCCTTGCCTCCAGTGAAAATCCATTGCTCGATTCTGGCGGAAGACGCCATCAAGGCGGCAGTGGATGACTACAAAAAGAAACACCTGAACTGATATGGCAGTGACTTTGACCGAGGCGGCTGCACGCCACGTAACGCGCTACCTGACCAAACGTGGCAAGGGCGTTGGTGTGCGCCTGGGCGTCAAAACCACGGGTTGCTCCGGGTTGGCTTATCAGCTGGAATATGTCGATGAACTGGCCCCGGAAGACCTGGTGTTTGAAGGCTTTGGCGTGAAGGTGCTGGTGGACCCCAAGAGCCTGGCCTATATCGACGGCACCGAACTGGATTTTGTGCGCGAAGGCCTGAACGAGGGGTTTCGCTTCAATAACCCGAATGAACGGGACAAGTGCGGCTGCGGAGAATCGTTCCGTGTCTGAGGCATTGGCAGCCGGTATGGATTTGCAGGCCAATGACTTTGTTCTGTTTGCCGTCCCACGCCAGTTTGCCCAGGACTTGTCGGCCCTGGATGCGCGCTGGAAGGCCTTGCAGCGCGAGGCCCATCCGGACAAGTTTGCCGCGCAGGGCGCTGCCGCCCAGCGGATCGCCATGCAGTGGTCGGTGCGTATCAATGAGGCCTATCAGCGCCTGAAGGATCCGGTGAAACGGGCCGCCTATCTGTGTGAGTTGGGTGGCGCGCCCGTGTTGGCCAATACCAATACGGCGATGCCGCCGCAGTTTTTGATGCAGCAGATGGAATGGCGCGAAACGCTGGAAGACGCGGCATCGGAAGTGGCCTTGGATGCTGTAGACAATGAGGTGCAGGCGAGTCGCAAACAGGTGCTGCAGCAGTGCGCGCAGGCCCTTGACGAGCAGCACGATCTTGCGCGCGCAGTGGAACTGGTGCGTGCCTTGATGTTTATCGATAAGTTTTTGCAGGACCTGGACCGGCGCCGAGATCAGTTGGAATAAGCCGGTTCGGAAGATTAGGCACTATGGCTCTCTTACAAATTTCAGAACCGGGACAGACCCCCAATCCGCACGGACGTCGGATTGCGGTAGGGATTGATCTCGGAACCACGCACTCGCTGGTGGCCAGCGTGCGCCACGGTGTGTCCGAGTGCCTGCCCGATGCGCAAGGGCGCGTGCTATTGCCCAGCGCAGTGCGTTACCTTGACGCCACGCGCCGGCAGATTGGATTCGATGCCCTGGCCCAGCAGGCACAGGACCCGGCCAATACCGTGGTGTCGGTCAAGCGTTTCATGGGCCGAGGCCTGGCCGATGTGGCCCATGCCGAGAAACTGCCGTTTGCCCTGGTAGACAACCCGGGCATGGTCAAGGTGCGTACTGTTGCTGGCGACAAGAGTCCGGTGGAGGTCAGTGCCGAGATTCTGGCCACGCTGCGCTTTCGCGCTGAAGACACCTTTAACGACGATATTTACGGTGCCGTGATCACGGTGCCGGCTTATTTTGATGAAGGCCAGCGCCAGGCAACCAAGGACGCGGCACAACTCGCCGGTTTGAATGTGCTGCGCCTGATCAGCGAACCAACCGCAGCCGCCATCGCCTACGGTCTGGACAACGCTGCGCAAGGTGTGTACGCGGTGTATGACCTGGGTGGCGGCACCTTTGATATTTCCATTCTGCGTTTGTCGGCCGGAGTCTTCGAAGTACTCGCCACGGGCGGAGACTCGGCGCTGGGCGGCGATGACTACGACCGTGCACTGGCCGACTGGCTTGCCCAACATGTGGGCCTTCAAGTGACCGAGGCGTCTGATCGCGCGGCCTTGCTGGCGTATGCGCGGCATTGCAAGGAATTGCTCTCGTCGCAGGAACAGATCGATGTGGCACTCGGTTTGTCCTGTGGTTCGATCCAGCTGACGCTGCGGCGCAGCCAGTTCGACGACCTCACGCAGCACCTGACACAGCGCACGCTGCAGTCGGTGCGCAAGGCTTTGCGCGACGCCGGCCTGGACAAGGCGGCGGTGCAGGGCGTGGTGCTGGTCGGTGGTTCAACGCGCATGCCGCAGGTGCGCGCCGCTGTGGAAAGTTTTTTTGGCCAGCCGCCTTTGATCAATCTGAACCCGGATGAAGTGGTCGCCCTGGGCGCGGCGATTCAGGCCAATCAGCTGGCTGGCAACAGCGCCTCGGGCGACATGCTGCTGCTGGACGTGATTCCCTTGTCGTTGGGCGTTGAGACCATGGGCGGTCTGGTGGAGCGCATTGTTCCGCGCAACCAGACCATTCCGGTGGCGATGGCGCAGGATTTCACCACCTACCAAGACGGTCAGACCGCGCTGGCGCTGCATGTGGTGCAGGGCGAACGCGATCTGGTGGCGGACTGTCGCAGCCTGGCGCGGTTTGAGCTGCGCGGAATTCCGCCGATGGCGGCCGGTGCGGCGCGGATTCGCGTGACCTTTACGGTGGACGCCGATGGTTTGCTCAGCGTCAGCGCGGTGGAGCAGGGCAGTGGCGTGCATGCGCGCATCGACGTCAAACCCAGTTATGGACTGAGCGACGAGCAGGTGGCCCGGATGCTGCAGGAAAGTTTTCAGACGGCGCAGGTCGATATTCAGGCACGCGCCCTGGTCGAAGCCCGGGTCGATGCCGACCGCTTGCTGCTGGCCACCGAGAGTGCCTTGCGTGCCGACGGCGATTTGCTGGACGCCCAGGAAAAGCAGGGAGTGGCTGGCGCCATGCAGGCCTTGCGCGACGCGGTGCTCGGTGCCGAGGCCGCGCCGATTGAAGCCTGTTCCAAGGCGCTGGCGCAGGCGACCGAAAACTTTGCTGCCCAGCGCATGAACCGTGGCATTGCCCAGGCCCTGGCCGGCAAGAATATTGCAACCATTTGATTTCCGGAATCGGTACCCTAGACGCTATGCCCATTATCAAAATATTGCCCCATCCGGAGTACTGCCCGACCGGTGCCGAAGTGCCTGCGGCCTCTGGAACCTCCATCTGCGAAGCCCTGCTCGAAGGTGGTATTGCCATTGAGCATGCGTGCGACATGAGCTGCGCCTGCACCACCTGCCATGTGGTGGTGCGTGAAGGATTTGCCTCGTTGAACGCGCTGGAAGAGTCGGAAGAAGACTTGCTCGACCGCGCCTGGGGCCTGGAGCCGAATTCGCGGCTGGGTTGCCAGGCCATTGTGGCCTTGCGCGATCTGGTGGTGGAGATCCCGAAGTACTCCATCAACCACGCCAAGGAAAACCACTGATGGCCGCCTTGCGACAAATTTTTCTCGACACGGAAACCACCGGTCTGTCGGCAGACCAGGGGGACCGGATTGTGGAAATTGGTTGCGTCGAGATGGTGCAGCGCAAGCTGACCGGACGCAATTTGCACCTGTACCTCAACTCTGGGCGCGAAAGCCACGAAGAAGCGCTGAAGGTCCACGGAATCACTACCGAGTTCCTGCGCGACAAGCCAACATTTGCGCAGGTGGTGGATGAGTTTCTGGCGTTCGTACAGGACGCGGAAATCATCATCCACAACGCACCGTTCGACATTGCGTTCCTGAACGCCGAATTGCAGCTGGTGGGCCGGCCTGCGTTCCGGGAACATATTGCGGGTGTCATCGACTCTCTGGCGCTGGCCAAGGAAATGTACCCCGGCAAACGCAACGGCCTGGATGCCTTGTGCGATCGACTGGAGGTTGACAACTCCGGGCGTACCTTGCACGGCGCCTTGTTGGACGCCGAGTTGCTGGCCGATGTCTACATCAATATGACGCGCGGCCAGAACGCGCTGATGATGGATTCTGGTGACGAAGACAAGTCTGGCATCAAAGTGGAGCGCATTGATCTGAGCGGATTCGAACTGCCGGTGCTGTCCGCCAATGCGCAGGAGCTGGGCGCGCACGACGAAACTTTGCTGCAAATTGACAAGGCCAGCGGTGGAAAAACGGTTTGGCGCAAAGTAGCCTGATTTTTGTGTATAATCTAAGTCTTTCCTGATAAGAATTCAGGGCGATTAGCTCAGGGGTAGAGCACCACATTCACACTGTGGGGGTCGCAAGTTCGAAACTTGCATCGCCCACCAATTTAAGCCTTCTAAGTCGTTGATTTAGAAGGCTTTTTGGTTTCTTGGTCAGAGCACGGATACACCAGGGAGCGTTAATAGAAGACGTTTCGATGCCGTTCGATACGTGATAAACGGTCAGGGTTTTCGGTCAGGGTTGATGTTGTCCGCGTAATTCGTCAAGTACCACGCCGCATGGAAGCCGTACCGCTTCACCATTTTGAAATCAGCCCAGCCTCCGAGCTGTCGGTACGCTATTTTTTGAGCTGCCCACACGGCAGTGAACGATCGAATCGCGGCGCTGTGACCGGCGCGGATTTTTTGAGCTGCCTATACGGCAGTGAACTTTGAGTGGTACGACTCGCCTACATTGCACACTTTTTGAGCTGCCTACACGGCGGTGAACGAAACTCGCGCCCTCTCCGCACATCGTCACTTTTTCTGAGCTGCCTTCACGGCAGTGAACGCCCGCGAGGGGTACCAGTTCTCCGCCAGCGATTTCTGAGCTGCCTACACGGCAGTGAACTTCGGCATCGACAACGTATCGCCTCGCACCAATTTCTGAGCTGCCTACACGGCAGTGAACATCGCTTTGCCGCCGCCTGCGGTGTCCACATATTTCTGAGCTGCCTACACGGCAGTGAACGGGCCATTCATCGTTCGGTGTTTGCTGTTGCTTTTCTGAGCTGCCTACACGGCAGTGAACTGGTGAATCATTTCACCAGCGGCATGCGAAACTTTCTGAGCTGCCTACACGGCAGTGAACATCATCGGACCAACCGTCGCTCGCATCCTGACTTTCTGAGCTGCCTACACGGCAGTGAACGGCCGTGGCCGGGAATATCACCTTGGATGTTGTTTCTGAGCTGCCTACACGGCAGTGAACTCACTGTCTGCCATCAGCCTTACCTCCACCGATTTCTGAGCTGCCTACACGGCAGTGAACCGTTTCGGGTCCAGCGTTGGGCGCGTTAATTGAGTGTGGTCACGTAATTTGCTGGGCTTCTGATCAAGTTACGCGATGGCCATCAAGTGCCTGATCGCACCAGGTAAAAACGCCACCGGCATTTGATGCGGGTGGCG